>CAJQOL010000038.1 GCA_905479925.1 uncultured Kangiellaceae bacterium | reverse complement strand
ATTCAACAATGGCTTGATGAAGATGAAGAGCTTCATGAGGAACCATTAAGAGAGAAGATTTTAACGGCATTGACTGACGAGTATGAGTCGAAAGAAGAGCAGGTTGGCGATATTGTTATTCGACACTTCGAAAAATCAGTGATGTTGCAAAACCTCGATAGCCATTGGAAAGAGCATTTGGCATCGATGGATCACTTGCGACAAGGAATAGGTTTACGAAGTTACGCACAAAAGAACCCAAAGCAAGAATATAAGCGCGAAGCCTTCGAGTTGTTTGCCGAAATGTTAGAAAACGTCAAATTTGACGTGATAAGCATTCTATCTAAGGTGCAAGTTAAAGACCCTGAAGATGTGACCGCCGTTGAAGAGCAGCGTAGACGAGAATCACAGGCAAGTGGTGTTACGTACGAGCATGAACAAGGTTCTGCAATACCTGAGCAACAGCAGCAACAGCAACAACAGCAACAACAGCAGGCTGAGGCACACACACCATATACTCGAGAAGGTCAAAAAGTAGGTCGAAACGAACCTTGTCCTTGTGGTTCAGGTAAAAAATATAAACAATGTCACGGTAAACTCGTCTAAATTGTTGGGTAATTTACCAAACATTAAGAGGCGCTAATTTAGCGCCTTTTTTAATTGCAGTTCTATAACTTGATTAAGCCTTCATATATCACTTTTTAAGTAAAAAGGATCGAGACTTTTTCGGTGGTGTTTGAGCCAAAAAATGATGAAAAATAATAATACGATAACTGAGCCGATTGAATGCGGCCCCAAAGAACAAAAGAGAATTGAGGTTGTTGCCGGCATAATTGTTAACGATTTCGACAATCGGCAACAGGTACTGCTAGCTAAACGACCCAATAATAAGCATCAAGGCGGTTTATGGGAGTTTCCGGGCGGTAAAGTTGAGCCGGGAGAAACTCATCAGCAATCGCTAAGTCGAGAACTATTGGAAGAACTTAATATAAAAGTTGTTGATAGCCAGTTTTATTATCAGCAATTATTCGACTACACAGATAAGCTTGTTGAGTTAAATTTCTATTGGGTAAGTGAATATAGTGGTACGGAAGAGGGAGCCGAAGGGCAGCCTATCCGATGGGTTGAGTTGGCCAAATTGGATGAATGTGAGTTTCCTGAAGCTAATCAAATAATTGTTGATAAGCTAAAAGCCAGCATTAAGGAATAGAACAGATACACTCTTTTTCACTGAGAAAAGCGGATTGTATGCAAGCAATAGCTTTAGCACAAAGCTTATAAGTAAATTGTCTGGGCTAGTAACGGGTTATTTAGTAGAATACTCATTATCATTTAGAGGGTTGCAAACGAAGTAAGTCATGATAGAAGTTACCTCAATAAAAGAAAGAATCAAAGAGCTTCAAGGGCGTCGAGACACGCTTAGGGGGTATCTTTGACTACGTTGTCTGTAAAGAGCGTTTAGACGAAGTAGAAAGAGAGCTTGAATTACCTGACGTATGGAACGAACCGGCTAGGGCCCAGGCTCTGGGAAAGGAACGTTCAAATTTAGAAGTGGTAGTTAGCACCATCGACAGGTTGGATGATGGGCTAGATGATGCAGAAGAGCTGTTGATGATGGCCGTTGACGAAGATGATCAAGACAGCGTCGACGAATTAATCAATGAATTAGATGACCTTGATAAACATCTACAGAAGCTTGAGTTTCGCCGAATGTTTAGCGGTGATATGGACGCTGAAAATGCTTACATTGATATTCAGTCAGGTTCTGGGGGCACTGAAGCTCAAGATTGGGCAGATATGTTGCTACGTATGTATCTTCGGTGGTGCGAAAGTAGGGGCTTCAAGGCCGAAATTATAGAGTTGTCGTCGGGAGAAGTGGCCGGAATTAAAAGTGCGACTATTCAAGTTCAAGGCGAGTTTGCGTTCGGGTGGCTTCGCACGGAAACAGGGGTTCATCGGTTGGTCAGAAAGTCGCCGTTTGACTCAGGAAGTCGCAGACACACTAGTTTTGCAAGTATATTTTGTTACCCCGAAGTTAAAGAAGATATAGATATAGACGTCAATCCTGCGGATTTAAGGATAGATACTTATCGTGCAAGTGGTGCCGGCGGTCAACACGTTAATAAAACTGATTCAGCGGTTCGAATTACCCATTTACCGACTAATACCGTTGTACAGTGCCAAAATGATCGCTCACAGCATAAGAATAAAGACCAAGCCATGAAGCTGTTAAAAGCCAAGCTTTATGAGCTTGAAATTCATAAGCAGAACGCAGAAAAACAAGTCATGGAAGATTCTAAGTCTGATATCGGTTGGGGAAGTCAAATTAGATCTTATGTACTTGATCAGTCCCGAATTAAGGACCTTAGAACCGGGTATGAATCAAGTAATACTCAGGCGGTGCTGGATGGCGATTTAGATGGCTTTATTGAAGAAAGTTTGAAAGCAGGGCTTTAAATAGCGCATAATTTAAATTAAAAAAACGTGTCACTAAACAGTCGCTTATTCCCAAGATTTACTGGTCAAAGGAATAGCATAAATTTGAAAGAGTAGAGATAAAAAGAAACCACTATGAGCAATTCAGAAGAAAACCAAACGCAGCTGGAAGATAACAAATTAATTGTTGAGCGTCGTGAGAAATTGTCAATGATTCGCAGTAACTGCTCTGCTAATGGACACCCCAATCACTTTAAGCCAGAGCATCACGCTCAAAACTTACAAGATGAATTTGGCTCGATGGATAAAGAGTCGGTATTAGCGCTTGGAAAAATAGTAAGCATTGCTGGTCGTGTAATGGCCAAACGTGGACCATTTTTTGTTGTTCAGGATATGACCGGAAGAATACAGGCATACGCAAGCAAGGACGCACAAAAGAAAATTAAGAGCGATTGGAGCGGAATTGATATCGGCGACATCATTGGTGTTAAGGGGCAACTTAAACTGAGTGGGCATGGCGATCTTTTTGTCGGTATGGACGAGTTCCATTTGTTAACAAAATCCCTTCGACCTTTGCCCGAAAAGCATGCAGGCCTAAAGGATCAAGAAATAAAGTATCGACAACGTTATGTTGATTTAATTACAAATCAAGAGACGAGAAAAAACTTTTTAATTCGTAGTCAGGTGATTGAAGCTATTAGACGTTTCTTGGTGGAAAGAAACTTTATGGAAGTTGAAACGCCAATGCTGCAGGTTATTCCTGGAGGAGCGGTAGCCAGACCTTTTGTGACTCATCATAATGCTATGGATATAGACATGTATTTGCGAATCGCTCCGGAATTGTATCTCAAGCGGTTAGTCGTTGGTGGTTTTGATCGTGTTTTTGAAATTAACAGAAATTTCAGAAATGAAGGACTTTCAACCCGCCATAATCCAGAATTTACAATGCTTGAGTTTTACCACGCCTATGCAGACTTTGAAGACCTAATGAATTTGACAGAAGATATGCTTAGAACCGTTGCCGAATCCGTTTTAGGAAGCTCCATAGTGACAAACACAGTTAAAGATGCAGACGGTAACATTACCGAAAGCGTTGATTATGATTTCGGTTCTTCATTCGCCCGGATTTCAATGATTGATGCTATTCTCAAGCATAATCCTAGTTTTGATGAAGTTGTTTTTAGAAATCCGGAAGAAAACTTCGACCAAATTAAAGCTTATGCGAAATCTGTGCATGTTAAAGAACCCGATGTTGACGGCGTATGGGGACCAGGAAAATATATTTGTGAAATCTTTGAAGAGACTGCAGAGCACTTGTTAATTCAACCAACCTTTATTACCGAGTACCCATGGGAAGTTTCACCACTAGCTAGGCGAAATGATAACAACCCGTTTATTACCGATCGTTTTGAGTTTTTCGTTGGAGGCCGCGAGATCGCTAACGGTTTCTCTGAGTTAAATGATGCAGAAGACCAAGCCGCTCGATTTAGGAAGCAGGTTGAAGAAAAAGATGCAGGAGATGACGAAGCGATGCATTTTGATGATGACTACATAAACGCTCTAGAGTATGGTCTGCCTCCGACAGCTGGAGAGGGTATAGGCATTGATAGATTGGTTATGTTATTCACCGATTCGCCAACAATTAAAGATGTTATTTTGTTTCCTCATATGAAACCTTTGGCTTAGGAAAGGTAGTGTTTATCAGCTAACCACTCATAATTTATTTCATCTGGAGTTATTAATAATTTTGATCAGATTGCATGAATAATAATTCGACAAATGACCAATCAATAAATCAACCTACCATTTTGTTGATAGGGCGTTTGTCGGATTTTGAACCAGCATTGAGGGTCAGATTAAATCAATTCATTATCATAGAAGCGCAACAACTACCCGAAGACTATCATCGTCCTGAGTTGTCCGCCGTGCTGATTTCCCCCAGCGCTAAACTTGTATCACCCTTACCACTCAACCAGCCCAATAGACGCTTTTTTTATATTTCCTTTAATGAGTCCGTTAGAGCGGATATTTATCTCGCATCACCATTTTCTATCGAGCAATTTGAGAATACTCTGAATGTAGCATTAGATTTTAATAGAACAAAGTTAGAGCTGATTAGCGCCGGTAGAAAATATGGACTTGTCGAATCAGAACGCCAAAAATTAAGCGAGATTGGAGTCGCCTTAAGTGCAGAAAAAAACCTCGATAAGCTTCTAAGCATGGTTTTAGAACAAGGGCGCCAGCTCGGACGCTGTCAGGGCGCGTCTCTGTATCTGGTAGAAAAAAATAGTCAAGGCGATGACGAGTTAGTGTTTAAATTGACACAAAACAGTCTAATCGATTTTGATTTTCAAGAAGTCCGATTTCCAATAACCAACCAGTCGTTAGCAGGTTTCGTAGCAAACACCGGTGAAATTCTTAACATTGAGGATGTCTACAAACTTGATAGTAGCTTTCCATTTTCTTTTGACAAAAGCTTTGATATTAAAATGAAGTACCGGACTAAAGAACTATTAGTCCTTCCAATGAAAAATCATAAACAGAAAATAATTGGCGTATTACAGTTTATAAACACATTCGGGCGAATTGACGTAGAAGGTTCAATTCATTCTAGAAGTTTTGCGGACAGTGGAAAAGATAGAGCGGGTGAGCAGAGTGAAGTAATAGATTCTATAAACGCTAGAGATTTACCTGCTGCAAATACTGGTAACAATTCGTCCACCAAAAACGTTGATTCTCAGCGGCGACTTTCACGCTCATCGAAAGGGCTCGGCTTCTCGCCGTCTATAGAAGGCTTACTTGCTGGGCTTGCGAGCCAAGCGGCGGTCGCTATAGATAATAGTCACTTGATAGAAAATATTCAAAATTTATTTGAAGGGTTTGTTTCTGCTTCGGTTAATGCTATCGAATCGCGAGATCCTGTTACTAGCGGTCACTCATTTAGAGTCGCTGAATTAACAACAGGTTTAGCAGAAATGTTAAATAAAGAAACGGCGGGAGTTCATAGAAATCTATCTTTTAGCGTTGAGAAATTAAAAGAATTACGTTACGCATCGTTGTTACATGATTTTGGCAAAGTAGGTGTTAAGGAAAATGTTCTGCTAAAGGCTAATAAATTACATGCTAGCCGTTTCGACTACTTGGTACTTAAAATTGAATGGCAGAAACAGCTATTGGAAAAACGCTTCTATGAACAATTAATACAAAGCAATGAGTACTCGCAACACGAAAAGGTCGCTCTTATAGCTCAGTTAAAAACGTTTGACCCTAAAGAGCCCAATAGAGCAAATAATGCTAGAGCAAGCACTAGCGAAATACGAGATTTTTTGCGCCAGCTTGAGCAGTTAGATGAGTTTAAATCGGTGTTAATGAATGCGAATCAACCAACAGTTAGTCAGCAAAAATTGAGTGTTGATTTGCATGATATGGTTAATTATAAAATGGACAGTGATTTTCCTTTTGAATTATCTTTGCTGTCGGAATCAGACTTTCTGTCGCTTTCGATAAAAAAGGGGAGTTTAACGGAAAGTGAACGACAGGAAATTCAAAGCCATGTTGTTCATACCCAAGCTTTTTTGAAGCGAATTCCGTGGACCGATGAATTGGCTGGAATTCCGAGTATTGCTGGCGCACATCATGAAAAATTGGACGGTTCCGGTTATCCGCATGGTTTAAAGGACAGCGAAATTCCTATCGCTAGTAAAATAATGACCATAGCTGATGTGTTTGACGCGCTCACAGCTCAAGACCGTCCTTATAAAAGAGCGGTGGGGTTAGCGTTAGCCTTAGATATTCTAAGCGATGAGGCTAAAAAGGGAAAAGTAGACAAAAACTTATTAAAAACCTTCATAGATAGCGGTATCTATCATCGAGTACTTCCTTAATCTATTGGATAGCACTAATGCTAAACGAAGCCTCTTTTATAGCTAGATATTGGCACCGATGGTGAGATGTAGAAAATGATGGCTGTAAATAGTACCCATTTTTTGCAACATCTGGTCAGAGGACTTGCCTTTTGTATGCTAAAACAGTTAGGATTAGTGAGTTTTAAGTTGGCGAGCAGTTTTTATCAGAACTCGCTAGCGTCAACCCCAATAATATATAACTAAAAATAGCAATGACCGAAATGGCTAATTAATAAAGCCATATTTCTTTACTACGTAGGATAGAAGTCGAAAAATTATAGGAGACATTCATGAAAAGAGGCAATTTTTTACTGTCAGCAATGACGGGCGTTGGTCTAAGCGTCGCGATGCTCGGCTGTGGAGGCGATGGGGTTAACGACCCGCTAGAGGCCCAAAGTCAAGCTGTTCCGGCGAGAATGGTACCCGTATATGCACCTTCGACTGGAAGCATTCCAGTCCCAAACGATTTATTGTTTAGTGGTAGCACCGACTTAACACTTAATCTTCCTGTAGCAGACGCAGAAAACTTTGGAGATCCTACGGTTGCTATCAGTGCGCTTGATGGCTGGTCGTCAGTTGCTCCATTCGTCATCAATTTTTCAAGCAGAGATGCTGGTTTAAGTCTTGATGCGTCAACCGTTGTTGGTGGAACAAATATTCATCTATATAAAGTAAACGTTGCAAGAGGCGAAGTCGCACCTGGTATTCCTGGTCCTACCGGCCCAGTTACTAGCGTTGATAGAGAATTAACAGCTGGTTTAGAGTATGTTGTGCAAATGACTGGACCAACTTCGGTTGCGATCATTCCAACGGTTCCACTTGAGCAACAAACTGCTTATATGGTTGTTCTAACCAATGGTTTACAAGATACAGACGGTTTACCGCTTTTACATGATTCTCAATATGCTGTTGCAAAAGCAACCACACCACTTGATCTAACAACTCCTGAGGGTGCTTTAGAGCCTGTTAGACAGTTGGTTAACGCAATGGAAATAGCTGCATCAAACTTTGAAGGTGGTCCTTCACGTCCTCAGATTATCATGAGTTATCAGTTTATGGTGCAGTCGGTTGGTTCGGTTATGAATTCAGCTAAGCTTGCCTACATTGATGGTCCTTTGTTTGCTGGTGCTCCGCCAGCGACTAGTTTTAGCACTTTAGGTACAGACACCACTCCTTTTACTGGAATTGGTGCTGCAGACCTTTATGAAGGAACTATTGCACTAACTTATTTATTGGCCGCGCCGAGCGTAGAAAATCCTACGGCACCATTAAACACAATGTGGAAAGCGCTAGAAGAGTTGCCACTTGGACCTGAAGGCGCCTTGGTTCCTAATCCATTTGGTGAGAACCTAACCTATGCAAATTCATTTCCTCGCGCTAACGGTGTAGAAATCGCACCATTGTTGGTATCCATGCCTAAGGCTGGCAGTTGTCCTAAACCTGCCGCAGGTTATCCGGTAACGATATTCCAGCATGGTATTACTGCAAACCGTACTAATATGCTTGGAATAGCTGACTCGCTAGCCGCTGCACCAAGCTGTACTGCTGTGGTAGCAATGGATATGCCTTTACATGGTATTACCGCTGACGACCTAGTACATGCTGGACTTCAAGATGCTTCCGGAGGATTGGTTGGTATTTTTGAAGGTTACGAGGCCGGCGGTCTTAGAGAGCGTACAATGGGTGTTGATTATGTTGATAACGCAACAGGCGCTCCTGGCCCAGATGGTGTAGCAGATTCATCGGGTGCACATACCATCAATTTAGGTAACTTATTGGTAGCACGCGATAATAATCGACAAGCAATATTAGACTTGTTAACCCTTGAGAAAGCGGTCGCATTTATGGATGTTGATGGCGGTGGTGTCGATTTTGACCCTGCTAATATTAGCTTTATCGGTCATTCTTTAGGTGGCATTGTAGGTACTGGTTTTGTTGCTTATTCCGATAATATAAAAGCTGCTGCATTAGCTAATCCTGGTGGCGGAATTGCTCAATTACTGAACGGTTCGTTAGCGTTTGGACCAACGGTTCGCGCTGGAGTTGCTGCGGGAGCAGGTATGACAGTTGATGACCCAGCATTTCCTGCAACTTTGGATAGCTTCTTAGTTGCTGCGCAAACCGTGGTAGATTCATCGGATCCTATTAATACAGCTGCATTTGCATTAACTAACAATGTGCCAACATTGTTAATGCAAGTGTTGGACGACGCGGTTGTTCCAAACGCTGTTGCCACCGGACCTTTGTCAGGAACAGTTCCATTATCTAGAGCCTTAGGAACCACCACTTTGGCCGCAGAAGAAGCTGGAGTTGTTGCCGGTAGCCGAGTTTTCTCAAAGCTAAACCAAGGATTGCATTCAACACTGCTTAGCCCTGCAGATGCAACCGGTGACCCTGTTGGTCTAATTAACGTAACGACTGAGATGCAAACGCAGATTGTTAGCTTCTTTTTGTCAAACGGTACAGCTGTTCAGGTAACTGACCCGACATTGTTAGACGAATAATTGCTAGAGGGGGAGAGAGCTTTCTTCTCATACTAACATCGCGCTAGTATTGATTTACTAGCTTAGAAAGCCCCGTTTATTCGGGGTTTTTTTTACGTCAAATATGCTTGTTATTTCAAATAGTTATCGGTTACATGGTTTACCAGAGCATCATAGGTTGAAATGATTATGATAAAGAAAATTCTATTCTCATTGTTACTAGTTGTTGGCGCAATAGCTTTGGCTATTCACATTTATTTGTTTTCCAAACATCCCGAAAGAGAGGGTGAGCTGATATTAGATGGGCTCAACGAGAGCGTTGTCGTCTCTTACGACCTACATGGTATTCCACATCTCAAAGCAAACAGTGATGCAGATTTATACCGGGCTTTTGGTTACGTTCATGCGCAAGATCGACTGTTTCAAATGGAAATGTCACGCCGTTTGTCACAGGGGCAATTGTCTGAGGTTATTGGCGAAAGAACACTTGCTACCGACAAGCTTTTTCGTACCCTTGGTTTACATCGTTTCGCTCATAAATGGATTGCTGCCGTAAAGCGCCGCGCAGATCCGAAGATGATTGAGATAATGGAGAGTTATTTAGAGGGTGTAAACGCCTATGTTAAACAGGGAGACTTACCATCTGAATTTGCTTTGTTAGGCATAGAACCTCACCACTATACTTTAGAGGATATGGCCTCCATAGCAGGTTACATATCCTTGTCATTCGCGGTTGGGCTTCGCGATGACCCTATGACCCATCATCTTTCGCAAAAGCTTGGTGAAAATTACCTAAAGGATTTAGGTGTTAAATATACGCCAGGATTTGAACAGATCCCCGTCGATCCAAAACTGACAGAAAGGGTTGCCACAGAGATTAGTTCGTTAGTTGAGTCTTTGCAGTCGTCGGGTTTATTCCATGGTAGTAATAGCTGGCTTGTTGCGCCTGACAGAAGCGAGTCTGGCAAAGCTATGCTAGTGAATGATCCACATATTGCGTTTAGCCAACCGTCAGTATGGTACGAAGCACAGCTAACCTCACCAACGACTGAAATTTACGGGCATTTCTTAGGTTTGGTGCCTTTGCCGTTATTAGGAATGACAGAGCAACATGCGTGGGGACTCACCATGTTTGAGAACGATGATATGGATTTATATGCAGAGAAAGTTAATCCAAAGGATCCGTCTCAATATTGGGCAGTGGATGGTTGGAAAAAGTTTGAACAAGTTGATGAGGTAATAAATGTTAAGGGGGAACAAGCAGTCACTCTAGCGGTGAAAATTAGCCGACATGGGCCTGTGATAAATGATATCTATCAGGGAATTAATAAAGGGCAGTTTGCTTTAGGCACCTTTGAAGCACCACTCGCGCTTTGGTGGGCTTACCTAAATACCGATAATCAAATGATCGAGGCATTTTATCAACTGCCAACCGCTTTTAGTTTAGATAAAGCTCGTGAAGCCGCATCGATGATCCATGCACCCGGTCTTAACCTTATGTATGCCAATGCTAGCGGGGATATAGCTTGGTGGGCTAGTGCCAAATTACCAATTAGGCCCGAACATGTTAACTCTAAAATGATACTGGATGGATCTTCGGGAGACGATGATATTATCGGCTACTATGATTTTTCGGAAAATCCTCAACAAGAAAACCCTCCATCAGGTGTGATATACACAGCCAATAATCAACCTGCAGATCGTGGGACGGGGTTAGTTCCAGGCTATTATTCACCAACCGATAGACCGACTAGAATATTGTCAAAGCTATCTGAAAAAGAAAAATTTAATCCTGAAGATATGAAGAAAATGCTTTTGGACAATGTCAGTCCAACGGGGCAATTAATGCAACAAGTCGCGGGTTCCATTTTAGTGAGTAATAAAGCGCAGCTATCATCACAAGAACAAAAAGCTTTGCACTATTTCTTGGAATGGGACGGAGCCCACAGTCCGGATAGCGTCGGTGCGACACTCTATAATCGTTTAAAAATTTCGCTGATGCGTTTAGCCATGGAAGATGAAATGGGTGAAGCACTCTACAGCGGTTTTGAGTTTGGTTTTTTTATGAAACGCTCTATCTGGAAAATACTCGACCGGCCTGAATCTTTATGGTGGGATAACCTTAATACTGAAGAACTTGAAACGAGAGAGATGTTGGTTGTACAGGCATGGAGAGAAACGGTAGCTTTACTCACTAAGAAATATGGGAATGACTCCGCTAATTGGCGTTGGGGAATAGATATTCAAACCGTTCATCAACATCCACTAGGACAAAATGCAGTACTTGGACGTTTATATAATGTAGGTCCGTTTGAAAGTAACGCAGGACCTGAAGTAATCAACAATCTCAAGTTAACCGCAAATGGCGATGACTTAAAGGTCATGATGGGACCATCGACACGACGGGTTATTGATTTTGGTGACATCGAAAACAGTTGGGGCATTAATCCCTCTGGTCAATCGGGGGTGGTAACCGATGAACACTATGATGATCAAGCTTTGGATTATTCGTTAGGAAACTTTCGTCATCAATATATGACTAAAAATAAAGTTGATCGCCATTTGAAAAGTCGGTTGGTATTGACTCCTTCAGCTCCTTAGATAGATTGGAGGTTGCTGCCAGGAGTGATCAATTAATCAGATAGTTCACTGAGGTGAAAGTCTCTTTTATGACGTTGATTGCTTGAAGTTGAGTAAATAACCGCTAAACCCGTAAAATACTGGAAATTGAGTTTGAAATTTGAATAATTAGTTTCTTACTTCTTTCCAGTAGATCACTCTGTCACTTCCTCGATAGTAACCAAAATAAAGTCGAGCGCTTGGGTCGTCAATGGTATTGTCTGTATCCCAATCGAATGCCATCCATGGAAGAGAGCTAATATCGAAATCGACTTTCACACTACCGTAATTGTTAACGCCCGGTGCTGTATACCAAAGTCCGTTATTTAAATCACTGATGCCTGAGTTTGTGGTTTGCTGAACGATAGGGGCAAAGATATTAGTTTCACCGTTACTAAGTTGTTCGGTGTAGCTAGTATTATCTAAGGTGGCATCGCCACTGATATAGGTGGAGCAGCTATCTGCGGAGTTGACAACCCAGTTAGTTCCATCGTAATAATCGGCAAAAAGGCGTATTTCGAGATCACTTGTTTCTGGGCCGTAACTGTCTTCTAGCCGTAACCTGCCTAACCGTGTTTCAAATGAGTTTGAACTGACTAAACCACTGGTTACTCCGTCAGAATCTGTGGCGGTTAAGTCCAGTCGTAAGTTAAACTCTGAAGCAATTGAATCGAATTGGTAATTAGTTGTTGGGTCACTAAAGCCGCTAACGCCATTTACGAACAGTAATGGACTGGGTGAGAAATTAACTCGTCCGGTTGCATTGGCCGTAGTGTCTTCATTAAATCCTTGTACCGTTATGTTACTGTTAACTAGCTTGGCAAAAACCCCAGCGTAGTTCTGGGTAGTACCGTTTGCAAGGTTTTGCGCCGTTAAAGTCCCGGAGAGATCAAACCCTTGTCCAGTTTTATCAAGTCCAGCATTAATACCGTCAAAAAAGCCTCCGTAAGTAAAACTCCCACATTGTTCCACGACTATTGGTGGTGATAATAGAAAGTGGTCTGGTATAAATCGACCGATGTTTATTCTTTGTCCAGTTACTTGTTCTCCGCTTCCCATAAAGCTTGTAGTACTTGCATCTAATTGCAAAATACCAACTTCATCCCAGCTTTGCACAAAACTGGCAGTCCCTTCATTAGCTAGACCGGCTGCCACAAAAGATGAAAACGCGAGATTGTTTGCGGTTATATTGCCATTTGAGTTTGTGACAACTAATGCGGTACCGGAAAAATCGACCTGTCCGCTAATCAAAGATAAGTTCGGAGTTACTCCATTGTCACTTAGGTCACCCCCGGTATCAGGAATTGCGTCGCCGTTGCTATCGACGAATGGATCCGGAATCCCATCATCGTCTAAATCATCTGCAGCCTGCCAAAGTACGCTTCTGATTGTCATGTTAAATGGCGTTCCAGCTTGGGTAAAAACAGCATCGTTTCCGCTGTCAGCAAATGGGTCACCGGTAACCTGAAGGTCATAGCCAAACGGACGAACAACAAAAGGACTAATGCCTCCAATTATTTCGTCGAGGTTTCCTGCAGGAGGCTCGCCGACGTCGATTTCATCTTTTGCACTAATGCCTATTTCACCGACATCGTCATACTGAACAGCTACGGTAGCAACGCCGTTAGTAAAAGTAACATTCTGAGCAGCTGAAGTAGCTTCATCAACGGAAATTTGATTTCCATCAACTGTAACTTGAGTCGGACTAGTCACGGGATCCGAGTAATCTGACCAAAAATTTAAAGTTTTAATACCGGTATACTCTTCAATAACACCACATTCAAGTTGTGTTGGCGTTTGACCTGCGGCGGTAAGCGTTAAATCGAAAGGTCTTCCAGCTATTTGTGTGGTAATTGGAGAGGGTGAGAAAACGTAACCAAATGGCCTAAAGATGATGTCACCTTCGGTATTATCATCGGTAGTTGTTCCTTCAGTGACCGTTATGTTGGTCGTTTCTGCTACCGTATTTTCAAGGTAAAGTACGACACTTCCTAAATCACCAGCTGAAAACTGGTAGGTGGCATTTCCATCGTTATCATCCGCAGTGTCGACAAGGTTTCCTAATGCGGGATCGCTGCTAGCCCCCGCGCTGTCGACGACAAACCAGTTACCGTTATTAGTCGTTAACGCTAGGTCAACTGTTCCGCTGTAATTAGTTACTAAACTACCGTCAGCATTTTCTGCTCTAATAGTAATTGCTTCCCTGAGGCAGTTGATCCCGGAGCCATCATGAACGATTCCAAAGTGATCGGGACCACAATTTCTAAGACCTGTAATACTCACGTTATCAATAGCTATAAATTCACCATTGTTTCCATAACCGTTTTCAATACGCAGCCTTATCCGAGTATTGCCTGACATAAAACCGGATAAATCGTAGCTAAAGTTTCCACTGACATCATTGCTAAAGGAGTTCAATACGGTGTAATTCAAACCTCCATCGCTTGACGCTGACAGGTCGAATCTATCACCATTTTCCAAATTGCCTGAGGTATCAAGATCTAAAGTAATAAAGGCCGACAAATAACCTGTTAAGTTGAGCTCTCTTTCCAAGCTGGGTTCACCCGCGCTATTGGGTAAATCGTCCATTGTTAGCTCTCCGCCAGTGATCAGAATGTTGCCACTGGTTGGTGAGCCGTCGTCATCTGTTTCTATCCAATCTGAAGACCAGGCTTCGCTGCCGGTACTTACGTTATAGGCTGCACTGTTAAATGAATCTTCAAACGTTAGCGTACATATGCCCAAATTGGTGCATGGGCGAGTATCGTTCATTATTTGGTTAACTTCCGTAATATTCAAAAAGTTTTCGTAGATTCTAACCTCGTCGATTTCACCGTCAAAAAAACGTTCTGCAATATCAAGATCTTGACCTACTTGAAGAGGATCATTGTTAATATTTAGTGTCCCAGTCCTTGAGGACCTTGCCCGCTCTATACCGTCGATATAGATCACTTGTTCACCGCTTCGCCATGTTATCGCGATATGATGCCACTGATTTACGGTTAAACTCGCCCCAGTAGTCGTCAATGTTGCCCATTGCCACCACCAATAGATCTGTCCCGAGGAGTTAATATGAAACTCATAGTTTTCATCTTTTGATAAAATAGATTTTAATCCGGATGATGGAATAACATTGGTATTGATCCACGTTGTGACCGTTAGATTATCGGGTATATCCAATAAGGAATCCGTTGTAGAAGTGTCATCATCAAGTTGAATAAAGCTAACGGAACCGTTAAATACCCCGTAACTACAGGTTCCTGGGTCGCCGGGAATAGCGGGGTCAATACTTTCAGTGAGGGCGCTAAAGGCTGTTAAGTGCAAGTCGTTTCCTGAGGCATCAATTACCTCACTGTTTGTTCCGTTCCAAAACAATTCGTCAAAACGCCACTCGCCGATGAGTCCAGCAATAGCTGCCTGACCATCTTGTACGCATACATCATCCACATGCCAGTAATCGGAGTCCGCACCGCCGCCATTGGTTTGTTGAATTCTAAGTCGAAAACCACTATGAATCGCCGTTGCTGCTAGCGTATAGGTGCGATCAAATATTTCGCCAGCAGGACCGTTGCCGGTAAATGTTTCTAGCTCAATCCAAGTACTAGTGTTATCCAGATAGGATAGTACTAAGTTTTCGCCGTTGTCAGGGTCTTCACTAAAACTGTCATCGCCGCGTCTTACCCATGCGGTTACTTCTACTTCGGTAAATGAACTGGTATCAGCGGTATTAGAGGTGAGCATGACGGGCTCCCACCTTGTAAAAAGAGAATTACCGGCTGAATTAAAGGTTGCAGAACTTGTACCTGCGTCGCCCCCTCCACTCGTTACGGTCCAATTAACTAACCCGCTTTCAAAATCATCGCAAGTGAAGTTAGTGGCAGCGCGCTCGGTTACTATGACATCATCAATATGCCAATAATCCCAATCAACGCCGCTTCCTGTTACTTGTTGAAACCGAACTCGAAAATTACTGTGCAATGCAGGAGCACTAAAAAAAGCACTCAGCGTAAATATTTCGCCCTGGGTTCCTCCACCAATGTAGGTTTCAACGGTTATCCAATTGTTAGAGTCGTTAAGATATTCAAAAACTAGATTATCACCGGTTTCAGGGTTTTCGCTAAAACCGTCATCGCCTTTTCTTATCCACGCCGATATTTCAATCTGCGCAGCTGCCGAAGTATCTATCGCAGAAGATGTGACCGTTACCTCTTGCCAACGCGTAAAAAGAGAGTTCGAGCCGGAATTGGATGTTGCAGAACTTATACCAGCATCTCCTCCATTGTCGGTGACCGTCCATTGGGCCAATGAACCTTCAAAATCGTCGGAGAATAAGATATCGCCCGGAGCTGATTGAACAGAAAAGGGGAGAGAAATAAAAAGTAAAAAAGGGAGGGCTTTTAAACTACGGTACGCAAACTTGAGGGTTGCTAGCAAGCATAGTGTCAATTTACCGTACATAATAACAACAGTAACTAAGCAAGAGCTTGCTTGGCTTCTTCAACTTCTTCAGCTAGTTCGTCCACTTCATGAACATCAACTTCACCGGCTAAACCAAGCTTTTCGAACGCCGGTACTGTGGAAATATCTAAATCAGGAAATGGCGTATTTTCGCTAGTATAGCTTTGAATTTTTGCGACAGTTACTACGTCGACATAGTCCGCCACAGGGCCAGAATTTCGAGTAAAATTGGTACATCCTAACGGGACCCCCATTAACTCTTCAGGAAATTCCCAGGCTTTCATAATCGCCTGCCCAACTTTTCCGTGTAACCGGCTAATAATTTTGTCCAGGACTGCTTCTTTTTCTAATATTTGAGGATTGTCTTCCGCTAACGTCAAAATAGGTAAAATACCAATTTCATGTACTAGCCCGGCAAGGGTTGCTTGATCGGGTTTTAGCTTGGTGAAATGACTGGCTAATACGTGACTTATCGAAGCGACTTCAATTGAATGCTCCCAAGACCTTCTAAGGCGTTTGTCCACGGCATCATGGGTCGCTTGAAACATTTGCTCCATAGCGAGCCCTGTGGCCAAGTTTCTAACAAAGTTTATACCCATTCGTGTGATGGCCAATTGCAGGTTATCAACGGTAACAGCTCCACGCAGTAGTGGGCTATTGGCAACTTTCATAATCCTTGCAGCTAATGCAGCATCTTGACCTATTACAGAAGCAAGTGTGCTAGCGTTTACTTCCGGATCACTAACGGCATCCCTTATCTTTAAGGCAACTTCTGGCAATGTTGGCAAGGTAAGGCGGTCATTCTTAATTGCATCAACCAACTCGTTTAAAAAGTCTTGTTCTAGGCTCATATTAATTATCTATTCTTTTAGGCGATGAAAAATAAGTAGCGTAATGTGCAGCTATTCGATTATTTTAAGTATAGGAGGGTTTTCGCCTGACAACTGAAAAAATTGCGACTTATCTGCCTTATCTTTTACCAAAGCGAGAACTAAGCATCCTTTTGGGCTATTAGCTGCAAAACAAACTACCTCACCAACTTTCTTTTCATTTTGAAAAATGGTTGATTTAGCTTCAAGAGCGTCACTATTTTCTACCGAAAGTAGGCTAAGGTGCTGCTTTAGTTTCCCTTTATACTGCATACGAGCAATAACTTCTTGCCCAGTAAAACAGCCCTTAGTGAAGCTGACAGCACCTTGATTCGGTAGATTCAAATCGTGTGGTAGAAACTCTTCACTGGTTGTTCCATCAATCCAAGCAATGCCGTGTTGGACCATATACGAGTACCATTGTGAATCATCTTGTTGTTTGTCGTCTAACTCTGCGTTAACGCTGCTCTCTATAAAAATCCGCAACTCCGTGTTTGATAGGCTGATAGCTTGTTGTTGATTCGGTTCTTGGTGACCATTCTCGTTTGACGATATCGCGAAAAATATTCGACTGTTATTGACTGATATAGTGACTTTATAAAAAACGGCGTACTTTTTTAGGTGGTTGATGGTGTTTTCGGCATTAGTGCTTGTAACAAGTAGTCTGAAACCCTGCTCAATTTCAAAGATATGAAATAAAGAGACTATCCTTCCTTTTGGATTACAGACAGCCGAAAGGAATGCTTTATTGCTGGTAGGCTCATCTAACGATGTTGTTAATTGACCTTGAAGAAAACGGGTGCAGTCTTTGCCAATAATATCAATAAGTTGATATGACGCTAATGCTTGCAATTTAGTTACTCGCTTAATGATTGATATGAATAGTATGAGGTCAGTATATAATAAACTTCACCGCGTAAAAGTAAAATCTTTGGCGTGGCGAGCATCACACTGATTTATATGATTCTAGGTATTTATAAGGTTATGCTGAGCTTGGCTTCATATACAGAGTAAGGTTGGTTTATTTTGCTTGTCATTCGCTATTTTCTCAATAAAATGAACGTTTAAGTAAACAAAGCATTTAAACCTGCTCTTATTTATAAAATTAGTCAGGTTCAGAATTGTTAGATAGGTCTCCATACTATGGTTAGTTCAGCGGTAAGTTCAGCGTTAATAAAAAAGCTTCAATGGCAGTGTCGGCGAGGGATGCTTGAGCTAGACGTCATTCTTTCACCTTTCTTAGAGCAATATTACCAAGATCTAGGAGAAAACCTTCAAAATAGCTTTGAGGAATTGCTAAGCGAGCCAGATCCCGATATTTATACTTGGATAATGGGGTTCGGTGCTTGTGAAAAGAAAGAGTTACTTCCAATAATCAAAGAAATTCGAAGAAAGATGAAAGTCGCCTAATTGTGGTCGCTAACTATGGCTAAAATTGCAGCTAGGTTCCCTATAAAGCCAAATTTATGGATAGTGATGATGAATTTTCTTATTCATGGCTTTCTCGCTGCCGTTTGTATCAATTTGCTTATTGTGAACTGGTGGCAGTGGTTAACCTTAATAACGCTGTGTTTTTCTTTTTTTTATACCTACCAACAAACCAATAGACTTTTCTCAGCGCCGGACGATTTATGTTGGACCGGCGAAAATTGGTTAATGCATAGAACTAACGCTAATCACGATGCTATGTATTTGAATTTATTAGATAATAGCTGGCTCACTTCAAGTTTTTGCTTACTCAAATTTAGCGCAGAAGAAAAGCAGTTCGCGTGGTTTTTTAGCCGTTTGTCAATTGGAGATAGAGCTTACAGAGAGTTGTGCCGGATTGTTAAATCAGATATGCGAGAAGGTCAACCTAAATCCTATCATTGATGCTTAGTTCTGCTTGGCAATAAATTTATAATTGAATACCTGAGTTTGGGCTGAGCTTTCACGATCCTAACCTAGTGCTATTTTAGCTGTTGAACGCAGTGAAAATAGGTCATTAGCTCAAAATATTTGGATATTTATTGCTCTTTTATTGGTTTTCATGGTATAAAGCGCGCCGAGTTAATGAAGTAACCTTTTGGGGACTTTTATTAGCCTAATTCACACACTATTCGGCACGAATATCAGGGTGCTTAGTTTGGGGTAACCAAACTGGGTTTGTTATTTGGGGATAGTGGACGTATAACCCTTATTAAATCAGGAAATTATCATGGCAAAAGTCACTATGCGTGAGATGCTACAAGCGGGCGTACATTTCGGACATCGCACCCGTTATTGGAATCCAAAAATGAAGCCGTTTATATTCGGCGCAAGAAACAAAATTCATATCATTAACTTAGAGCATTCACTGCCTATGTTTAATGATGCACTAAACTTCCTAGGCTCTGTTGCTGCAAGAAAAGGCAAAGTCCTTTTTGTTGGAACAAAGCGTTCAGCAAGCAAAATCGTCAAAGAAGAAGCAACACGTTGTGATCAGTTCTTTGTTGATAAGCGCTGGTTAGGTGGTATGTTAACTAACTACAAGACTATCCGTCAGTCAATTAACCGACTAAAAGAACTTGAAAAGCAAAGCGAAGATGGAACATTTGAGCGTTTGACTAAGAAAGAAGGTCTTTTATTAAGTCGTGAAATGACTAAGCTTGAAGCCAGTATTGGTGGTATTAAGAATATCGGCGGACTTCCGGACGTTTTATTTGTAATCGATGCTGATCATGAGCACATTGCAATCGCTGAAGCTAAAAAATTGGGTATTCCTGTAATTGCTGTTGTTGATAGTAATTCTAACCCTGACGGAATCGATTACGTTATCCCTGGAAACGATGATGCGATTCGAGCAGTCCAGCTATATTTGTCTAGCGCTGCGGACACAATCATTGAAGGCCGTCAATCGACTGCGACAGCACCTGCGGAAGAATCTCCTTCTGATGAGTTTGTTGAAGAGTCTAACAAGCCTGCTAAAGCGAAAAAAGCTGAAAAGAAAGCTGAGAAAGAAACTGTTGCAGAAGAAACTGTTGCAGAAGAAGCTGTTGTTGCTGAACCTGTTGATAGCGAACCTGCTGCAGAATAGGCTAATACTTAAAGCACTTTTAGATTAGTAGGGGGCTTTGCCCCCTATTTTTTACCTTTGAGGCGTATATTCAGAGTTGATTAGGGCTTTTGAGTTATAAACCTCGTACTAGAACACGTATTAAGAACTTTGAACGGAGAATAAAATGGCTATCACAGCTTCTCAAGTAAAAGAATTGCGCGAAAGAACAGGCGCAGGAATGATGGAATGTAAGAAGGCATTAGTAGAAACTAATGGTGACATTGAAGTAGCGATTGACAATATGCGTAAATCCGGCGCAGCTAAAGCTGAGAAAAAAGCTGGACGTGTTGCTGCTGAGGGCGTGATTATCGCCAAGACTAGTGATGACGCAAAAATGGGCGTTATCGTTGAAATTAATAGCGAAACTGACTTTGTCGCTCGAGATGATAGCTTCAAGGCATTTGCTAGTGCTGTCGTTGATGCTGCTTTGTTAAATAAAACGGCTGACATAAATGCATTAAACTCGGCGACCATCGCTTCTGGCGAAACAGTTGAAACTGCAAGAACAAACTTGATAGCTAAGATTGGTGAAAATATCACTGTACGTCGTGTTCAATTAGTTGAAGCTGCAGACGGTAGCTTAAATACTTATATCCACGGTGGCCAGATTGGTGTTGTTGTTGCTCTAAACGGCGGTGACGCAGAACTTGCTAAAGATGTCGCGATGCATGCGGCTGCAACTAACCCGCAATTTATTACTGAAGACCAAATTTCTGAAGATGTGTATAATCGCGAAAAAGATATTTTCACGGCTCAGGCAATTGCTAGTGGTAAGCCTGCAGAAATCGCTGAAAAAATGGTTGTTGGTCGTATGAGAAAGTTTGCCGCTGAAGTATGTTTAGTTGGACAGTCTTTCGTTAAAGACCCGTCAATGACAGTTGGTGCGCTACTTAAATCAAAATCAGCGTCTGTTTCTAGCTTAGTAAGATTAGAAGTAGGCGAAGGTATTGAAAAAGCTGAAGATGATTTTGCCGCTGAAGTTATGGCTCAGGTAAAAGGAGAATAATACTATGCCTAGTTCTGCACCTACAAAAAGTAATAAGAGAATTCTTCTTAAACTAAGTGGTGAGGCACTTATGGGTGCAGAGTCTTTTGGTATTGACCCGAGTGTACTTGACCGTATTGCGGAAGAGATTAAGGTCATTATATCAAAGGGTATTCAAGTAGGTTTAGTTATCGGTGGCGGAAACTTGTTTCGAGGCGAAAAGCTTGCCAATGCTGGCATGAACCGAGTTGCGGGTGACCATATGGGGATGCTCGCCACCGTTATGAACTCTTTAGCGATGCAGGACGCGTTAGAGCGAATCAAAGTTGGTACGCGAGTTATGTCTGCTATATCGCTCACCGGCGTTTGTGAGGATTACGATCGACGTTTTGCTATTCGTTTTATGCAAGACTCTCAAGTCGTTATTTTCACAGCTGGCACGGGAAACCCGTTTTTTACCACCGATACAGCTGCTTGTTTGAGAGGCATTGAAATTGATGCTGATGTTATTCTAAAAGCGACAAAAGTTGACGGTGTATTTTCTGCGGATCCTAATAAAGATTCAAATGCTACTAAGTTTGAATCCTTAACCTATAATCAGGCGCTGTCTCAAGAGCTTGGTGTGATGGATTTAACCGCATTTTGTTTAGCTCGCGATCACGATAAGTTAATCAGAGTATTTAACTTAAACAACCCTGGAGCATTAATACGAGCTGTTGTTGATGAATCCGAAGGTACCTTGATTCATTGTTAGTTTACTTGGTTCCAAGTTTAAATTTTTATATTGGAGAGTTTAGTAGTGATAAATGAAATTAAAGATGACGCTCAAACCAGAATGGACAAAAGCATCGAATCCTTTCGTTTGAGTTTACAAAAAATTCGTACCGGTCGCGCGCACCCAAGCTTGCTCGCACACTTAACTGTTTCATACTACGGCGTTGATACACCGTTAACCCAAGCGGCAACCGTATCGGTCCAGGATTCTAGAACGTTAGTCGTTCAGCCGTTTGAAGCATCAATGGTTCAACCCGTGGAAAAAGCATTGATGGAGTCCGACCTAGGTATTACACCAAATACTGCTGGTAACGTTATTCGACTTCCTATGCCTGCGTTGACAGAAGAGCGCAGAAAAGATATGACTAAAATCGTACGAAGTGAAGCAGAATCTGCCAAAGTGGCAATACGAAATATTCGTCGTGATTCAAACTCTACATTAAAAGAACTAGAAGCCGAAAAGGAAATCAGCGAAGACGAATTACATCGCGCTGAAGATGATGTACAGAAAATTACTGATATCCACGTTAAGAAAATTGATGAAATGAGTGCAGTCAAAGAAAAAGAACTGATGGAAATTTAGAAAATTCCTGGTTCAAGTTTTCTGCTAACGCGTTTTGAGTTACGCCGTGTTCACATTATTGCGAACGCGGCGTCTTTATATTTAGTCACCCGCAGCTTAGTCTGCATGTGACAACGATCTATAGAGTTAATATGAGTACTGAAAATTCTCCTAAACATCTAGCCATCATCATGGACGGAAATGGACGTTGGGCGCAATTAAAAGGTAAAAAGAGAACGTTTGGCCATAAGGCCGGAGTTGAAAAAACGCGGGAGATAGTTGAAGCGTGTTCAAAGAAAGGTGTTGAATCGCTTACTTTATTTGCATTTAGTAGTGAAAACTGGGCCAGACCAGAAGAAGAAGTCAGCTACCTTATGGAGCTTTTTGTTTTAGCATTAAAAAGAGAAATCAAAATGTTAAACAAGAATAATGCTCAGCTTCGTTTTATAGGAGATATTTCGGGGTTCAATAAGAAATTACAAACAAGCATCGCCGATGCGCAACAACAAACTAGTAACAACGATGGATTGTGCTTAAACATAGCAGCCAACTACGGTGGACGCTGGGATATAGTAAACGCCGTGAATAAAGTTATCGATAAAGATAGTGTTATCACCGAAAAAAGCATTGAGGAAAACCTATCAACATCGGGGCTACCTCAACTTGATCTTATGATTAGAACCGGTGGCGAAAAAAGAATAAGTAATTTTTTGATCTGGCAAGCAGCCTACGCAGAGCTTTATTTTAGTGACAAGTTATGGCCTGATTTTGACGAAGCCGAGTTAGACTTGGCGTTATCAGATTATTCAGCCAGACAAAGACGTTTTGGTAAAACCGGTGAGCAAGTTTCGGTTTAGAGAACAATTAATAGGGGCAATAACACAATGTTAAAACAGCGAATAATTACAGCGCTTTTGTTGCTACCGATTGTTTTCGTCTTGTTATTTCAGGTTCAACTGCAGATCTTTGCTGCAATTGTCATTGTCGTGGTTTATTTGATGGCGCTCGAGTGGGCTAAGTTATCTTCCTTAAAGGGAAGCACTTCCGCCAGCTTATTCGCTTTGTTTATCAGCGCGATAAATTTGATGATTTGGAAATTCAGTGAGGACCTAATTGTTTGGCCATCAATTAGCTGGCCTCACCACGTTCAGACAGAGTTACCGCTTATGACTTTATTACTTTCATTGGTGGTTGTCGCTTTGGCTATTTTGATTGTTCTGTCCTTCTCTAAAAATAACAACTGGTGGCAAAAGTTTCCTTTAAGATTAGTTTTTGGTGCGATTCTTTTACCGGCGTTTTTCGTCGCTTTTGTTAGCTTGCGATCGATTGGTTATTCATCGGGCAATTTTGCATATGGCGGCAAGTTGTTATTATTTATGTTGCTTATAATCTGGGCTGCGGATACCGGAGCGTTTGTTACCGGCAAGCTTTTTGGGAAAACAAAGTTGACCAGCGTTAGTCCAAATAAAACCTGGGAAGGCGTGTTAGGTGGTGTTGCATTAAGTACCTTAATTGGTTGGTTAGGTATATCAATGCTTAACTTGAGTGTTAATAATCTCGGACTATACCTTTCGATTGTAGTTCTATTAGCTGCGATTTCAGTATTTGGTGATTTATTTGAGAGCGCGCTTAAACGCGTTGCTAATGTTAAAGATTCGGGGGCGTTGCTGCCTGGCCACGGTGGGCTGCTCGATAGACTAGACAGTACCATAGCCGTTGCTCCAGTTTTCTATATTATCTTCAGCTATTTTGAGTGGTTCAATGCATAGTCGAGTCTGCATTTTAGGCTCTACGGGGTCAATCGGCTGTAGTTCTCTGGATGTGATTTCTAGAAATTCCGAGCGTTATAGCGCCTCTATTTTGACCGCCCATAGCAATTATCAGAAAATGTTTGAACAGTGCAAACGGTTTTCTCCCGAGCTTGTTGTCATGGTTTGTGACAAGTCTGCAAAAATGCTGACACAGTTGTTAAATGATGCGGAACTTGAAATACCTGTTGTGGCTGGTATAGAACAACTAAATAATATCGATTTCGCGGAACATTGCGAAGTTGTAATAGCGGCTATTGTCGGCGCTGCTGGACTACTGCCAACACTGGCAGCCGTTAAAGCTGGTCTCAAGATTTTGCTAGCTAATAAAGAGTCTCTGGTCATGTCTGGGGATTTGTTCATGCAGCAAGTTAAACAAAGTAACGCTTGTTTATTGCCGGTTGACAGTGAGCATAACGCGATTTTCCAATCCCTACCTGCAGAAAGTCATTCCAAGGCTGGTTGGTCAGGTGTCAAAAAGGTGCTTTTGACCGGCTCTGGCGGGCCATTTTTGAAAGAGCCGCTAAGTGAGCTTGTTACCAAGACACCCGATCAAGCTTGCGCGCACCCAAATTGGGAAATGGGACGAAAAATTTCTGTAGACTCTGCGACCATGATGAACAAGGGGCTTGAGTTAATCGAAGCCTGTTATCTTTTTAACTTGTCATTGCAACAAATTCAAATAGTTGTGCACCCACAGAGTATTATTCATTCCATGGTTTCCTATGATGATGGCTCGGTTATTTCACAAATGGGCAACCCAGATATGCGAACACCAATTGCTCATTGTTTGGCTTGGCCTGAGCGGATTGATGCAGGTGTGGAACCATTGGACTTTTTTAATTTAAAACCTTTGGAGTTCGAAGAACCTGATTTTGAGCGTTTTCCGTGCTTGCTACTGGCTATCAAGGCCATAGAAACAGGGGCAAGTGCGCCTTGTATTCTCAACGCTGCTAATGAAATTGCGGTAGCTGCGTTTCTTGCTGAGCGCATCAAATTTACTCAAATTGCTGAAGTTATTAAGATAACGTTAGAGCGCTCAAACTTTGAAAATCTTGATAATATCGACGCCATTCTTCGAGTTGATGGTCAGGCGAGAAGTTTAGCTGAGACAGTCATAGGAGAAATCAGTTAATTATGGAGATCCTGTGGAATATCGCCTCGTTTATTGTTGCACTAGGTATTTTGGTGACCATTCACGAATATGGGCATTTTTGGGTAGCTCGTAAGTTTGGTGTCAAAGTACTTACTTTCTCGGTTGGGTTTGGCAAACCGTTAATTCAAAAAATAGGAAAGGATGGTGTTCGCTATGTAATAGCGGCAATCCCGCTTGGTGGTTACGTTAAAATGTTGGATGAGCGAGAAAACTCATCCGCTATTTCCGAGGATGATAAACCTTTCGCTTTTAATCGCCAGTCCGTATGGGTTCGTATGGCCATTGTGCTTGCTGGCCCACTCGCAAATTTTTTGCTAGCTATCTTGCTGTATTGGTTTATGTTTCTTCTAGGCATCAAAGGATTTGTCCCAGAAATTGCAGAACCGCCTGAAAGCTCTATAGCAGCGGTCGCTGGACTTACGCAGGGGGACCGAATAGTCGCCGTAGACGGAACGCCGGTTTCTGTAATGAACCAATTAACTAAGAATATCGCTCGCAGAATGGGAGAAGTTGGAAGCATCGATCTGGAAGTTGAACGAACGGGCATTATTCCTAATGCAACCTATTCCCTCGATATTGGCAAATGGCAAGTGGATGCTGATAAACCTCAACTACTGCACTCTTTAGGGTTATATCATCGTATAGAAAAACTCGGTACTGTTATTGGAGAGGTGACGCTAGGTGGTGCCGCAGATAAAGCTGGCATGGAAGTTGGCGACCGTGTTACCAGAGTAAACGAGCAATCGGTTAACTCCTGGCAAGAAATGAGAAGCTTGGTTACAACGAAGCCAAATCAATCGGTTTTGGTAGAAGTTGAAAGAGCCGGTGAACTGATAACTCTTTCTGTGGTCATAGGTTCTGCCAAACAAAATGGAAAAGAGTACGGAGTAATAGGTGTCGCTAACTCGCTACCAAATAGCGAAAGATATGTGATTACTAGGGAGGCCGGCTTTTTTGAAGCGTTTAGCCTGGCAATTGATGAAACGGTTAAAATGATTGCCCTTAGTGGTCGATTATTTGTAAAGTTGCTCAGTGGTGAAATTTCGACCAAGAGCCTGAGTGGACCAGTGTCTATTGCCGAAGGAGCTGGCTCTAGTGCTAGCATCGGTTTGGTTTATTTTATTAGTTTTTTAGCAATGATAAGTGTAAATTTAGGTTTTATTAATTTGTTGCCTGTGCCTATGTTAGATGGCGGACATTTTCTATATTATGCGGTAGAAGCTATTAGAGGAAAGCCTTTGTCGCAGAAAGTTCAGGAAATAGGACTACAAATTGGTATGATGCTTGTTTTTGCATTAATGGCTTTGGCCATTTTTAACGATATTTCAAGGTTTTAATTAACCATATTTAAGTAGAACAGTAACAATTATAAAGAAGTTTGATATTTTATGGGTATAGTTTTGCAGTATTTTATTGATGTTAAATGCGGATCAAAAATCACAACACTGAGCAGAAGTTTAGTGTGTTTTATGTTGTTATTGAGCTCCGGCGTCACGCAGGCAGCATCATCGTCATTTGTGGTTGAGGAAATTAAAGTAGAAGGCTTGCAAAGAATGGAGTTAGGTACTTTTTTCAACATGTTGCCGTTGCAAGTCGGCGAAACTCTTGAACCTACTCGTATTCCAATCGTAATTAGAACGTTGTTTTCTGCCGAAAATTTCGACGATATTCGCCTTTTCAGAGATGGCAACGTTTTACTAATTGATGTTGTTGAGCGACCAACTATTTCTGAGATTACTATTTCAGGAAATCAAGATATTAAAACAGAGCAAATATTAGAAGCTATGAAAGGTTCTGGGTTTGCCAAAGGAGAGGTATACAACCCTGCAGCCATAAAAAATATTATTGGTGGTATGCAAGAACAGTATTTTGCACATGGTAAATACTCAGTAAAAATAACCAATAAGGTTATTAGGCGGTCGAGAAATCGAGTATTGATCCAATTTGATGTTAATGAGGGTGACCCGGCCAAGATAGAGAGTATTAATATAGTCGGAAACGGTCTATTTGAAGATGAACTGCTGCTCGACCAATTTGAGCTCTCTACTGGAGGTTGGTTGTCATTTTTTACCAGTGATGATCAATACGCTCGCGAAAAGCTGTCTGGAGATCTGGAAACGCTTCGCTCTTATTATTTAGACCGTGGTTATTTGAAGTTTGATGTTACTTCTACCCAAGTTTCAATATCTCCTGAAAGGAAAGGTATATTTGTTACGATCAATGTCTCTGAAGGTGAAAAATTTGAAATTGCCAAAATTGTTTTTAACGGTGACATAATTTTAAGTGAGGAGCGGCTTAAACAATTGATGCCTCTCACTCAAGGCGATACCTATTCAGCCGCAGCAATTTCATTTGCTGAAGAGCAAATAAAACAAAACCTGGGTTATTTTGGTTATGCTTTTGCTAACGTGACTACCCGGCCTAATGTAAAAGCTGGGTCTAACAAAGTTGACCTTAATATCTTAATTGACCCAGGCAAAAAAGTTTATGTAGATCGTATTAACTTTACTGGAAATGAAACCACAAACGACCAAGTCTTGAGAAGAGAGGCAAGGTTAATGGAAGGTGGCGCGCTTTCTACAGCGCAGGTTGAACGAACAAAAGTTAGATTGCAACGTCTTCAGTTCGTTGAGGAAGTCAATGTAGAAACTCCTAAGGCTGAAGATAGCGAAGACCGAGTTGATGTTAATTATGAAGTTAAAGAGCGTTCAGCCGGTACTATTTCTGGCGGTCTCGGATACGGTTCTTCTTATGGGTTATCGGTAAATGCTAATGTTAGCCATAACAACTTTCTTGGTTCTGGTAAGACTGTAGGATTTAGCGTCAATAAGAATAGTTTTTCAACAAATTATGCGTTGAACTATTTCGACCCTTACTTTTCTCTTGATGGAATAAGTGCTGGGGCGAGCGCTAGTTATCGAACCACTGATTTTGGTGAGATTAATATCGCAGCTACTTTACTTGATACTACATCACTCGACTTTAATATGGGTTATCCCATTGACGAAATTACCCGGCTAAATTTCGGCCTGGGAATACAAACTAACGATTTAAGCGCTAATGGCAACTTTTCTCAGCAGATTGAAGATTTCTTTGAAGATAATGGACAAGATGTAAGTCAAAACCCAGACCTATCCTATGATTTGGTTAAGTTTAGTACTTCTATTTCTCGCAACAGCCTTAACAGAGGTATTTTCCCAGATAGAGGAACTAAGAATATTCTGACTTTAAGTGGAGCAATTCCTGGCAGCGACTTAGAATTCTTCAAAGTAGACTATGGCTTAGACCATTATGTGCCTATTTCACCGGGTTGGTCATTATTAAGCCGTTTGAAGCTTTCTTACGGCGATGGTTACGGGGATAGTGAAAACTTACCTTATTTTGAAAACTTCTTCGCTAATGGATCCCAATCCGTTAGAGGTTTTGAAAGAAATACCATTGGTCCAAAAGAAATATACCGCGATACGCAAGTTTTAACTGGAAATACTCAGATTGACGGATTTGACAGCTTCCCGCTCGGTTATGCTTTACCTCCAGAATATGACACCATTCGGGTACTAAGTGGTCAACGAAGGACGGTTGGTGGAAACGCGAGAGCTTTAGCCAGTATGGAGCTCATTTTTCCAGTACCTTTTGCTGAGGATAGTTCCTCGCTAAGGACGAGTTTCTTTGTTGATGTAGGAAACCTGTGGAATACAAAATTTGACTTAGATGATTACCGAGACCTTGCAGATGTTGAGTTTGCTAAGATTCCAGATTATTCTAGGGCAGATACTTATCGCGCTTCGACGGGAATCTCGTTACAATGGCTTTCACCGATGGGGCCGTTAGTAATAAGTGTCTCTAAAATCCTCAAGAGTGTAGATGGGGATATCAAAGAAGGTTTTTCGTTTAACGTAGGACAAACGTTCTAAATTATATAATAGTGTAAATTAAGGGTTTTATGATGTGTAAGAAGATAATTGTTTTGGCTGCTGTTTTGTTATCAGCAATTTCAAGTGTTAGCGCTGCTGAGTTAAAGATTGGTGTTTTTGATGAGAGATTAGTTCTAAGTAAAGCACCACAGGTGGAAATGATTGACGCAAAAATGCAAAAAATGTTTAAAGAAGAAATTGACGAAATGACAGCACTGAATAAGAAAGGTGTTGAAATGAGAGAAAATGCTCAAAAGAACGCGATGACCATGACTGAAGCGCAGCAAATTAAGGCGCAAAGAGAGTTGACGGAAATTGCGACTGATTTACAGACTAAGAATAAGAACTTTCAAGAAGATTTGAAAAGAGCTAAGACGCAAGAAATTAATCAGATCAGAATTAAGATTCAGCAGATTGTTACCAAAATTGCTCAAGATGAAAACTATGACTTAATTTTGTTAGCTGATGTAGCGGCATTTCATAAGCCATCTATTAATATTTCTGAAAAGATCATTACAATATTAAGCAATCCAGCAGGTTAGACATTGCCAGATAAGACTCTAACGTTAGCGGAAATCGCCGAAATAGTCGGTGGCGAGTTGGTTGGGGACGGAGCAAAGACTGTCGTTTGTATCGCTTCTTTAGATAACGCGCCTACGGATTCGGTTTCTTTCCTTAGTAATGCTAAGTTTGCTGAACAACTAAACACAACCCAAGCGGGTTGTGTTTTGCTTTCAGAGAAACACGCTGAAGGTTATCAAGGGAATCATATACTTTGTAAAGACCCCTACCTAGCATTCGCTAAAGCGTCACAAGCACTTGATCCTAGCCCTATGCCCGCTCAAGGTATTTCCGGTCGTGCAACAATTCATAACACTGCTGTAATTGGCAGCAATGTAAGCCTTGGCGCCGGTGTTGTAATTGAAGCTAATTGCACCATTGCTGATAATGTTTGTATAGGGCCTAATTGCTTTGTAGGACAAAACTCCTCAATTGCTGAAAATACTAAACTGTTTGCCAACGTAACTGTTTATCACCATGTAAAAATAGGTGCCGAGTGTATTTTTCACTCAGGTGCCGTTATTGGCAGTGATGGTTTTGGCTACGCTAACGATGCTGGTCGTTGGGTCAAGATACCTCAAATTGGCGGGGTTATCATTGGTGATAGGGTTGAGTTAGGTGCAAATACTACGATTGATCGAGGTGCTTTGAATGATACAGTGCTGCATGATGGTGTCATAATTGATAACCTATGCCATATCGCTCACAACGTTGACCTAGGTGAAAATACCGCAATGGCGGCTCATTCTGGCATTGCTGGAAGTACTGTCGTAGGAAACGGCTGTACCTTTAGCGGGCGAACGTCAGTAATAGGTCACTTGGAAATAGCCGCCGGTACTCATGTAACCGCTGGAACACTTATTAGCAAATCAAATGAAAAGCCTGCAATTTTTTCTTCGGGCATCGGTGCTCAAGATAGTAAGTCTTGGCGCAGAAATGTTACTCGTTTTAAACAGTTGGATGAAATGGCAAAAAAATTACGATCGCTTGAAAGGCAGTTGGAGAACATTGAGGTAAATAATTCCAATGAGTAGTGAGAAAAATCCAATTACCAGTTTAGATATTCATGAAGTGATGAAGCATTTGCCACATCGCTACCCGTTTCTGTTGGTTGACCGAGTTCTAGATTATGTAGCAGGTGACTATCTTAATGCGATAAAAAATATTACGGTTAACGAGCCTTGTTTTACCGGACATTTTCCTCACCGACCCGTCATGCCGGGAGTTCTCATTTTAGAGGCACTTGCCCAAGCAACTGGAATCCTGGCTTTTAAAACGCTTAACGAATTGCCTAACGAGAGCTCTCTTTATTATTTTGTTGGTATTGACAAAGCAAGGTTCAAAAAACCCGTAGAGCCTGGTGATCAAGTCATGTTAAACGTTAAATTACTTAAGCGTAAACGGACCATGTGGAAGTTTGAAGCGGAAGCGTTGGTCAATGGCGAAGTGGTTTGCGCAGCCGATTTAATGTGTTCAAAACAGGATATCGTCTAATGATTCATGCTAGTGCCATCGTTCACCCTGATGCAAAAATTGCAGACAATGTTGAAGTCGGCCCTTTTTCCGTGATTGATCAGTATGTAGAAATTGGTGAAGGGACGATCGTTGGCCCTCACGTCGTCATAAATGGACACACCACAATAGGAAAAAACAACCATTTCTATCAGTTTTCATCGGTAGGAGAGGCTAATCAGGACAAAAAATACAAAGGCGAGCCGACAAAAACGATTATTGGCGATAATAACATTGTCCGTGAGTCATGTACGATTCATCGAGGAACAACCCAAGATAAGCAAGTGACTCAAATTGGAAGTGATAATCTTTTGATGGCGTATACTCACATCGCGCACGATTGTGTGATCGGCGACCATATTATCATTGCAAATAGTTCAAACATTGCTGGCCACGTTAGGATTGATGACTGGGCAATATTAGGTGGCTTTTCAGGGATCCATCAATTTTGTCATATTGGAGCTCACGCTTTTCTTGGTATAAGAAGCCATGTGACGCAAGATATTTTGCCTTTCACGCTGTTTGCAGAAGGGGCTCCTCGCTCTATTAATGTCGAAGGAATAAAGCGGCGTGGTTTTTCGGCGGAGGATATATCATTGCTGAGAAAAGCTTATCGAATAATCTTTAGGCAAGGCCTTACCATTGCTGATGCTGTTTCCGCCGTTAAAGAATTATCTGACGATTGTGAAGTTCTTAATACAGTGGCCGACTTTATGTTGAGCTCATCCCGTGGAATCGCTCGTTAGTCTACTTTCGCCCAACCCTGTTTTAGTTAATAAAGTTTCATTTGGTCAATAAGAATAAGAAGGTCTAGTGAATAACTCCGTCAACTTACCTAGTGAGACAAACTTGTCTCCATTAGTATTTTATATCGTCGCCGGTGAGGCCTCGGGCGACATTCTTGGCGCTCGCTTAATGGTTGAGTTAAAGCAATATTTTCCCAATATCATTTTTAAAGGTATTGGCGGCTCTCTTATGATTAAAGAGGGCTTAGAAAGTTTTTACCCGATGGAAAGACTTTCGGTTATGGGTATTGCTCCTATTCTTGGACGTCTGCCAGAGTTGCTAAGAATGCGTACTAGGCTTTGTAATACCATCGTTCGCGAGAAAGCCGATTGTTTTATTGGTATTGACGCGCCGGTGTTTAATACTCAACTTGAGTTCAATCTTAAGAAGCGTCACATTAAAACCGTTCATTACGTAAGCCCGTCAGTTTGGGCATGGCGCGAAAACAGAATCTATAAGATTGTAAAAAGCGTTTCCTTAATGATCTGCTTGTTTCCGTTTGAATTGGATATATACAAAAAACACCGCTTGCCGGCGGTTTGCGTGGGTCATCCTTTGGCAGATGAGCTCCCTATTGAAAGTAATAAGAAACAAGCTAGAGAACTATTAGAGTTAAACCCCGATGATATTGTTTTGGCGATATTACCGGGAAGTCGCGGGTCTGAGATGAAGTTTTTACTTGAACCTTTTTTGGCGGCTGCGACTCTTCTTAAAAGCGACTATCCTAACTTGAAAGTCGTTATTCCGTGCGCTAACGCTAAGCGAAGAGCTCAATTAGAGAATTTTGTGGAAGAGAAAAATATCGCCTTAAAAATGCGAATTGTCGATGGTGAATCACGTACAGTTATGGCTTCCGCTGATGCGGTTTTATTAGCTTCAGGTACCGCTACTTTGGAAGCTATGTTGCTAAAAAAACCAATGGTTGTCGGTTATAAAGTGTCTTCTTTCAGCTATTGGATATATTCAAAGTTATTGAAAATTGGAAGTTTTTCTCTTCCTAACCTTTTGGCAAAGAAACGTTTGGTTAAAGAATTGATGCAAGATGACTGTACTGAAATAAACTTGCATCGTGAGCTATTGCAGCTCATGGGCAAGCAAAATAACGAAAGCCTTCAAGAAGAATATGTGCAACTGCACAAAGCACTGCAACTAGGTGGCAGTCAAAAAGCGGCTAAAGCGATAGCTAGCTTAATCAATGGCGAGGACTCCTAACCATGGGCGTTTTTAAACTGGTTGCGGGTGTCGATGAAGTAGGACGGGGACCACTTGCTGGGGCGGTTGTCGCTGCGGCTGTTATTCTTGATCCAGACAATCCGATCGAAGGACTAACGGACTCGAAAAAGCTGACGGAGAAACGTCGAGAGGTATTATCAGAGGAAATAAAGAAAAAAGCTTTGTGCTGGGCATTTGGCCGTGCTGAACCTGCAGAGATCGACCAAGTGAATATATTACAAGCAAGTTTACTGGCCATGTCGCGAGCGGTTGAAAACTTGACCACTCAGCCAAATCACTGTTTGATAGATGGAAATAAGTGTCCAGTTTTGAGTTGTACCAGTGAAGCAATAGTAAAAGGCGACTTAAAAGTCGACTCAATTGGCGCGGCTTCTATCATCGCTAAAGTGGAACGTGATAACGAACTGAAACGTCTTGACCAACAATATCCTGGTTATGGACTGGCAAAACATAAAGGTTATCCTACCAAACAACATCTTGAAGCGCTCGCAGAATTGGGGATAACACCAATACATAGGCGCAGTTTTTCGCCAGTCAGAAAAATAATCGAAAGAGTCTAGCATGAGCCAAAACTCGGTAGATAACTCTGAAAGTACAGAACTTATACCATCACCGCTGCCCGAATCCCCGGATTTTGTGCATTTACGGCTGCACAGTGAATATTCCATGGTTGATGGAATTTGTCGCATTAATCCAAGCCTAGAAAAAATTGCAGAGCTTGAAATGCCTGCGGTTGCTATCACCGATTATGTCAATTTTTGCGGTCTGATTAAGTTCTATAAAAAATCTCGCTCTCTTGGAATTAAGCCGATTGTTGGTGTTGACTTGATGGTCAACGAAGAGGGAAGTGAAGCTGAAAATAGTCGAGTAGCCATATTATGTATGAACCAGCAAGGTTATTTGAACGCTAAAATTCTTATTTCATTGGCGTATCAAACTAACCAAAAACGCGGCGTGCCAGTTGTAAACAAAGAATGGTTCAAAGAGCATAATGAGGGGCTCATCGTTTTATCTGGAGGAAAAGATGGCGATGTTGGAAAAGCCATTTTAGCTGGGAATCATGAACTGGCTGCACAAAATCTTGGTTTTTGGCAGTTACACTTTCCTGATCGGTATTATATCGAGTTGCAAAGAACGGGCAGGCCTGGAGAGGGAGATTACATCCAATCGATTGCCTCGTTTGCCCAAGCCTCAGGTACACCGGTTGTTGCTACTAATGACGTGTGTTTTCTTGAGAAACAAGACTTTGACGCCCATGAGATTAGAGTTTGCATTAACCAAGGACGAGTATTGGATGACCCGAGGCGACCTAAAAAATATTCGGATCAACAGTATTTGAAGTCACCAGCTGAAATGCGGGAGCTATTTTCAGATATACCAGAAGCTATAGAAAACACTATTGAAATTGCTAAGCGCTGTAATTTAGCGCTTCATTTAGGTGAATATTTCTTACCCAATTACCCAATTCCTGATGGACTTACGATAGAGCAGTATTTTTGTCAATTGAGTGAAGAGGGATTAGAGAGAAGGTTGACGTTTCTTTTTGATAGAAGCTCAGAAGACTTTAAGGAAATACGAGTTGCTTATGATGAAAGGCTTAAGATTGAATTAGATGTTATCAATCAAATGGGTTTCCCCGGTTACTTTTTGATTGTTGCTGACTTTATTCAATGGAGTAAAACAAATGGCGTTCCGGTTGGTCCCGGACGTGGCTCGGGGGCCGGTTCTTTGGTTGCCTATGCCCTTGATATTACCGATCTCGACCCACTTAAATATGAGCTACTGTTTGAGAGGTTCTTGAATCCTGAGCGTGTTTCCATGCCTGATTTTGATATTGATTTCTGCATGGACGGAAGAGACCGTGTTATTGATTATGTAGCGGAAAAATATGGTCGAGAAAGTGTTTCGCAAATTATTACTTTTGGTCGCTTAGCTGCTAAAGCGGTAATTAAGGACGTTGGACGAGTATTGAGCCAGCCCTACGGATTTGTAGACAAAATATCAAAACTTATCCCTTTTGAAATTGGAATGTCGTTATCTAAGGCTTGGGAACAAGAGCCAGAGATTCGTTCTCGGTATGAGTTAGAGGAAGAATTCCAAGCGCTCTGGGACATGGCAAGAAAGCTCGAAGGGATTACTCGAAATGCTGGTAAGCATGCTGGTGGAGTGGTTATTTCCCCTGGCGAGTTAACCGAGTTCTCTGCGCTTTATTGTGATGAAACAGGCGCTGGACTGGTTACCCAGTTTGATAAAGATGATGTAGAAACTGCAGGATTGGTTAAGTTTGATTTTCTAGGACTAAGAACCCTGACAATTATTGATTGGACTATTGATACTATTAATGATGCCGGCTTGAGCGAAGACGGTCCAATTAATATTGATTCAATTGACCTCGAAGACCCGATTGTTTTTAAGTTGTTAAAGGAAGCAAAGACAACTGCGGTATTTCAACTAGAATCCCGTGGAATGAAAGAGCTAATAAAAAAATTATTGCCGAGTAACTTCGAAGATATTATCGCATTGGTTGCATTGTTTCGTCCTGGACCGTTAGGTTCGGGAATGGTAGACGATTTTATCGATAGAAAACACGGCAGAAAAGAAGTTTCCTATCCCCACGAAGATTACCAGCATGAGGACTTAAAACCTATTCTTTCGCCTACCTATGGAATTATTCTCTATCAAGAGCAGGTAATGCAAATTGCTCAAGTGTTAGCTAACTTTACGCTCGGTGGTGCTGATTTATTGCGTCGTGCTATGGGCAAAAAGAAAGCGGAGGTTATGGAAGAGCAACGTCTTATTTTCATGAAAGGAGCAATCGCAAGAGAGGTAGATGGCGATCTAGCAGGTCATATTTTTGACCTTATGGAAAAATTCGCAGGCTATGGTTTTAACAAATCTCATTCCGCGGCGTATGCATTAGTTTCATACCAAACGGCTTGGTTAAAAGCTCATTACCCTGCAGCATTTATGGCTGCGGTAATGTCCGCTGATATGGATAACACAGAAAAAGTCGTAACCTATGTTGACGATGCGAAAGATAGTGGCTTAAAAATAGTGCCGCCAGACGTAAACCGAGGAGCCTATAAATTTACTATAGATGGTGCTGGAACAATTATATACGGGATTGGTGCCATAAAAGGCGTCGGAGAGGCGGCTATTCAATCAATAGTGGATACGCGCAATGAAGATGGATTGTTTAAAGATTTGTATGATTTTTGTAATCGAATCGATTTAAAGAAATCTAATCGAAGAACGCTCGAGGCATTAATTAGAGCGGGAGCGTTAGACAAGTTGGGGCCAAATAGAGCGGTATTGATGGCTTCTTTAACCCAAGCAATTCAGAGTGCAGAACAGTTTAAGCGTAACGCTATGCTAGGGCAAAATGATTTATTTGGAGCGCCGTCCGAGGAAAATGCGGAGCAGAATATTGAATTCGCAGTCGTTCGTGAATGGCCAGAAGGAAAAGTTCTTGAGGGAGAAAAAGAAACGCTTGGGCTTTATCTTACTGGACATCCAATTGATCGATATTTACCTGAGATAAAGAAATTTGGTTCGTTACGGTTAAACAGTCTACAGCCAACTAGGCGTGGCGATAACGTCATGGTTGCGGGGCTCATAATAAATATTAGAGTGATGAAAACCAAGAAAGGGCTCAACTGGGCAATCGTGACACTCGATGACCAAAGCGGAAGAGTGGATATCATGGTTTATAGCGACCTCTATGAATTAAGCAAAGAAGTTTTGCGCAAAGACGAAGTTATTGTGGCTAAAGGTGATATTTCAACCGATGATTTTTCTGGTGGGTTAAAAATGAGTGCCGTGGATATTCAACCATTGCTCGAAGTACGCGAGAGTAAGGTTCAGTATTTGGAGCTCGAGCTGGACTTAAGACTTGGCGATTTACTGGCTGAAGATATTAGTGATGTCCTTAGGCCCTACAAAGGCGGCCTTTGTCCTGTGCGAATTAAGTGCGATCAAATGACTTATACAGTAGATATCGTTGCTTCCGGTGAGTGGTCGGTGAAACCGACAGATGATCTGCTGTACAACCTCAAGAATGTTGATGGGTGCAAAACAGTGCGCCTTCGTTATTAATGACTCTCCGTGCTAGGCCTTTTTGACTGTTTAAATAGCGATAACATAATGAATTTGTTGTGATTTCTTTATTCAATATGTCTAATTCTTAAAAGCTACGAACATTCGTTCAACGATTTACAGTGCTTTAAGGCTGTAACAAAACTAGTATTTATTTGTTTCTATGATTCACTTAGTGAATTAGTGTCTATTTTGTGACGCACGCCTTGTTGTTGTCGGTAAGCATTCAAAATGCTGTGCTAGACTATAATTTAAAGAGACTCTTTGTGTAACAGGAGTCTATTTATATCCCTCTTAAATGCCTGAAAAATATGATTATGATTAAATCTAAATTTAATAAAAGCCTGCAGCAGTTTATTGGCCCTTTTGTGCTTACCATGCTAATTGCATGTGGTGGTGGGGGCGAAAGTTCTCGAGTGACTGAGATTGTCAACCGAGCACCTTCGGCGGTTTTCACAGCTAACCCAAACCCTGCTTTGGTTGGACAAACTGTTAATTTTGATAGCAGTAACTCATCGGATCCCGATACAGGTAATACACTTTCGTTTAGCTGGGATTTTGGCGACGGCAATACGAGCAGCCAACAGCTACCTAGCCACGCATTTGATTCAGCTGGAACATTTGATGTGGTATTGACCGTGAGCGATAACTTAGGGCTTGCGAGTACCCCCTTTCAGATAAGCCTTTCTGTCAGTGAGACCGAACAAAACAATGCGCCAACGGCAAGCTTTACCGTTAGTTCTAATCCTGCCGAGGTTGGCGACACCGTCTCATTTGATGGCACCGGCTCCAGCGATCCTGACGCAAATGATGTTATTTCCTATCAATGGGATTTCGGTGACGGAAATACTAGTCAAGCAGCTCAGCCTACTCACTCGTTTGCTACTAGTGGAACTTATTCAGTAAGCTTGGTGGTTAGCGATAACCATGGTTTAGCAAGCAGTCCCATGTCGATTGACCTTGTGGTGGAAGATACCAGCACTAACAATGCTCCAACAGCTAGTTTTAATGTCAGTGCTAGTAACGTTGATGTAAACGAAAATATAAGTTTTGACAGCAGTGCGTCTTTCGATCCAGAAGGAAGTTCTTTAACCTATGCGTGGACCTTTGGTGATGGAGGAGCTAGTCAGGTAGCACAGCCAACATATAGTTATTCGGCGGAAGGTAGCTATACCGTATCATTGGTCGTAAGTGATACGGAAGGGCTGAGTAGTGTACCCTTTCAAGTTACAATAACAGTTAATGATCCTGGTTCTGAAAACAATGCGCCGACAGCCAGCTTTTCAGTGACGCCAAATCCCGTTGAAATTAATGCTAACGCGAGTTTTAACAGTGACGATTCCTTTGATCCCGATGCTGGCGATAGTTTGATTTATAGCTGGCAATTCGGTGATGGAAATAGTAGTCAAGCGCAAAACCCAACTCATTCCTATACCGCTGAAGGGACTTATGTAGCAGCGCTGATTGTTACCGACAATCATGGGTTGGCAAGTGAGGAAGTACAAGTAAGTGTAGTGGTTCAAGACTCAGACGCAAATACTGCTCCAACTGCTAGCTTCTCAGTTTCACCAAATCCTGTCGAGGAAAATGCGACGGCAAACTTTAATAGTGATGGTTCGTCGGACCCCGATTCAGGTGATACACTAACGTACAGCTGGCAGTTTGGTGATGGAAGCTCGAGCGTTGAACAAAACCCGAGTCACGCGTATACCGCTGAAGGGACCTATATTGCGGAGTTAGTTGTTACTGATAATCACGGTTTAGCCAGTGATGCATTTAGTGTTTCAGTTGAGGTTACGGCTGCTGGTCAATATTCTGGTCAGCCTGAACCTTGGCCTACGCCTCGAGACTTGAATATCATATGGTTCGGTGCCAGCACTACGTCACATACTGGTTCATCATCGACGCCATCTTATAATATTCCGCAGCTGGTAGAACAGATATACGAAATGTCTTTGTCCGTCGGTGAAGTAAACAATGGTGTAATGGTCGAAAATACTGATGGCGGTACGCCTTTATCTACATGGCTTCAAAGTTCAGCGTTCAATGCGATTGAAAATGGTCCGAGTGGAGGTGGAAATTGGGATTATGTAGTCGCAACTGCAGTTAAAAGTGCTGAGGGAACTGGGCCTGGACCGTCGCTTGCTCAGGCGTCAGAGTCAGTCTACGAGGCGTTAAAACGAGTTAAAGACTCGAGTCGGGCAGATATTTTTGTTAATCATCCAGTAACTCGTCTGAATGGATTCTACTCCGTAGATATTGATAGTGAAGGGATTCTAACTCGCTACGAATGTCTTCATACTCTAGGCCGAGAAGTGGCAACCGATATTGTAAATGGGCCAACCGGGTTGGCTATGGACATAGTATATCAAGACTTACCTAATGCTGAGTTAATTGCCCGTTTAAAGACCTATGAAAATTTTCCATCAGACTTTCCAGAAGATTTTGACGAAAACCCTAACATCTTTATTTATGATGTTAATCCGAACATTGATCCTGCCCACTATGCGCAACCTGGTTCGTATTTTGTAGCCAACATTTTTGCTACCTATCTTTATGGTATTAATCCTATTGGTCAGCCATTAACTTCGTTTACTGGACTTTGCGCTAGTCAACCGAGTAGTTCTCTGTGCGCCATTAGTGACAATATGAGACTATTTTTGCAAGCCGTGGCTTACGATGGGGTGTATCGATATCGATTAGGTGAGCGCCCTCAAAGAAATGGTGAGCCAGTTAGCTGTGAAGAGGGTGATAAAATAACCATCGACGGATTGGGAGAAGACGCTTATTTAGATGACCTGTTTGGCGGTTAAATAAATTTTCTATAGCCTGTTAATTCTGTCTAACAGGCTTACTCATTAGATAGTCATCCATGATATATCCTTGGCCGATATCAAATTCGGCTTCACCGATTTTTGAAAATCCTAGTTTTAGATAAACCTCGTAGGCACTATTGTATTTATTGACAGTCAGGTCAATAGTTTTACATTTATGCTCTTTCGTTAGATCTTCAATAAAGGTCAACATTTTTCTACCGGCACCGCAGCCTCTCGCTGATTTAGCTAAATAGAATTTACTAATAAATAGGCTGCTGTTTTCTCTTAATTGAATGGAAAAATAACCAATCAATGAGTTATCGTTAGTCACTTGGTAATACTGGTATTGTTCAGCAATTTGTTCCTTGATGGCGTTTTCACTCTGAAACTTTTCTAACATGTATTCTACTTGCTTTTTACCAATTAGAGCGGTGTAGTGTTCATGCCAAATTGGCGCGGCAAATTCAGCCAGTTCTTTTAACGCGCTCTGTCTAAGTGG
>CAJQOL010000037.1 GCA_905479925.1 uncultured Kangiellaceae bacterium | reverse complement strand
GCATTTTGATGGTGAGGTTTTGAGACGGTTTGATGGTCGGTTTGCTAACTTTTAGGAAAGCTTCTTTTTGTGGTGCCATGGATAGTTTCTTGAGGTCACTTTTTCGTTTATAAAAATACGTTTGCCCAAGGTTATGTTGTTGACAAAAATCAGCAACCGATAGTTGACTGTCTGCTTGCTGCTGGATTAATGCTTTCCAGTCATCTTTTGTTCTTCTTGTCATTCTCTTCTCCAACGGTTAATGTTGGAGTGAGTTTACCTGCGAAAACTTGGGTAGCTAGGTGTCTTTGGCCAGACGTTTACATACTATGTCTCAAACTTACTCTTAAATCTAGCATAAACACTGTCTTTATCGACAAATATTGTAACAGGACACTAAGTATTAAGCTGCTCATGATTGACAGGTTTTTACGGGGTTTATTCGCACATGTTCACCATTATAAAAGGTAATAGCCACCTATGATAAAACGTTTGATTTCTATAATAATTATAGTCCTTGTAACTGTAGTATCAGTTGAATCTGTTAATGCGAAAGAGCCACTTAAAGCAAATGTCATACAAAATATTATGGATAGTGCCATTGACAAAGAAGGTCCTGGAATGGCGGTGATTGCTATTCATAAAGGTAAAACGGTTTTCCATGGTGCTAGAGGTATGGCAAATATCGAGCTGAACGTCCCGCTATCTGCTAACACCGTGTTTCGCTTGGGTTCAATTACCAAGCAGTTTACCTGTGCGGCGGTACTAATGTTAGAAGAGCAAGGTAAGCTTTCAATCGACGATCCCTTAAGTCGATATTTACCCTCTTTCCCTACGGACGGAGCGCAAGTTACGCTGCGGCAGCTGATGTCGCATACCGCTGGTTTAAACAATTACACTAACAATCACGAAACGATGGAAAAGCGTATTCAGGTGCCAGTTTCAATTGAAGAAATGCTGAAATTATTTTCAAAGGAACCTATGTTGTTTTCACCTGGCGAACAAATGCAGTACTCGAATACTGGCTATGTTTTGTTAGGAAAAATTATCGAAGACGTTAGCGGAGTTAGCTATAAGGAGTTTATTGAGAACGAGATTTTCAAGCCGCTTGGCATGAGCAGTAGTTTTTATGGAGGCCGGCAAATAGTTAAGAATAGAGCAATGGGTTATTCTCTAGATGAGACCGGGGTCGTAAATGCTAGTGTGATTGATATGAGTTGGCCGCACGCCGCAGGAGCGCTAATTTCTAATGTGAAAGACTTAGCCGTTTGGAATGAAGCGTTACGCTCTGGTAAAGTCGTTTCTTTAAAGAATTACCATACAATGACCGAGCCAACAACGCTTAACGATGGTACTAAAGTTCCTTACGGGTTTGGTCTATCACCGTCGAAAATTAATAAATATAAATCAATCGGTCATGGTGGTGGTATCCCAGGTTTTTCTACCGACGCTGTTTATTTCCCGTCTGAAGATCTATTTATAGCGGTGTTTGCAAATAGTGACCGGTTAGACCCCGATAGTTTGACCCTGAAAGTTGCTGCGGAAATACTAAACATTAGTTTTCCAAGCTTTAAACCAGTCGCTATTCCGAATAAACAATTCAAGGCGCTGTTAGGTCAATATCAAGTTAATTCGAACTCAATTAGAGAACTACTATTTGAGGATGAGCATTTTTATACCCAGCGAGATGGAGGAAGAAAGCTTGAGGTAGTCCCTGTTTCAAAGTCGACTTTTCATTACCCTGGCACCCTAGACTATTTAGTGTTTGAGAAGAATTCTTCGGATCAAATTGAAATGAAACTTTATGGTCGGCTCGCGGAAAAGCCCCAAGTAGCGCTTAAAATTCAACGATAAGTAAAAGACTAACTTAGCTTTTTGAGTACCCGATTTTTCAAAATAATTGAGCGAAGCGAGATCAGTTGAGAGTCATTAATTTCTATTGATGGATCTCAACAGGCGTTTAATAGGCGTTCAATAGGCGCCGAATTAGAGAATATTGTCTTCGTAAGTTTTTCGCTAAAATGACTTTATTGGCCGGATGATTTAGAGACGTGTTTTATCTAGAAGTCCTTTGACACGCTTTATTGTTTGAAGCTTAACGGGTGCTTTTTTACACGTCATATTTTAAACAGGCTAGCCAAAAAATAGACAAGCGAACAGACCAGCAAATAGAATAGACAATAACAGCGCCCTATTACGGGCGCTCCTGCTTAGGAACCGAATCGCTCTTGTAACCATTGTGTGATTACATCGGTAAGTGCATGACGATCTTCCGCCAACGGAAATATATGCTCTGCGTTTTCTAAGTAAGCAGTTTGCAAATTGTCACCGAAAGGAATATCACTAAAAACATCAGCTAATTGATTTTTATAGTTGTATGGCCAGCTGGCAGTAAAAATAGCCAATAGGTCTTTTCCCTTATCAATAAACTCTTGATACTCTCTACGTACGCGATCTTTTGGTGGTTTATTCCAGCTCATGTCGATGCCTTCAAAAACTTCTTCTTGCTCTTGTTTTTGTTTACTGAATAATTTTTCGAAGGCTAATTTTGTCATCGTCTTCCATGAACTTAAACTAAGCAATTTCGGGGCGTACAGATTAACGTAGTAGCGTTTTGTTGGATAGGTATAACCATCTATACTTACCGCTCCAACAACTCGGTCATCACTTGCCATTGTTCGATGGGCATTGTCTGCTCCAGTACAAATACCAAGTGCAATAAATTCTTGATCCTGATGTTCATTCTGCAAAAAGTCGATGACATCTTTGATATCCTGCTTATGCTGAACTTTATATAAGCGGCTATCTTTATGTTTCTCACTATCACCTATTCCTGACAAGTCAAATCGAAAACAGTTGTACCCTTGTTTTGCGAAAATTCTAGCAAGTTTCACATACAATCGGTATGGACCTATATGTGGCAGTAACCCCGAATTTAAGAACAGAATGGTTGGTCTTTTTGACGGTGTCTCAACTTGAGCATTCGTATAAATACCAACTAGTTGTTTATTAATTGTGTGAACTATTTCTTTCATCTTTTACCCAATTCTTCGGAACTTGATGCGTTTTCATTTCAAGGTCCTTTACTAAGAATGTTATGTCGATTGTACGGCGATAACCTTCAAATATTGATCGTTTCTTCAATGGCGATTTATTAAGTAGCTGTTTTAATTAATTTGCTTATGTAACTCGATTAATCACAGCAAACAGGCCGCCTTTTTGAAGATCCGCGATTCTACAACATAATATTGAGATACAACAATGTATTTTGTGTTAATAGTTCACACATTAGCGACTTATTTGGATTCAGGTTAACGAGTTGTTATTTACGAAATGCGAATGATTCTGAAACGCAATAAGTTATTTAGATATTCTCTAAAATAGTGGAATTCTAAACATGCTTAAGGGACTAGAAATGGAAGGTAATGAAGGAGTAAATAGCCCAGTTAATGAGCTAAATGAGCTGTTTACCGCTTGTTGTTCGCGAATATTCTTCGGTAAACAGCTTAGAGAATTACACTTTTTCAGAATAGGTACATAACCCATCGAGATCTAAGGCACCTTCGTCGTTAGCCTTTGACTGATCTTTGCTTTGCATACGAGTTTTTGCGGTACTCAGTGCCATCTCGATATCTGCAATTATGTCGTCGACATGCTCCAATCCTACGGCGATTCTTACTAATGTATCGGTAATACCTGCCTCACGTCTCTCTTCGTCGGTATAGGGTGAGTGAGTCATACTAGCGGGGTGTTGAATCAACGTTTCAGCGTCACCTAGACTGACAGCTATGACGCACATTTGTAAAGCGTTCATGAACTCAACCGCAAAATCGAAATCACCTTCTAATTCAAAGGCAATAACCCCTCCTCCAGATTTCATTTGACTACCTATGAACTGGTAACCCTGATGCGAAGTAAGCCCAGGGTAATAGACCTCTTTGATCTCAGAGTGCTTGTCAAGGAATTCAGCGACGGATTGTGCATTTTGACAATGTCGCTCTACTCTCAAGTGAAGGGTTTTTAAGCCACGAATGATTAGCCAAGCGTCGTTTGGACTCATAACAGCCCCCATGTCTTTTAGGGTTGTAAGCTTGATATTCTGTATTTGGTCTGCACCTCCACAAGCAATACCCGCTACCACATCACCATGCCCATTTAGAAATTTGGTAGCACTATGAATTACGATATCGGCGCCGAGGGCTATTGGTTGCTGCAAGACTGGTGACATAAAGGTGTTATCGACAATAGTTAAAAGCTGAGATTCTTCAGCGATAGCGGCAATAGCTTTTATATCAAAAACGACAAGGTTAGGGTTAACCGGTGTTTCAAGGTATATCAGTTTGGTGTTTTCCTGTATCGCATCCTTAACCGCCGCGAGGTCCTCCATATCTACAAAACTGACTTCAATTCCCAAATCTCTGAATTTATGGTTGAGCAACGCAAAGGTGCACCCGTACAATGCTGCACTAGAAATTAGATGATCGCCTTTGTTTAGATTTGCTAACAAAGTAGCGCTGATAGCGCCCATTCCAGACCCAAACGCTGCGGCATCATCGGCCCCCTCCAGAACAGCCATTTTCTGCTCTAGTTCTCGAATAGTTGGGTTACCAAGGCGGCCGTAAATAAATCCCTCTTCTTCACCCAAAAAGCGGTTTGCGCCCTGCTGAACGTTATCAAAGACAAAGGTTGAAGTTTGATAGATAGGCGTCGATAGTGCCCCATGCTGTGAATCTCGCATTTTGCCAGCATGTATAGTGTTGGTTTCTAGGTTTTCTGATTGCATTGCGGGTACTCCTCACGTGTTTGCTTAAAAAGCGAGAAGGCCATTTACTTTACAATCGCTGTGCCGTGTCGCTTTTGATTTCTCTTAATACAACACTGGTACTAACCCGCAATATACCGGGCATGGTCACCAGTTTGTTAGAAATGAAATCTTCCATTTCTCGGTTGTTCTTAATAACTACCTTGAGAAGGTAGTCTGAGTTTCCGGTTAAATGATGGCACTCCAGAACCTGGGGAAGAGCCAAAATATTCTCAAAGAAGGCTTCAAGCTTATCCGCTTGATGCAGTTCTAAACTAACCGTTATGAAACACATGCAATCGTTGCCAAGCTTTTGTCGGTCAAGAAGCGCTGCATAGCCTTTTATTGCACCCAAGTCCTCCAGCCTTTTGACCCTTGCATGGGTCGCCGGCGGAGAAAGGTTGACTTTTTCAGCTAATTCAACGTTTCTAATTCGTCCTGACTTCTGCAATACATTCAGGATCGCTCGGTCGCTTGCATCTAGTTTAACGTCAGAAGATTCTAGCATTTATTGCCTCGTAATCTTTATATTATTAACCGTAATCGATTAATAACGAATAATATAAAGTATAACAGCAACATTCTACCATTTATTCAGAATTCGTTCATTTGCTGCCACTATCTCAGAATAATTATTTGTTAACAATGAAGATTGTGGGTTTAGAGTCGACATTAGGCTCACATCCATTACAATGGCGCTTAGATTAAATATCATTTAGTTTTTGTGTTATTGCTTCGCTTGGAAGCTTAAAGCGGGGTTACTTGCGAAGGGTATTAACCCTAAGCTAACATCAAGGTAACAGTAAGTAATGAGCTATTTTCGAGCTAATTCTCAATTGATTGCAAAGTTGATAGGAAAGGATGTCTTGCGTTTTAACGCGAACAATCTGGCATCATTGTTAACGATAATGCAAATCGAAACAAATGCTGGAGCACAACCGATTGCGGTTGTTATATACGGCCAACAGGCGGAAGATATTGAGAGAGCTGCTACGATTGGACAGTATTTCGACATACAAGGTGTGCTAAACAGCCATACTCCCAAGTTTGAGCAATACAGGCTCCCCGATTTATCCGTTCGTGTTAGTGCTATTACAGCACTACCTAATGCTAAAGGAACTGAGTTTTATTGCGAAGTACTAGGGCGACTAACCTCGGCTCCGGATCGCGTGATTAAAAACGACGGGTTTGAATTCAGTCGCTTTTCATTAGCTGTGAATAGAGAAGCAAAAGATAAGCCGAGCTTTTTTAACTTTTCTGTTTTTAAGCCTAAGTTAATTGAAACATGCGCGCAGCTCGATAAAGGACAAACGTTATTCGCTGCCGGAGAGCTAAGTTTCTTTAAAAAAGGAAAAGACGCCGCGCCTGGCTGGGCGATCAAACTAGAACGCATGGTCAGTTTTATATAAGGGTTGGGCTTTACTCCGGCAAGTATTGGTATAAATTAAAGAGATGCCCTTATTTTATGGCCAGCCGCTAGTATTCAAACTTTTGAGCAATTCAAACCAAAGAACCGTTCAAACCGAAGAGTCGTTCAAAATCCCAAAGCTGTAAATTTGATTGTTAGCCGTGGATTATTTGTCGACGTAAATGCAATGATCTTTACTCTGGGCTTTTACTGTTAACACTATTTTCGATTGTCTCTTAGCCAAAATGGCCGGTGGACAATTTCTGACAAAGGCGTACAAGCCCCCCTTTTTTGGTGTCACTAACCAGCTACCTTTTACTAACAATTTTTGTTTATCAATTTTGTATAGGTAAACGTTATCAAATGGCATTCCGTTGTCTACTGAAGTAAGTACCTGGCCGAACAAATGCCACTGAGAGGTAGAGGCTAAATAATGATAGTCTCGAGATAGATCGTTAACAGTTAATTTGCCAGCTCTAGTGACCGAAGACTCATTTATTGCGATTTCTCTGTTACCTGAGGCTGTTGCGGTACCTGTAAGAATCAAAGTAAATATAAACATTTTTAGCCAAAAGAATGTTTTCATTATCTAAACTCTCATTTACAATGAACAAGGCATTTTTACGCCGGTAAACTATTATTGGATTACCGGTACTGATCGTTCAGCCCTTTACCCTGTTCTATTAAAATTAATGATTTTTGCAGACGATTTTCTCGTGTCGTTTGTTTCTTAGCTGACGTAATAAACTCGCACAAATCCTTGCTGTCATTGAGGTTTGCTGGTTATACATTCTTCGATTTTTCTATTCATATTCTCTTAGCAGCCTTTAACTAATACTTATTGCAATAACCCTTTGATTTGATAGGTGCCCTGAGTTTCCAGAGTAACTTGAATATCTTTTTCTGAATTGTTTTTCCAGTACCAGCCCTGGACACCGTCGAATGGTATTGTTGCCGTACCCTCAGCGCTGGAAGCCGTAGAAATAGCAAAACTCTCAAAAAAACCAGTGGTATCACCTTTCGGCTCTCCGTGGAAATCGAAATACAGTTGTGGGCCATCAGTTTGCCATTTATAGGTAAGTCGAGAGTGCTTTTTCATTTCAAATTTGTACTCGACTCCCCTGCCCGCTGGTACAAGAACTTTAACAGTATCGTTACGAGCTTGGAATTCATCTTGGTTATCGGTTGTTTTAGTATTGTTTTGGTCTACGTCTTCCGTATTATTGTTATTAAGGTTTGCCTCTTTAGTCAATACGGTTAACCCTAAAAACTTCCCGGTACCAAAGGGATCCCTGCCAAATTCCACAGGTAGCACAATGGTAAAATAGATTAATAATGCAACTAAGAAAGCCGAGAATACCGACCAATAAAGAGATTTATTATTAGTGTCGTTCACTCCCGCGACCTCTTCGTTGTGAGAAGCACTTTCATGTCGCGTTTGCTGCGCTGGATTTTGTTGTTTATCGTTCAATGGATAATACTCCTTTTGGGTATTCCTAGTTTAACGTTATTCAATAATATTACCGATTAAGAAACAGTGTAATAACCGGTTAACTGGTACATAACAAATAAGAATCCTGCGGCCATCAATGCGGTATTGGTCGCGGCGGAAAATCGTAAAAAACTTTCATGCCTGCGCCAAATATGCAGCATGATAAGCACTAAAATCAGCGCAAGAAATTGACCTATTTCTACACCAATATTAAACGCCAAAAGGTTTACTAGCATGCCTTGTTGATCAAACTCAAACTGCAGTAATTTGGTTGCTAAACCGAATCCATGAAATAGCCCAAAAACTAATACTGCGATTTTTGTATTAGGTTGAAACCCCCACAGCCGTTTAAAACCATTAAGATTGTCGAATCCCTTGTAGATAATAGAAAATCCAATAATTGCATCGATAAGATAAGGGTTGACGTGAAGCATGGCGCCGACACCGAGGAATAAAGTGATGCTATGGCCAAGGGTAAATAGGCTAACATAAATGATGACATCTTTGCCGCGGTATAAGAAAAATATGACACCGTTCAAAAACAGAATATGGTCATATCCGGTTATCATGTGTTTCGCACCAATATATAAGTAGGGTATAAATGCAATGCCGAGGTTGGTCGTAATAAAACGCTCCGTCGCATCATCGACACCATGCGCGAATAGCGAGGGAGATATAAAAACGGCAATTAAGGCCATTAGAGTCAATGAAATCAGCTTAAAATATTTATTGTGATTTCTAATCATTACGCTTTTATTTCCGACTAACCGCAGGGTGGATAAGTATTACCAATCTTGCTCAATTTAAAATTGACTAATGCAAATTTCTGAGGCTATTCCTCACTTCTTGAAGCATCAACCTATTTGCCTTCGAGATTTCATTATTGGCTTCTTCTGACGTTTCTAAATCTTTCCAATGGGTTTGCCATTGTTGCCGTAAAGACTGGGCGGTATCATTAACGCTACTAGGCATGAGCTCAGACAATGATAGTATCAGGTTAACCGTAGCCCAACCATTGATGGCATCATAATTATTATTGGAGCCAGCGGTAAGATAGGTCGTTCGGTCGATTACAAACTGAAGTTTGGCAGATTCTTTTATTATTTCAAAACCAGCAGCTCTAATATTACGGTTTTCCTCAGATAACTCATTGCGCCAAGAATTGTATGCCAGCGCAGAAATAGCTATTACTAAGCTAATGAGCGCTATTGCATTTTTTTGTAGCTGATCCTTTACTGTTTCTGGTATTAGATTATTCATATTGGCTGTCTGTTTTTTGGTCCGTTTAAACTGGTAAACGCTGGCATCGGCTCGTCAGCGACTATTTTATTGCTCAAATGTGCAAAATGCCGCAAAATTCAACCAATTTGTCGACTAACCTGTGCATTATTGCATTGTATTTTAGCAGCGTAAACGTAGAATTATTGCTCCGATTATAGGCTGGGTATTTCTCAAGGTTAATTCGACTTAGCTGGTTGTCATTCTTTTTACTATGAGGCTAACAATGTCATTCGTACTAAAACCACTTGCTGCGGCCGTTATTATTGGTAGCTGCTCGCTTCTTTTCTCCCCGCTGTCAGAGGCTTCTGACAATAACACTTCACATGGTGCAAAACAGTTAACCGCAGATATAGAAGCATTCAAGGTGCATTTTGAGAATCTTGATTTAGCAAGAAAGTTTGCTATTTCTTACCACCATGCGTTACTCGAAATTAATTATGAAGAAAGCTATGCGATTGCAGATCTATCACCATCAGAAATGGTCAAACTTGCAAAGGAAGGTTTTTCAATTACACAGGCAAAGCAATGGAATCTAAAATATCAAGATTTTATTCGTCAACGCAACCTTCAAAGGCAAGACCCTGAAAAGAAACGTTTAGCGGGCATAGAAGGTTTTGAATGCTATCCAACGGTTGAGGAAACATTACAAGCAGGCGGCGATTTAGCTAGCCAGTATAACGAGATTGCTGAATGGGTCGATATCGGCGATTCCTGGCAGAAAGCTAATGGACTTGGTGGGTACGATTTGATGGTGCTCAAGATAACCAATCAAGAAATAACAACAACGAAACCGGTTCTTTTTATTCATAGTTCAATGCATGCTCGGGAGTATACTCCGGCAGCGTTAACTTTAGATTTTGCCAGAGAAATGCTAGCTAATTATGAAAATAATGCGGACTATCGATGGATAATTGACCAGCACGAGATCCATATTCTTTTTCATATGAACCCCGATGGTCGCAAAATTGCTGAAACACAAATAAGCCAACGCAAGAATACCAATCAAAACTACTGTTTGTCTGGACAAGCCAGTGGTCGAATCGGCGTCGATTTAAATCGCAATTTTAGTTTCTTTTGGAACAGCGTTCCTGGGGGCTCAAGCGGAAACGTTTGTGATCAAACTTATCGAGGACCAGTCGCTGAGTCAGAGCCGGAGACACAGGCAGTGTCTAATTACATCCGCTCGTTGTTTCCTGATGTTAGAGGGGAATTGGATACAGATGCTGCACCACTAGATACTGCCGGCATGCACCTTGATATTCACAGTTATAGCCAATTAGTGCTGTGGCCCTATGGACATACCGAAGCATTATCTCCGAATAATGACGGCTTTGTTGCGCTAGGAAATAAACTTGCTTGGTATAACAATTATACCCCTCAACAAAGTGTCGGATTATATCCAACAGACGGTACTAGTGATGATGTTAGTTACGGCGAGTTAGGTATTGCTGCCTTTACGTTCGAACTAGGTAATGCGTTTTTTGAAGAGTGTAGCGCTTATACAAACACCATAAGGCCAGATAACCTAAACGCTTTAGTATATGCAGCGAAAGCTTCCGCAGCACCATACCTTCTTGGCCATGGGCCTGAGATTAGTAACCTCATGGTTAACAACTCAACAGTACCGGTTACAGTAACCGCCGGAAGTTCAATTGAATTAGCGGCAACCGCTACCGTTGCACAAACTCAAATGACTCAACTTGGCGAATCAATTAGTAAGCTGGAGTACAGCATAAATACGCCTATTTGGTCTGATGAAGCTACTCCAATAGAATTAACTGACACTGACGGGAGCCTAAGTTCGCCGGTTGAAATTGCTTCGGTCCAGATAGATACAAGTGACTTAGCCGTTGGCGAGCATATCGTTTATGTTAGAGCATATAATCAGGATAACGAAGCCGGTGTTCCTTCTGCCGTTTTTGTGAATATCAGTGATAATAATTCACCAACGGCGGATTTTGACGTTAATTGTATAAACTTGAGTTGTTCATTCGACGCATCTAGAAGCACTGATTCAGATGGCACAATTGAAACCTATGTATGGAATTTAGAAGAAGGAGTTACCGCTGCAGGCGAAGCTATTTCTTATAATTATCAGACAGCAGGAGATAAAAGCGTCACTTTAGTTCTGCAAGACAACTCAGGAAATCAATCCAGTAAAGAAAGAAGCTTCACTATTTCAAGCCCTCCTCCGCAGGAAGAACCTGAAACTAGCTCCGGTGGAGGTAGTCTGGCAGCTACTTTGTTAATTTGTGGGTTAGCGTTGACAAGAAAGCGCAAGCTAGCCTGTGATAGAAGCGCCGAGTAAGGTTCCCTGTCCTTATGAGAGCGCGAGGTTACCGCCGAGTGCACTCCAACCGAGCGCCAATATTGTAGTTTGATTTTGGCGCGCTTGGCAGATCGAGTAAGGTTCCCGACAAAGTGCTACTTTGTCCTTACGAGAGCGCGAGGTTATCGCCGAGTGCACTCCAACCGAGCGCCAATATCGTAGTTTGATTTTGGCGCGCTTGGCAGGAGTCGAACCTGCTACCTATCCCTTAGGAGGGGATCGCTCTATCCAAATGAGCTACAAGCGCAAAATTGATTGTGAAGTGGTTGAAGTCGTAACAAGCGACATCATAAACGAAAAGATCACTGAAGAAAACCGAAAATTCTCACTCAGACAACTTACCGCTAATTGCCTTGAAAACACGGTCACGTCAACTAACACGATTTTACAGTATCGACCTGGGTTTGATGCAGAAGTTTGATGCAGCAGTCTGATACGCCGCAGATAAACCAGATGATGAAAAACGAACTTCAAAAATTACAATGTTTCGGATTCAATCGCTTTCCAGACGTTAGTTAGTTAGAACCCTGTCAACATCAATAGTAATTTTCTCAGAAAGTTTTAATACCGTTTTCTTTAATTGTTCAACCGCATGTAAATAGCCATCCCTCGATAATGCCTCGCTAATTTCAAAGTGACTGTCGACAATTTTTTTACCGTTATCATTAAGCAGTATGTATCGTCCTTTTGTTACAACGGTGGCTTTGTCAGTCGCGTGAAATTGTTCAAGTTCTATGAGTAGCTTAATCGGCTGCTCCGAGCTGTAAGCATGATTTAACTGTTCGTAATTTGTTTTATGAGTATTACTGACGTTATTCAATTCTCTCGTTAGCAAACGAGTAAAAGACTCTCTAAGGGGCTCTGCCCACCGGTGGTAATTAGCGGTGACTAATTCATGTTCACCAATTTGAATTACGAGTCCACCGTTCTCCAAATAGCTTGCTACCTCAATCGGCAATACCTGGATACTAACGCTATTTTTGTCAGGTGTTGCTCGCTTGTTCTGGGTTGTTGGCAGTAATTGATGGCCAATATCGAGACTGTAAAATTTTGTTGTTTGACTCTCAGAAGCACAACCTATCAAGCTAACTGCCAGCAGCGTCACAATAAGTTTACGTATGCAAATCATGGTTTTGATCCTTTTGGTTCAATGTCTTTCTTTTTACCACTATTAAAAATCAAACTGTTTGGTTTTTGGTTTAGCTGGGTCAATAAAGGCTCA
>CAJQOL010000036.1 GCA_905479925.1 uncultured Kangiellaceae bacterium | reverse complement strand
AAATTACTATTTTTGATAATGAAGACCCCGATAAAGAGTTGAAGAGTTTGGTTAAAACCGTAAATGACAAAACTAAAGCTAGTGGCTCATTTGAAAATCAGTTTACGTTTAAGCTTCCGAAAGGTATGCCACAAGGTATCTATCCCGTAAAAACCACAGTGATTGTTGATGGAAAAGAACAAACTCCTGTAAACAGTGAAATGCAGCTTGTATGGATCCCTAACCAGCGTAATGCTGGAGAATTAGTCGCCGCAAACTAAAAAAACGCGATCCCGCGTAATCACTATCTTTTTGATTGCTTTTCTTGTTCGGCCCCCGTATAATCGCGCGCTCTTGGGGGTTGGACTTCAATTGTTTTATTCTCAAGCGTAACATCAAACATACAAATTGACTTAACTCCTTGTTATTTAAATGGCTTGTAAATCAAGTGTTTAGGTGACTGGAAACCGTGAGGAGCTTTAAATGCGACACTATGAAATCGTATTTCTAGTGCACCCTGATCAAAGTGATCAGGTGTCTGGCATGATAGAAAGGTATTCTGCTGTAATTACTGACGCAGCTGGTACCATCCACAGAACCGAAGACTGGGGCCGTCGTCAACTGGCATACCCAATCAATAACTCTCATAAAGCACACTATGTTCTACTAAACGTAGAAGCAGAGTACGACGCTATTGCTGAGTTAGAAACCCTTTTCAAATTTAACGATGCTGTTTTACGCAGTCTAGTTATCAAAATGAAAGGACCTGTAACCGAAGTTTCTCCATTAGCGAAAGCAAAAGAAGAAGCAGCTAAGCGTTTTGATTCTTCTGATAAGAAACGTGAAGAGCCTGTAGCTGAAGCAGCACCTGCTGCTAAAGAAGAAGCTGCAGCTGAAACTGAATAACGGAGGAATTGAACATGTCTCGATTTTTTAGACGTCGTAAATATTGTCGTTTCACTGCTGAAGGTGTAACGGAAATAGATTATAAAGATCTAGCAACTTTAAAGAGCTATATCACTGAAACTGGTAAAATTGTTCCTAGCCGTATCACCGGTACTCGAGCAAAATACCAACGCCAGCTGTCAACAGCGGTTAAACGAGCGCGTTTCTTGGCTTTATTGCCATATTCTGACGCTCATAAATAAGCATCGATTAACGAATAGGGGATAGACTAATGCAAGTCATTCTACTTGAAAATATCCGTAATCTGGGCGAGCTGGGCGATAGTGTTTCGGTAGCAAATGGATACGGTCGTAATTTTTTGTTGCCAAAAGGTAAAGCAGTACCAGCGACAAAAGATAACGTAGAAAAATTTGAAGCTCGTAGAGCTGAATTAGAAGCGAAAGCGGCTGAAATTTTAGCTGCTGCTAACGCTAGAGCTACTCAAATTGCTGAGTTAACAGTTACTATCGGCGCTCACAGTGGCGACGAAGGCAAGCTTTTTGGTTCTGTTGGAACTAAAGACATCGCTGAGGCTGTTTCTGCTGCAGGCGTTGCTGTTGAGAAGCACGAAGTTCGTCTTCCAAACGGCGCATTAAGAAATACTGGTGAGTATGAAGTTGAAATTCATTTACATTCAGATGTAAATGCAACTCTAAAACTTACCATTGTTGCTGAAGAAGAGTAATCGACTATATCGATTAATGACTTGAGACATTGCTTTCAAGTTCTTCAAGTGACAGAATGAAACACCTCGAGCATAGTTGCTTTAGGTGTTTTTTTTTGCTTTCTAATACACAATGTAATTCACTAGTCGTCAATAGCAGATCCCACGAGCATGATAGAAGATAGACAAATAAATAGTATAAAAATGCCGCCAAATTCACTGGAGGCCGAGCAGTCAGTGCTAGGTGGATTGATCTTAGATAATGAAGCATGGGAAAAGATCTCCGAAAAAGTAGTCGCTGAAGACTTCTACAGAAATGACCATCGATTGATATTTAAAGCACTTGCTTATCTTGCTGAAAATACCCGTCCGATGGACGTTGTCACTTTATTTGAGTTTTTAGAGCAAGAAGGTGAAGCTGATGAAATTGGCGGCTTAGCATACATCGCAGACCTTGCTAAGAATACGCCGAGCGCATCCAATATTGCGGCCTATGCAGACATTGTTAAAGAGCGGTCAGTTTTACGGTCGTTGATTGGCGTTGCTAACGAGATAGCTGATGCAGCGTACGAGCCGAAAGGACGTTCACCTGACGAACTTTTGGATCTCGCAGAGACTAAAGTGTTTAAAATCGCGGAGTCCCGAGAGTCACAAACGACTGGGGGGCCTGAGTCCGTTAGTCATATTTTGCCAAGAGCACTTGATCGCTTAGAAGAAATTCAAAAATCGCAGGGCGGAATTACTGGCCAAGCGACAGGATTTAAAGATTTTGATGATATGACTTCCGGTCTTCAACCTGCAGATCTCGTTATTGTTGCCGGTAGACCATCGATGGGTAAAACTACGGTAGCGATGAATATGGCTGAACATGCCGCAATTCATGGTGGTAAACCGGTTCTTGTGTACAGTATGGAAATGCCATCTCAATCGCTATTGATGCGCTCTTTCGCTTCGATAGGCGGCATTGACGCAACTCGATTAAGAACCGGAGCGCTAGACGATAGGGATTGGGATAATCTTTCGGTAGCGAGTAATATCCTTAAGAACAATTGTAAATTGTTTATAGATGATTCCGCCGGTTTATCACCTACGGAAGTGAGGAGTCGTGCAAGACGCCTCGTTAGAGAGCAAGGTGATATTGGTATGGTTCTGATAGATTATCTGCAGTTAATGCGAGTCCCAGGTATGGGCGAAAACAGAACCCAAGAAGTCTCAGAAATTTCTCGTTCTTTAAAAGCTTTAGCAAAAGAGCTTAATTGCCCGGTTATTGCATTAAGCCAGCTTAACCGCTCGTTAGAGCAAAGAGCTGATAGACGTCCAGTTATGTCAGATTTACGTGAATCGGGCGCAATTGAGCAAGACGCTGATTTAATCTGTTTTATCTACCGAGACGAAGTTTACAATCCTGAGTCGGAACGTAAAGGTATCGCTGAGATTATCATCGGTAAGCAGAGAAATGGCCCAATTGGTACGGTTAACGTTGCATTTCAGGGTCACTATAATCGATTTGTTAATTATACGCCGGCCTATGATGATGAGTACTAACCAATAGACTTATGTGGACACAAGCCAAATTAATTTTGAAACCACGCCCAAGAGGCTTTCATTTAGTAACTGACGAAATTGTCGCTCAGTTATCCAAAATGGGTCATGTGCAATGTGGGCTATTGCATTTGTTTATTCAGCATACCTCGGCTTCTATATCGATTAATGAAAACGCAGATCCAACCGTAAGATCGGATTTAGAGAGGCATTTCAATCATTTTGTGCCGGAGAATCAGAGTTATTATCAGCATGATTACGAAGGTTCGGATGATATGCCTGCCCATATCAAATCGGTGACAATTGGCAATAGTTTAACGATTCCGATTACCGCAGGCAGATTGAATATGGGGTGCTGGCAAGGGATTTATTTATGTGAGCACCGAAATAGCGCCTCCTCACGAACCTTAATAGCCACTATTCACGGGCAAAACGACTAACTCGTTACCTACTAATTCATTACCTACTAGCTCATTACCAACTAACGGTCCTAACAGTGCAAGTACTGCGCAGGCTCAATCGGTTAACTTTCTATTGCAGCTTTAATGAGGTTACAGCCCAAAAATTTCACCCATTAACATTCATATTAGCCTCACAATCTTACTGAGATACTATCTAAACTACTGATTTAAATTAAATTAGGCATTTTCTTGTGATCTTGTCTATGCTTTATCTAAATTACAAAGAAATCATGAACGGCGGCGTTTAGTAGAAAATAACGTCCCAGTAAAATAATTGAGGTCAACTATGAATTTAACCGTAACTGCTAGGATTGCTGGTGGAGCAGGGTTAGTTATTTTTCTATTAGCACTGTTGGTATTTACTAGCCTGTCAGGGGTAAGTAACATCAAAGGTGGACTTGAGAGCGTAACGGAGCAATCGACTCCAATGCTTGTTGAGCAGGGGGCTGTGGTTCAATCGTTGCTACAATCTGCGGCTGAAGTGAATTTTTTCCATCAGACACTCGATTCCTCTCAGTTAGGTAAGCATGAAAACTTATATCAATCGTTGGTTAAAACTAACCGTTCAGCAAGTCAAAGATTGTCCGAGTTAGCAGAAGATTTTCCGGATATATCCGCGCCTTTGTCCTCCAGTCAGAAAAGCCTGAAAAATTACTTAGAAATCGTTCCAAAATCATTTGAGTCGCATCGCGCTAATTTGAGCTTTGTTGACGATTTGAGCTCTAGTCGCGGGGATTTCGAGGATTTAGCCGATGAACTTGGCTCTATGTTCTCAGACCTTGATGACGAAATTTCTAATAATTCAGTATCTTCAAATTTAGGCTCGTTGATGAGTATGGTTGAAGAATCAACGATTACGGTGACCGACGCTTTAGCCATTGTAGAGGTTTCTCAAGTACAGGTCGCAATTGACGATATTAATTCACTGCTTGTTGAGTTTAATAGGCGTTATGACTCTGTCGCAGCTAATGCAAGTGTTCAAGATAGCGAATATGCGAGTGATATTGCCGACGCTGTAGAAGGTTTTAGAGCAATGGTTTCTGGATCAAGTGGTTTATTAGAAATTAAACGTTCTCAATTGCAAGCGCGTGATAGAGCGAAAGAGCAGTTAGTTGAATCCGGCAAAATTGTCACTGAAGTTTTGACCAACCTTGAGAAAGTTTCAAACGCCGTTAATTCGTTAAATGAGCAGATCAAGTCTGAAGCAAATGATAACGTGAGCTCAAGTCGCACACTAATTATTATATTTGCACTGATTGCAATTGTTGTTGCAATTGTAATTAACGGTTGGGTATTAAGAAGTATCAGAAATCCGTTAGCTGAAATGCTTAGGGTTATGTCCAAAGTATCTGATGGTGATCTGAGGGAAAATGTTGTCGTTCATAGTCAAGATGAAATTGGAAAGCTGTCGGAAGGGTTTAATGAATTAATTAACCAGTTAAGTAGTATGTTGAATGAAATTTCTTCCAGTTCACAACAGCTTTCAGCTGCTGCAGAAGAAACCTCGGCAATCTCTAGTCGAAGCCATGAAAATATCAATAAGCAGAAAGAGCAGACGGATATGATGGCGACTGCAATGACTGAAATGGCAGCAACGGTTGATGAAGTAGCGACTAGCGCTAGGAATACCTCTAAAGAAGTTTCTAATGCCGATAGTGAGGCCAATGCCGGCCAGAAAATCGTTCAGAATAATATCGGAACAATTGATGGCTTAGCGGATGAGATAAAAAAGGCCGCCCACGTTATTGATAAGCTAGACCAATACAGCACGAATATTGGAACAGTACTTGATGTAATCAGAGGTATTGCTGACCAAACAAACTTACTGGCACTTAATGCTGCAATTGAGGCCGCTCGTGCAGGCGAACAAGGGCGAGGATTCGCTGTTGTTGCGGACGAGGTAAGAACCTTGGCAAGTAAAACTCAAGAGTCTACTTCCGAAATTCAAGAAATGATAGAACGGTTACAGTCAGGAACGCAAGAGGCTGTAAAAGTTATGAAGACCAGTACACAAGAAGCGCAAAGTAGTGTCAATGAAACTGCCAAAGCTGGCGAGTCGTTGATTAAAATCACCGAAGCCGTCAGTATTATCAATGATATGAGTAGTCATATCGCGAGTGCTGCTGACGAGCAAAGTTCGGTGTCTAGAGAGATGCATGAGAACGTTCTTTCGATTTCTCAGGCGGCGGATCAAACCGCTCAAGGTGCGAGTGAAAACTTGTCTGCTAGTCAGGAAATGGCTACCCTTGCTGAAAACTTGCAACATTTAGTGGGGCGTTTTCAGTTTTAATTGCCAGAATTTATAGCTACTATTTAAACGCTATCAACTTTGTTGATGGCGTTTTTTATTTCAGCTCGCTAACTTCCGTTAGTGGTGATTGAAAATAGCGCGATGCGTTAGATTCAACTGATTCACCAATCAGCGAAACTGTTATATAATTCGTGCCCCTAAACCTTACCACGCATGGTATTCGAATTGGTCCAAACAAAGACTGTCAACAGAAAATTATCCGTTGCCCCTATGATGGATTGGACTGATAGACATGCACGTTATTTCCTTCGGTTGATATCAAAACATACTTTGTTATATACCGAGATGGTCACGTCTGCCGCTGTTATAAATGGTGATAGGGAAAAGCTACTTGGGTTTGACCCAAGTGAAAATCCAATCGCTCTTCAGCTCGGAGGCTGTTCCCCAGAAGATTTGGCAGTGTGCGCCAAAATCGGTGAAGATTATGGATATGACGAAATAAACCTTAATGTCGGATGTCCTTCTGACCGAGTTCAATCGGGTCGAATCGGTGCCTGCCTTATGGCGGAACCTGAACTAGTATCTGATTGCGTTGGAGCCATGAAAAAAGCGACGTCTTTACCCGTAACGGTAAAACATCGCATAGGAATCGATGATATGGATTCCTACGAGCATTGCTCTAATTTCGTCAAAATCGTTGCACAGTCGGGCTGCGACAGTTTTACAGTTCACGCACGAAAGGCAATTTTGTCTGGTTTAAGCCCAAAGCAAAACCGTGAAATTCCACCACTCAACTATCCGTTGGTTTATCGTTTGAAGCGAGACTATAAAGAGTTGGAGATCGTGATTAATGGTGGAATAAAATCAATTGAAGAGTCTTTGTCCCATTTAAAACAAGTTGACGGGGTAATGATTGGGCGCGAGGCCTACGGTAACCCTTATATTCTTGCTGAGGCAGATTCTAAATTGTTTGGCAGTGAAGAAACAAAGCCAACAAGAATTGACGTCATCGAACGTTTGATACCTTATGTTGAGTCTCACTTAGCATCCGGTGGAAAGCTGCAACACATAACTCGACACATTCTTGGGTTATTTCATGCCCAACCTAACGGAAAAATGTGGCGAAGGCACTTAAGTGAACAAGTGACTAAGCCAAACGCACAGATTAATGTACTTACGGACGCATTGAAGCTTGTCAGCTAGTTAAACGTCGGCCTTATCCCCTAATTTAGCAATCCAGAGATTAGCTTAATTTTTCTGAGAAAAACTTAAGCGTTCGCTCCCAAGCAAGCTCAGCATTTTCTTTATCGTAGCGAGCCGTCGAGTCGTTGTGAAAACCGTGCTTGGCATTCTTGTAGAGGTGCATTGTATAGGGAACATCAAAATTCTTCAGATCCGCTTCATATTCAGGCCAGCTTTTATTTACTCGCTTGTCGAGTTCACCCAGTTGCACCATTAATGGCGCTTTAATGTTTTTTCTAAGCTCTTTTGCAGCGGGAGTGCCATAGAAAGGTACTCCTGCGTCTATTAAACTAGAATCAATCGCCGCTAGGTAATTGACAATATAACCTCCAAAACAAAATCCAACGGCACCTAGCTTGCCATTGCTCAACGGATGATCGTTTAAATATTTAGCAGCTGCGACAAAATCATTTTGAATTTTCGAACGATCTAAGCTTCTTTGCATGGAGCGGCCTTGGTCGTCGTTTCCGGGATACCCGCCCAAGGAATAAAGAGCATCTGGGGCAAAGGCGATAAACCCTTTCTTTGCAAGTCGACGAGCGACATCTTTGATGTATGGATTGAGTCCTCTGTTTTCGTGAATGACCAAAATAGTGGGCGTTTTCTTGACAATGCTTTTTGGGGCGACCAAATACCCTTGGCCTGTTCCGTAGCCTAGTGGAGAATCAAACGTTTCATAGGTTGCTATTATATCAGGGTCATTAAATGACACTTGTTGGGCGATGGCATAGTTTGGCAATAATGCACTCGTTAAAACACTCATAGAAAGGCCTACCGCAGTGAGTGAACCCAATTTCCTTAGAAAGGTTCTTCTATCCATGCCTCCATGGGCGTATTCGTCATACCAGTCGAAGGCTTCTTGTGGTATTGCTGTCGATTGATTGTGTTCCATCGTCTTAGCTCCTTTGGTCTATTTAAAGTAGTTATCGGGCTCTTTTAAAGAAAATTTCCCAATAAATTAGGATTTGTTGGCTATCAATAACTAAACGCTTCCTTCTTTTTCAATAACTAATATGCGTGCTTCGCCAACAGGGTGCGCAACGTGTTCAGTACCTATTGAGGCGAAAAAAATGTCGCCTGTATTCAGTGTTTCTGAGTACTCTTTTTTGTTCGTTCGATAAAACATCTCGACTTGTCCTTCCAGTACTACAAATACCTCTTCGCCGTCATTGACGTGCCAATGGTAGGGAGTGTCGGTCCAATGTAATTTGGAAGTAATGCCATTCATGTTCGCTATTGGAAGGGAGTCCCACGCGTTATTTGGTTTGAATTCATGAGCTCTTATAATTTTCATGGGCAATTCACCTCTGAAATGTTGCTCTACGATAGTTTGTGACGTCAAAAATAGCAAATGATTGGACAGTAAAGCGGGGAAGTGGCTGCTTTATCTCACTCCCTATCGAGTCGCCTTTTATGAATTGTACAGTGATTGGTTTTGTCAATTTAACCAAATTATAGCGTGAAGCAAAAAATTGGGCAGGCCACGAAATCTCATGTAAAAGACTCTGGTTTTATGTAAAGCATATTAAAAACAAAGGGTTAGCGCCTGTTTTTTCTAGTTGGCACAAAAAATGAATTAAACCCAGTAAGGCGTGATGAGGTTAACCAACCCTAATCCGTTTTCAGTCTGCAGGGCATTAAAAAAATTGCGTAAGCCCGACGTAACAATCTATTGGAATAAGAGAGGAAAACAATGAGTGTATTTAGACGATTTTCAGATGTATTAAACAGTAATGTTAATGCGATGTTAGATAAAGCAGAAAACCCCGAAAAACTTGTCAAAATGATCATTAATGAAATGGAAAGCACGTTGCTGAACGTTCGCACAGAGTCTGCACGTACAATCGCAGATAAGAAAGAAATGGAACGTCAGATTAAGAACTACGAAGCTGAAGTAGAGTCGTGGCAAAAAAGAGCTGAGCTGGCTTTAGAAAAAGGAAGAGATGATTTAGCTAAGCAAGCGCTTCAAGAGAAACATCGAATTGAAGATGCAATTACCGCACAAACTAAAGAGTTTGCAGCTCTGGAAGTTGCTTTGGAGCGGCTTGATCATGATATCGCTAAATTACAAAGTAAATTAAACGAAGCCGTAGCAAGACGTAAAGCGATTGTCGCTAGGCATGAAACCGTGAAAGCAACTGTTCACATGAGAAAGAATATCGATTCCAGCGGTATTGATGATGCTTTGAGCCGGTTTGACCGTTTTGAAAAGCGAATGGATGAACTGGAAGCAGAGGTGGAGGCTATGGATTTAGGCCGAAACGTAAGCTTAAGCCAACAAATTGATTCGCTTCAAGGTGATGAAGACCTTGATAAAGAGTTAGCGGCTTTGAAAAGCAAACTTAAAAAGGCGTCATAGGTTGTATTTTTTAGGCTCGAGTAGCTGAAGGTTCAGTGCTCCTGCCTAAAGGTTGTTTTTTATTTGGAGGTCAACATGAGTAATAGAGAATATCGTCACTACCGGTCACGCGATTACTACCGCAGGAATTCTGAAGACCGTCATAGTCGCGTTCGTCCGCGCTCTAAAATTATGGGTGTTTGTGCTGGGCTGGCTAATCAATTTGGCTGGGATGTTAGCGGTGTTAGAGTAGTGGCCGTATTAGGATTGATATTCTTCACCGGACCTACTTTTCTTGCATATATTGTGGCTGGCGCACTTTTCTATTAAACAATGAGAATTCGTTTTTGGGACCGCTTAAGCTAGTTGGTTTGAATGCGGCTAGTGTTAGGCTTGTCTCAAAACGATTGCTGATTTATCCTTTAGCTATTAAATTCAAATGCTAATTTTTCTCGTTTCTGCAATAATCCATTTTAGTAACCAAACTGTATCGTTTAAATTAAGGAAGCAAATTTATGTGGAGATTCGGTAAAGCTAAACAGGCCGCTACGGATACTAGTACCGAACCGTTTGAAGGAGTAAGCAATGAAAACTCGCTATTTAAGCGAGTTCTATTTGTTCTACTATTTTTTATCTTTGCTATCTATTTGATCGGTGTTTACTGGAGTTTTGAGCCTGATCTCATGGCGGTCGAAGATGACTTGGCTTACCGCGTTGATGGTCAAAGTAAGCAATTAATTGTGGGCTACACGACGGTATTAACAACTGAGAAAGTTGCTAATAAACTTTTAGACAAGAACGGCGGTTATCTAAGTAACGACGTTCTTCCGCCATCACTTTTTCTGGACAATATTCCCTCGTGGGAGTTTGGGGTGTTAGTTCAAGTCAGGGATATGGCGTCCTCTTTGAGAAATGATATGAGTCGTTCTCAATCTCAATCACTAGAAAATGCCGACCTAAAAGAAGCTGAACCCTTGTTCAATAATGACCATTCCGTATGGTTATTTCCTGCAGCTGAGGGGCGTTACGCAAAAGCAATCGAGAAATTAGCCGACTTTCGCAAGCAGTTAAGCGCAACAGAGCAGCCTAAAGTGCAGTTTTATGCGCGCGCCGATAACCTGAACGCCTGGTTAGAGCTGGTGAATAAAAGATTAGGTGGACTATCCCAGCGGCTGTCTGCATCGGTAGGACAAGAAAGACTAAACACCGACTTATCTGGTGATGCTGAGGCTACCCAGTCAACAAAAAACAATCAGCAATTTGCTGTTAAGACTCCGTGGCTGGATATCGATGATACTTTTTACGAAGCCAGAGGTGCATGTTGGGCATTGATACATTTCTTAAAAGCTGTTCAGGTCGACTTTAAGCCGGTGCTCGAAAAGAAAAATGCGCAAGCAAGTTTGGCGCAAATTATCCGAGAGCTAGAAGCGACTCAAGAGTCGACTTGGAGCCCGATGGTACTTAACGGAAGTGGATTTGGTATTGTCGCTAATCACTCGCTAGTAATGGCCAACTACATTAGCCGTGCTAACGCTGGTTTAATAGACTTACGAGAGCTACTAGCAAAGGGTTAGGACTAAGTAGGATATCATTAAGTCAATTCGAAACAGGCCGCAAAGGCCTGTTTTTTTTATTTATCTCAAACAAAAAGCATTCGCTAAACTATTTACCGGTTTATGCATTAGGTTTTAAACCTTTCCAAGAGCAACTCCGTCTAATTAGTTGAAAGCGATAATTCATTACCCATTTAAAAAAGGCTGCTTCTTGAACTCAAAGCAATTAAACAGTAACGAATTTGATGCAACTTCGGAATGGGTAGTGAAAGCAATCAGTGGCGATATTGCCGCGTTTGAACAGCTCTATTACCTGTACCATAAACGTATTTTTTTGCTCGCTAAAAGAATGACTGGCTCAACAGGAACGGCGGAAGAGGTTGTGCAGGATGTTTTTGTTAAAGCATGGCAAAAATTGGAGTCTTTTAGAGCTGAAAGTAGTTTTTATACGTGGATACGCTCCATTACAACTCGGCTAGTTATTGATGGGTTTAGACGTAAGAACGCTCAGTTATGGCAAGAGTTAACCGAGTATGAGGAGTTAAGGCATGGGCAACAGTCTCACGATGGTGACGCACGGGATCTAGAGAAGTTGGTAGCTTTACTACCAGAAGGCGCCCGTAATGTTTTTATTTTGCATGATATAGAAGGTTACAAACATACAGAGATTGCAGAAATTGCAGAAATCGCTGTAGGAACATCTAAAGCGCAATTGTCACGGGCAAGAAAGCTTTTGAGAGAACAGTTGGCTTAATTGTATTGATTCAAATCAAAGTAGAATTAACCGAATGTGACGCAGAAGTACTCGTTAAAGCAGGGTTTGAAAATGAAAAACAGTGATAGTATTGACCTTAATCAAGAGAGAAAGCTGGCTTCTGAAATACAGAGCTTGGCTGTAGAAGGTTCGCCTTCAGAAGACTTATGGCCGGCTATTGAGAAACGCATTCGTGTGTACGAAAGCCTACCAAAATTGAATAAACCCGAATCTTCAGGCAACTCTGAAACAAAATTTTACAGGGCCAAATGGATTCCCTGGGCAATTGCCGCTAGTCTAGTGGTCAGTTTGGGGTCACTAAGCATCAGTTGGCAACAACTAGAAAAGGCCGAGGTGCTTCTGGCTGAACTAGAACAGCCTAATAGAAGTAAGACAATTGAGGCCGCTGAAGCACAAGTTAGTTACGCAAGTCTTGATGCCAGCTCCCCCAATGAAAAGGGCCTACAAACACAAGTTAACCTTATGGAGCAGGAATTTAAGTTGGCTAGGGTAGGCTTGATGTCAAGAATTGCCATGAATCGTTCGAAGATAGATAAGAGTTTGCTAAAGGACATTCAAGAAAGATTACAAGAAGTCGAGAGTGCTGCTGATGTTTTAAAGCAGGCTATAGCTGAGCAGCCGAATAACCTTGTATTGGCTGAATTGCTTAAAACAACCTATCAACAGGAATTGAATGTGCTGACTCAACTGGCTAAATTGGATAATACTATTTGAGTTAAATTGTTGGAAATTGGTAACAAAAGAATATTGAATTAATCGCGTTTAGAGAATTTTAAAGAGGTTTTTATGAGAATAAATGTTAAGTATGCTGCTGTTTTATCGATGATGATGCTGTCCGTTAGCGGCTCAAGTCTATTTGCAGGTGAAAAGATTGACAAAACCCTTGATGTCTCTAGCGACGGAGAAGTCGCGGTTTATAATAATCGTGGTGAAGTGTCGATAGTTGGTTGGGATAAACCTCAAGTAGCCGTTAAAGGCGAACTTGATGATTTAACTGAAAAATTTGTATTTAAGACTCATAACAACAAAACCTATGTCAAGGTGGTTCTGCCGGGGCGAAATAGCAACTCTAGAAGTGGCAGAGGCTCAAATTTGAAGATATTCATTCCCCGAGGATCTGCGCTGCAGTTTGACGGAGTTGCTACAGATATTGATATAAAAAATTTGGATAATAGCGTTGATATTGGCTCTGTTAGTGGCGATATAACGCTTTCCAAACTAGGTAATAAAGCCTATATCAATAGCGTTAGCGGTGATATTAGGGCCAAAGACATAGCTGGTCGACTGGAAATTTCAACGGTTAGTGGTGATGTTGACGCTAAGGTGAGCTCTAAACATATTTCGGTCAGCGGTGTATCGTCGGATATCAAAGTAGCGAGTGAGCAAATTATGTCAGCACAGATAGCAACAGTGTCAGGTGATTCAGTTCTTTACGGAAGGCTTGAAAGTGACGGCACAATAAAGTTATCTAATGTTTCGGGAGGTAGTTTCTATTACGCACATAGTGACCTGAGTGCCCGAATAGCCCTTGATACCGGACCCGGTGGAGAGATCGTTAACCGCTTTACCGACGATGCCGCTACAAGCTCATTTATAGGCTCTGAAAAATTAAAGTTTACCGCTGGAGATGGCAATGGCTTAATACGCATGTCGACTGTCAGTGGTGAAATAGGCCTAAAGAAGGGAAAATAGTCCTTTCTTTGCTTATTTATTGAGCACAATTTAGTTGCTTGTTACATGTTTAACAATTAGTTACTAATATTGGGCAGATATTTCAGCCAAAAGACTGGTTTCCATCGACCTATAGGTTATTATTAAGGTGTACTCTTTTATGATGAGCAAAAATATACATAAAAAGTGCACTTTTTTTCAAATCAAATAATTTTGTTTTCAACTGAGCTTTTTTAGGACGATATATGTCTGCTGTTTGGGAAGACGTAAAAGGTAGAAAAATCTTCAAGGCCGCCACATTCTATGCTGCGATCACTTGGGGAATTATTCAAATTGCCGATATCCTGTTGCCTGTTCTAAGGTACGATGAACAAGTAATGTCGCTGATGGTGATCATTGCATTCGCGGGATTCCCGGTTGCCCTTATTACGGGATGGATGCTTGATATCCGTAATGAGAGAGCTAAACTAGTTGAAAATCCTGATGGTAGCTTAGTTTCCAAATCAATTGGCTCACGCTTAATCGAGTTGTCTATTATCATCGCATTTGGTAGCGGAGCTGGCTTACTTTATTTTAATAATGCTAGCCAAGCTGAAAATGTAGCTAGAGCAGCACTGCCAACGGTTCAACAGTTAACTAATAATTTAGAAGATGAAAAGTCTATTGCCGTATTACCCTTTGCTAGTTTCGGTAGCCTTCCTGAAGATGATTATTTTGCTGACGGCTTATCCGAAGAGCTATTAAACGTTCTCGCTAGTAATAAAAGGTTGCGTGTCGTAGCCCGAACCTCTTCCTTTCAGTATAAGAACCAAAATATAAATATTAAGAAAATCGCTAGAGAACTAGGGGTTCAATACATTCTGGAAGGCAGCGTCCGTAGATCCGGCGAACAAATCCGAGTCACCGCTCAGCTAATTAAGGCAGATGAAGACGTGCATGTATTTTCGTCGACTTGGGACAAAGATACGACCAATATTTTTAAGGTCCAAGATGAAATAGCAGAATCCGTTTTGGAAACATTGGAAATCGAACTGCTGGGCAAAGTTGAAGAAACTGTTTCGCACATTGGAACGGAAGATATCGCTGCTTTTGCGGAATATTCTAGAGGGGTCGCTTTTGTCAGAAACCGCTCGAAAGATGATTTTGAGGACGCAATTGTTCATTTTAAAAATGCCTTGGCTATCGATAGTCAATATGCTGAAGCAAATGCCATGTTAGCTGAAACTTATCTACTGCAGTTAAGTTATGGATTAATTAAAAAAGAACAAGCTTTCGAACTAGCGGAACCCTTAATCGAGCTCGCGTTAACGATTAACCCAGAACTAGCTGAAGGTCACGCGGTAAAAGGATTACTGAGCTGGCAAATGGCCGATAATTATCGTGAAGAACCGGATATGCAGGCTGCAACCCTTGATACCGCTAAGTATCACCTGGTAAAGGCTATTGAGTTAAACCCATCAAATGCAGAAGCATATATGTGGTACGCGACCATTTTGCAGAATGAAGGCTCGCTTGCCGACGGAAGCGAGTTGTATAAAAAAGCCTTTGAAATTGACCCGCATGCGGCGGTGGTTGGGTATAACCGGGGACAAGATCTTATACGTACCGGTCATTATAAAGAAGCAATGTCAGTTTTTAATGTTGTAGTTAGAAACAACCCTAATTACGCCAATGCTTATTCTATTGCTGGTGAAGTCAGTTATGCGGTTGGACAACTTGATCAAGCTTTTAGTATGTACAAAAAAATGGCTGATTTAAGTGGCATTGAAGAAGATTGGTTGATGCGCTCAGCAAACATTGATATCCCTCTGGGACGCTTTGAAAAGGCTCAGTTGAGTCTCGATCAATTGAAAAAAACTGAAAGTGAGAAGATGCAAAGAATGTTACCGCAACTGCAAGCTAAATTGTGGATTGCTTCAAATCAAGTGAAAAAGCTCGGCGAATGGGCTGAAACACTTAATGAGAATTCTGATAGTTGGGAAGATAGGCTTTGGATAGGAATAGCAGCTTTAAGTCAGGCGGAGTGGAAACATGCCGCTGAAGATCTTTCGGTTGCGTTAGAGTTACTTAAGTCTACTAATCGCCACAGACAAGATGAGATGACGGTTAGAATTCAGTTGATGTTAGCGACTGCGTGGCAGGAATTGGGTGATAGCTTGAAGTCTGAATCCTACCTAGATAGTGCGGCGGCGGATTTGGCTAGCCTTCAAAGTCAACAAGTCATTAACCCGCAATCAATAAGGTACCATCAAGCCGTTTCAGCTGCCTTGTCCAATGAACCTTTAGTTGCTTTAGGTTTACTGAGACAGGCGATTCAAGAGGGCTTTGTTGATGTTTGGATGATAGAGTTTGACCCAGCATTTAACAAACTAAGAGATGACCCTACTTATCTGGCAATTATTCGAGAGTTTGATTCAAAGTCTCGTTTAATGAAATTGAATATAGAAGCCCAAGAGCAACGTTTAGCACTAGGGCAATAGACTTGTTTCTTATACTCAGTTAAAAGCTGAGTTATTGAAGAAGTTTATTTTTTGAAGAACGTTATTTTTTGAAGAAGGTTGCTTTTGAAAAATAACGCAAATAGCAAATGTGGAAAAGGCCGATGATTCGGCCTTTTTTGTGTCTGCTGCTATGAATGGCTCGTTGCCATTCAAGCATGCTATTTATTTTAGAATCTAGGTTAATCTAAAATTTAGGTTAATCTAAAATGCAGGCTTTTCCGGTGCGTCTTCGTAGCGCTGAACACTTTCAAGTATTTCTTTTTTAGCTGCAGCGGCGTCTTTCCAACCGTCAATTCGAACCCACTTACCAGGCTCAAGGTCTTTGTAATGCTCAAAGAAATGCTGGATTTGGTTAAGCAATAGCTCAGGCATATCGGTAGTTTCTTTTATACCTTGATACACAGGTGATAGCTTTCTTAGTGGAACCGCTAGAATTTTTGCGTCAATACCTGATTCATCGGTCATCATTAGAACGCCAATAGGACGACAAGTGATAACTGAACCCGCTAATAAAGGAAATGGTGTTGGTACTAAAACATCTACTGGGTCGCCGTCGTCCGACAATGTATGAGGTACGTATCCATAGTTAGTTGGATAATGCATACAGGTTGACATGAAACGGTCAACAAACATTGCTCCAGACTCTTTATCAACTTCATACTTTACGGGATCTGCATGGGCAGGAATCTCGATAATTACATTGATTTCTTCAGGAATATCTTTTCCAGCAGGTACTTTATTTAGGCTCATAGTTGTATTTTCACTTAGGTCAAAATTTGGCGCGTATTATAGCGATAGTGCAGTGCAAAATAAACTCTCGATTAAAAATAAATAAAGGCTATATAAATCAGTGGGTTAAAATAACAAAATTTGCGAGATTGTTCTTAACGAGGATTATTGTTATACAAGGAGATGGCTTTTGAGTGGATGAGTAACATTTGTTCAAATTTCATACAATCGACTCGATCGCGTTATATCGAGCGCTTTAACCTATGACAACAAGGCAATCACACCGGTGTGCGATGTTTGTCATGCAGTTGGTCAGCCCACGAAAACACATAGTAAATAATGAGGTTTTTTCAAATTCGTTTGAAAAGACCATAATAATAATTTGAAATTTGTGAGGGAAGTATGATCGAACTCGTTCAGATACCGCCAATTCTTGGCGTAGTAGGGCTAGTAGTAGCCTTTGTCATTTATGGTCTAATTCAGAAATATTCCGGCGGCTCTGGTAAAACAGCAAAAATAGCTGCGGATATTCACGATGGTGCAATGGTATTTATGCGTCGTGAGTACTCAATTCTGTTTGGATTTTTAGTGGTCATTACCATTTTGTTATATATCGGCTTTGAGAGCTGGCATACATCCGCGGCCTTTGTTGTCGGTGCGCTAAGTTCGGCAATAGCAGGTTATATTGGAATGTTGACAGCAACTAAGGCTAACGTTCGAACTACCGTTGCAGCTGCTGAAAAAGGTGCGTCTGAAGCGTTAACCGTTGCTTTTTATGGTGGCTCAGTGATGGGTTTGGCGGTTGCGTCGATGGGCCTGTTGGGGTTAGGCGGACTTTATTATTTCTTTGGCGCTGAGCATGCGGAAGCTATTCATGGTTTTGGTATGGGTGGATCAACGGTAGCCCTATTTTCTAGAGTGGGCGGAGGTATATTTACAAAAAGTGCTGATGTTGGTGCCGATTTAGTCGGAAAAATTGAAGCGGGTATCCCAGAAGATGATCCTAGAAATCCAGGAGTTATTGCTGACAACGTTGGCGATAATGTTGGTGATGTCGCTGGTATGGGGTCTGACATTTTTGAATCCTATTGTGGTTCTATGATAGCAACAATTGCGATAGCTTCAACCATGGCACTAGCGACTGTTAATACCTTGTCCGCTAACGGTAAAGAATTCCTTATGATTTTGCCATTGCTGCTAGCATCAGCTGGACTGCTTTGCTCAGTGGTTGGTATTGTTATGGTAAAAGCTTTTTCTTCCATGGAGCCGGCAAAGGCGCTTCGTTCGGGAACGCTCGGTTCTACGTTGATATTGATAGTGGTTGCCTATTTTATCGTTGCAAACCTTGGCTTACATGTGAATATTTGGTTGTGTGTAATTGTTGGCGCCGTTGGTGGAAGCATTATAGGCCTTGTTACTGAGTACTATACCGGTGGCAAGCCGGTTAGAGATTTGGCTAGGGAAGGTGAAACTGGTCCTGCTACGGTCATGATTGGCGGTTTAGCTTTGGGAATGGAATCCGTTGTTGTACCGGTATTAACGATTGCAGGAATTATTTTTGCGAGCGCATATTTACTTGGTGATGCGGGTGTTTATGGTGTGGGCATTGCTGCTGTTGGTATGTTGGCGACAGTTGGAATCACAATGGCTATAGATGCTTACGGGCCGGTTGCTGATAATGCCGGTGGAATTGCTGAAATGGCAGGTCTTGGAGCTGATGTACGTGAAATTACTGATGGACTCGATGAAGTCGGTAATACAACCGCTGCTATCGGAAAAGGCTTTGCTATCGGTGCTGCGGGTTTAGCTGCGTTAGCGATAATCGCTGCATTTATCGAAATAGTTTCGGCGAGTATAAAAGACTTTTCACTTGATATTAGTAACCCTTTAGTGCTCATGGGAATGTTTATCGGCGGTATTTTCCCGTTCTTGGTATCGGCTATTACAATGAGAGCTGTTGGCAGCGCTGCATTTGATATGATTAAAGAAATTCGTCGTCAATTTAAGGAAATTCCAGGGTTAATGGAAGGTACGGCGGAGCCAGATAGCGCTAAATGTGTTGATATTGCAACACAGGCAGCACTTAAGAAGATGTTGCTACCGGGTGCTCTTGCTATTGCTGCTCCGGTAGTTATCGGCTTTACGCTTGGAGCTGCTGCGTTAGGTGGTATGTTATCGGGAGCGCTGGTTACATGTGTTTTAATGGCGCTAATGATGGCAAATGCCGGTGGAGCTTGGGATAACGCTAAAAAGCATGTAGAGAAAGGGAATCACGGTGGTAAAGGTTCAGATACCCATGCGGCTGTGGTTGTTGGTGATACCGTTGGCGACCCGTTTAAAGATACTTCTGGGCCAGCAATGAACATTTTAATTAATGTTATGGCTATAGTTAGTTTAGTTATTGCACCACTGTTAACCTTTTAGGCTTGTTTTTGAAGGTAAATACAAACTATAGTTTTTCTGACTAATTGAAGATCTATATTTTGGAAAACAAAATAGAGGCGCCTAAGGGCGCCTTTATTGTATGAGTAATTATTGTATAAACAATAACGTAATGAGTAACTAATAGTTTGCAGATTCTGATTTTTGCCAGCTAAGTAAATGTTTTTAATAATTTTTTTAACATTATGTTCAAATTATTGCCATAATTAAGAGATATTTATTGTTGCTAGTTGTGAGGTAGTGAATGGCTGATATCCGCTGTGAAGCGTTTTCTGAACTTGATGATGAACTCAAGCAAGAGTTCTATGAAGACGTTGTTGCCGCTATATCCGATATCAATGAGTGTGTCTCACACCTGAATGATTCAATAGACGACGGGGTAATCGATCGCCTGTTTCGTTCTATCCATACCGTTAAAGGTAACTGCAACATGGTATTTCTTACCGAGTTTGTAGCCTCCTCCCATCAGTTAGAAGATCTCTTTTCATTAATCCGCTCAAAAACTATCGAATATGACGAGGTATACGGTCGCTTTGCGGTGCAGGTAGTCAATGTTATTCAATCTCAGTTAGAGAGCATGATTGAGTCTGGTATTGCCAACGGAGACATTCTATTAAAACTTAAAGCCTTGGTTGATGATGTTCAGGTTGCTGATAATAAGGAGCGGGTTAGTATTGCAGAAAAAGCTATAACCGCCATCGAAGATGGTCACTTGACTCTCTCGATGGTTGTCCAGGACTGTGATAATGGCCATGCATTTAGTTTTATGGATGCGACTGACATCGAATTTTTCGAATTCATTTCAGCTCGTCATCATCTAAACCCTAGTAACCAGCGTTTTTATCAAATTGCTTCGACGTTAGCAGAGAAACTCAATAGCGTTTTATCAAATGCAGCTGATCTTGATCAGCTCAGGGCTGCAATGATTTTTATGCATTTAACCCAACGTTTGGATGTAAGTGGCGGAAAACAGGAGAGGGACGTTCAGTCAAGTATCATAGCTTCTGGCTTACTCTCAAGAATGTCAGGCTGGAGTGTTGCCGCAGAACTTTGCTTACAAGCGTTTGAGAGCCATGACGGTAATGGACTCCCACAGGGCCTTAAAGGTGATCAGATAATGCCTGCCGCTCAAGTGATAGGGCTGTCATTTGATTTCGCATTACATATTTTATCAACGCCTCAATTGGCTTATAAACAAGCTCTCTTTAGTGCCGTTAAAACATTAAATGGGTACAACGGCAACCGCTATAAAGACCGGCTGATTAATCGTTTTAATGCTTTGATTAAATCTGAGTACCTCACCCAGCAAATGTTCTAAATGGATTCAACAATCTCAAATATCTAAACCTTATTCAATTTACCCTTTTCCCCATTTACCCTTTTTCCCATTGTTTTCTTGATTTACTCAACGATAGTTTTTCATTAAAACTATGTGTCTCTAATCGGTACCAATACCTGCGCTAGAAATATATTTCAAATAACTAACCCTTTTAGTTGGTTGTTACGTTTGTAATTGATGAGTGACAAATAAATATTCAATCAAAGCTATTAGGAGACTAACATGTCAAAAATAATATCAGTTATTCTAGGAGTTACATTTTCATTTCTATTATTTGTTGTAATGACCTACTTGGTAAAACCGGATGTTAAGGGGGTAGCACCGGTAAAAGACAACCCGACAGTGGTATTTTTATACAAAGATGTGGATGACCCTATTAATGTCAATGAAAGGATAATTCCAAAACTAGAACATGAGCCAGAGCCAAAATTTATTAAAACCCTTAGTAAACAACCTGTACGTCAGGTAAAGAATGTGAGTTTTCAACCTTTTAAGATTGAACGGGCATCGTTTAAGGGGAAAGGGGCTTTTAGCTCTTTTCATGGAGGAACCGAAGATGGTGAAGCTATCGCTCAAGTTCAAATTAATCCTCGTTATCCAAGAAATGCCGCCACTCAAGGTATTGAAGGTTATGTGACCTTGAAGTTTGACGTTGCAGCTGATGGTTCAACTGAGAATATATCGGTTATTAAAGCTAAGCCGCGTGGAACATTTGAAAGAGCTGCAGTAAAAGCCTTACGGAAGTGGCGCTATAAACCCAAAATGGAAAACGGTAAGTCTGTAGCACAGCTTAATCAAACCATGACACTTGAGTTTAATTTAGAATCAGAGCACTTATAAAAGTAAACGGTCACTGACCTAAAAAGCGCTAAAACATTGTCTCCCTTGCTAAAACGCGAGGGAGACTTTTTTTTTGGGGGGGGGGCCTAAAGTTTAAATTTCTTTTTTAGCAATTTCTCAACGGGCTCATTTTTTAGCTCAACATATTGAGGCAAGCCATTCTTAAAGGGCGGATAGGATTCACCTTTTATTAGTGGAAGAAGATAGTCGCGACAGGCTTCAGTAATATGGAGTCCGTTCTTAGAAATAAAGTTTCGAGGCATCATTTTCTCAACATTGGCCACTTCACTTAGCTTGGCTTCACCAATTGTCCATTGGTAACGTTTGGTATTTTTGCGAACGATGGTTGGCATGACCGCATTTTTTCCAGCTAATGCAAATTCCATTGCTGCTTTTCCCATTGCATAGGCTTGCTCAACGTCAGTTTCTGAGGCTATATGTCTAGCAGCCCGTTGAAGATAATCTGCGACTGCCCAGTGATACTTATAGCCTAGTTCATCCTTTACCATTTGAGCGACTACTGGTGCTACTCCGCCAAGTTGTTTATGGCCAAACGCATCAACAGAGCCTGCATCGGCTAAAAATGTACCATCCTTATAAGCCGCGCCTTCAGAAACTACTATTGCACAATAGCCAAATTTTTTGACGCATTGATTTACCTTCTTTAGAAACTTCTCTTTATTAAACGCTATTTCGGGAAATAAAATAATATGCGGCGCATCACCTTCATTTTCAGCGGCTAAACCGCCAGCTGCAGCAATCCAGCCGGCATGGCGCCCCATCACTTCCATAACAAAAACCTTGGTTGAGGTGGCTGCCATGGATGCTACGTCAAAGCCTGCTTCTCGAATTGAAACGGCAACATATTTTGCAACGCTTCCAAAACCTGGGCAGTTATCTGTGATAGGTAAATCGTTATCAACGGTTTTAGGAATACCAATACAGGTGATTGGGAAGCCCATTTTTTCGCTGATTTGAGAGACTTTATTCGCCGTATCCATGGAATCTCCGCCGCCATTATAAAAAAAGTAACCGATATTGTGGGCTTTAAAGACTTCGATTAGTCGCTCGTACTCGCGCTGGTTATCTTCAAAACTCTTTAACTTATGTCGACAGGAACCAAATGCCCCAGACGGGGTGTACTTAAGCGCCGCTATTGATTTTTTTGACTCTTTACTGGTATCTATTAGATCTTCAGTAAGCGCGCCGATGATGCCATTTCGACCAGCATAAACCTTACCTATCAGTTTCTTATTTTCCCTTGCCGTCTCAATCAATCCACATGCTGATGCGTTAATTACTGCGGTAACACCGCCAGATTGCGCGTAAAAGGCGTTTTGTTTTTTTGAAGCCATTAAGAGATTCACTCCGGTTTATGAGACAAAATTGGCAATAAGCCAACAAAGGTTAACGTATAAATTGTCTGGTTAGGTTGTCTTATTAGATGTTCTGGTTAGATTATAAATCAATCCAAGGCTTTTAAAATAGTTTATGCCTAAAAATTAAGTAGAATTGCTTATATTTCTAGTTTGCTGATTCGCTATAAAAGAGAAGCTAGAGGTTATGGCTACTGATTGTGATAAACGAGATTTCAGATGATGGCGTCTATCGAGTTGGCGCTATGATTAAGCCGTCTTCTAAATATTGACTGACACTTACTCCGAAAGCTTCTGCTTCAAAGGCTTTAAAAATAACATAGGGTTTAGATTCTGCGTCCGTTTGTATAAATGCGAGATCAACAAGTCTTTCCTTTCTAGGTTTTTTGTTTTCATCAAGAACCAACAATACTTTCGGTTTTAGCTTATTCCCTTTTCTATTACCTGAAACAACTATACCTACTTCGCCATTCTTCATTTCTACAATCGTACCCGCAGGGTAAATCCCTCGCCATTCAATAAACTTAAGTACCAACTTTTCTTCAAACTTAATATTCTTATCCTGCATCAATATTTTATAGGCTTCGACAACCGATATCGCTTTGCGATGAGGTTGGTCCGTTGTGAGAGCCTCGAAGCTATCTATAATACTCACTATTCTCACTCGTTGGCTGATTTGTTCGGCTTTTAGTCCCCGCGGGTAGCCTTGACCACCGAGGCGCTCGTGGTGGCAAATAGCGATGTCTAAAACAGCAGGTGGCAAGTCAGCTTTAGTCTTTAGAATATGATAAGCATGTTGAGAGTGCTTACAAAGGGCCTGGACTTCTTTAGGAGATAAATCGCCCTTTTTCTCAAGCAAAGTTTCATCAATTTTTACTTTGCCAATATCATGTAATAGGGCGCCCATCCCTATTTCTTCAATTTTTGGTTCTGAATAGCCTAGGTATCGAGCAAAACCGATAGCCAAAATACTAACGTTGAGACAATGTTGGGCCACATGGTTATGATTAGACTTGAGCATAATCATCATTAACATCGCTTCTTCGTTAGTCAAAACTTCCCGAACCATGTTCTTTACAGTGTTTTTGACGCTATAGGAGTCAAAGTCCTCACCTAGCATAACCTTGTCTAAAACTGATTTGACAACGGTACTGCTTCCTTTGTGTTGTTTTCGGGCTGTTTTTGTGTGTGCTTTGAGGTCGAAGTTCTCAGCTTGATGTTTGCTCAATATTTTATTTTTGTATGAGCTGGAAACCGATGTTTTCAGTTTGTGCTCTTTAAACTGAAAGTCGCTTTTGAAATCAACAAACACATGCTCGCATTCATTCTTCACAGCCTCAATATCAAACTGGTCTCGCAGGTCAAACCCTTGCATCAGAAATGAGCTTTGATCCCACGGCTTATCTAAGGATGAAACGAACATTCCTATCTCTAAATTTTCTGACAGGACTTTTATGCTTTGTAGGTGGCTTTGAGACATAGGGCTAATTAATCGGTTGCTTCAGGTTTGAATTGGTTAATATTAGTGCAGTGTTAAAGGCTTTTTCTCTGGTTAAAGGAAAGACCTTCAACATCTTATCAATGTGCAGCAACCTAGACCAGTGTAAAAATACACAATATTGATAATTTCTTCGAATTTGCGAGAAAATGAATGCTCAGTGTTAGGTGGCATTTACAGAGAAGCAACTAGTTTCTTAACGGATTGAATCATAAGGTACAAATGGCTACTTTAATAGCTTGGTATAAATTCGCTATGCTACAATACGGCGCTTGATATCACCGAGTTTGACCTAGTTTGAGTTAGCCTTTCGGAAAATTGAAATCAGATTTGTGAGCCGTAGATTGCTCCCTATCAAAGGCTAGGCATTAGCAATAATAACCGTTTGAGAGAGATAGAATTAGATGCACATACACATTCTAGGGATCTGTGGGACTTTTATGGGAGGAGTCGCCCGGTTAGCCAAAGAAAAAGGTATTCGTGTTACTGGGGCCGACGAGAACTCCTACCCACCAATGAGTGACCAACTTGAATCGATGGGTATTCAGCTTCACCAAGGATACGATGACGAAGCCTTGGCAGCGGAACCTGATTGCGTGGTTGTGGGAAATGCCTTGTCCCGAGGAAACCATTTTATAGAGTCAATGTTAAACAGTAATCAGCGATTTATGTCCGGACCACAGTGGCTAAAGGAAAATATACTGCAGGATAAGTGGGTTATCGCGGTAGCCGGGACGCACGGTAAAACAACAACAGCCAGCATGGTTGTTTGGATTCTTGAACAAAATGGGTTTAACCCAGGGTTCTTAATTGGTGGCGTTTTAGAAAACTTTGGCGTCTCCGCTCGCTATACAGATTCTCCATTTTTCGTGGTTGAGGCTGATGAATACGATACCGCGTTTTTTGATAAACGATCAAAATTTGTTCATTATCGAGCGAGAACTTGTATCTTGAACAATCTAGAGTTCGACCATGCCGACATTTTCGATGATCTGCATGCAATAGAAACTCAATTTCATCATTTACTTCGGACGGTCCCTCAAAATGGTCTTGTTATTAGGCCCGAAAATAGCGTTTCACTTGATAGGGTTATTGATAGGGGATGTTGGACACCGGTTGAGACTTTCTCAATTGATTCGAAGCAACAGCCCAATTGGAAAGCCGTTAAAGAAAATGGTGATGCTAGCCGATGCGCTATAACACTTAATGACAAACCTGTTGAAGAGCTCTGTTGGTCAATGCTGGGAGATCATAACGTTAATAACGCGTTGGCGGCCTTAGCTGCTGCCAGACATGTGGGAGTACTACCTAAAGACGCTATTAGTGCTTTGGCGAGTTTTAAAAATGTAAAACGACGGATGGAGTTAAAAGGTGTCGTGAATCAAATTTCCATTTATGATGATTTTGCGCATCACCCGACGGCTATTGAGACGACTATTCACGGGCTAAGAGAACACCTTTCAGCACAACATATCGAGGGCCGAATAATTGCGGTAATAGACCCCCGATCAAATACGATGAAAATGGGTTGCCATCAGGAAACGTTATTGAAATCGGTTAGCGACGCTGATTTCGCCTTTTTTCATTTTCCTGAAGACTTTGATTGGGAGTTGCCTGCGTTCGATTTAGCGCGTATAGCTCTAAAAAAGACTGTCGATGAAATTTTAAAGGGTTTAACCGGTAAGTTGAAAGCAGGTGACCAAGTATTGTTTATGAGTAATGGTGCTTTTGGAAATATCCATGTAAGGCTCATAGAGCGCTTAAAAGCGTTAACCGGTTCTGAGGATGACAATGAATTCTAATAATCAGCCAACATCAGCTATTACATTTGCAATGACAGGCGCCTCTGGCGCGCCCTATGGGTTGCACCTATTAACGCAACTAACAAAATATTATCAGCAAGTGCATGTTGTTATTTCTAAAGCTGCCAGGGTCGTATTGGCGACCGAGTCGGCAATGAAATTACCTGAATCACCGCAAAAGGCGCAAGCCTTATTGACGGAGTACTGCCAGTGTGAAGAATCTGTTATTCAGGTTTATTCATCTGAAAATTGGTTTTCTCCTATCGCAAGTGGATCGGCGGCACCAAAACAAATGGTGATTTGTCCCGCTAGTATGGGTTGTGTGTCTGCGATTGCTAACGGTGCAAGCGATACACTATTGGAGCGAGCTGCTGATGTTGTTATTAAGGAAAAAGGACAGTTACTAATTTTGCCGAGGGAAATGCCTTTTTCAACGATTCATTTGAGAAATTTACTTACCCTTTCTGAGGCTGGGGCGGTCATCATGCCTACATGCCCAGGTTTTTACAATGGCCCAGAGAGTATTCAAGATTTGATAGATTTTGTTAGTGCTCGAGTATTAAACCATTTAGGCATTGATAACCAGCTCAGTGGCAGTTGGGGATATTCCGAAAAAAATAAAACATAAACAAAATTTCTAAATAGAGGTTGTAGGTGAAAAATAAAGCAATAGCTATATCAGATTTAAAGAAAACTTATAGTAATGGTTTTGAAGCACTTAAAGGGATTTCATTTGAAGTCGCGGAAGGGGATTTTATCGCTTTACTCGGACCAAATGGAGCGGGTAAGTCGACAACTATCGGTGTGATTTGTTCGTTGGTTAATAAAACGGCTGGAAGTGTTAGTGTATTTGGTCACTCAATCGACCAACATTTAGAAGCTGCCAAACGTTGTATCGGTTTAGTGCCACAAGAATTTAATTTTTCGCAGTTTGAAACCTGCCAGCAAATTGTTGTTAATCAGGCTGGTTATTATGGCGTGCCTCGACATATAGCTCTTGAAAGGGCAGAGGTTGTCTTAAAGCAGCTTGACCTATGGGATAAAAAAGACTCGCAAGCGAGAATGTTATCCGGCGGTATGAAGCGCAGGCTGATGATTGCTAGGGCTCTGATGCATGAACCAAAGATATTGATATTGGACGAGCCGACAGCCGGTGTTGATATTGAAATTAGAAGAACAATGTGGACTTTTCTTCGGGAGTTAAATGAACAAGGTACCACGATTGTTCTAACAACCCATTATCTTGAAGAAGCCGAACAGCTCTGTCGCAATATTGCGATTATTGACCACGGTACAATCGTTGAAAATACCAGTATGAAAGATTTGTTATCAAGGTTAGATATTGAAACTTTTATTCTCGATGTTGACAGCGTGCCCAATGAGCTTCCAAAACTTGAAAATGTAGAATATAGAATACGGGATGAAAGTACCATCGAAATAGATGTTCCAAAAGAAAAAGCGCTTAACCAGGTTTTCGAATCGTTAACCGAAAAAGGAATAAGGGTACTGAGTATGCGCAACAAGTCGAACCGTTTGGAAGAACTCTTTGTACAATTGACCGAAAGAGCTCAAGTTGTTGATAGGGAGCAAAAAAATGAAAACTAAAGTCTATAATAAACAAGCGTTCATAGCTCTTCAGAGTATTTTAGTAAAGGAGATAACTCGTTATTTTCGGATCTGGATACAAACCTTGCTACCACCTGCAATAACGATGACACTGTATTTTGTCATCTTTGGTCAATTAATTGGTTCACGAGTAGGATTGATGGAAGGCGTTAGTTACATGGAGTATATCACTCCGGGAATCATTATGATGTCGGTTATTACTAACTCCTATTCCAACGTAGCATCTTCTTTTTATAGTGCAAAATTTCAGCGCAATGTTGAAGAGCTTCTGGTAGCGCCGGTGCCTACTCTTTTTATTCTATTAGGGTATGTCTTTGGAGGAGTTAGCCGTGGGATGATTACTGGAGTCATAGTAACCCTAGTGGCATCGCAATTTGTCGAACTACAAATTAACAATTGGGCTATCGTTTGTTTTGTTGTTATTTTGACCTCAATGATGTTTGCTACCGCAGGGTTGGTAAATGCTGTATTCGCTAAAAGTTTTGATGATATTTCAATTATTCCAACTTTTGTACTAACACCACTGACGTATTTAGGTGGTGTTTTTTACTCAATAAAAATGCTGCCTGAATTCTGGCAAAATGTATCGTTAGCGAATCCAGTTTTATATATGGTAAATGCATTTAGATACGGTTTTCTTGGGGTTTCTGACATCCCTATAGAAAACGCCATTGCGCTAATTATATTTTTTATTGTTGGGTTATTTTCAATTGCTTATTACCTGTTAGCAAAAGGAATTGGTATACGTTCCTAACGTCTAAACTATAAGAGAAAAATATCAGGAGAAAGTTTATGTTGAAGACAATGCTAAGAATGCTTGTTTTGGCTATTTTAGTTAGCAGCAACCTGAAAGCTGAACGTTTATTCCTATCCCTATCTGATAGCGACTTTGAGCTCTCCAATGTTTACTCCGATGTTGATTTATTTGTTATCGATATTGAATTGGAGATTCCTCTGGAACCTGGGTTGTATAATAACCCCCAAATAATTAACGTGGATTATCGGGTTTTTGGCAACTTGGTGGCGGGAACTCCTTCAGGATTTTCGTCGTTCGATTTGCAGAGAAGTTTGAGCGGCGAGGAGTTTTATCAGCAGGGAAGTTCATTAGTCTTTCAAATTGCAGACTCCGCGGATTTTTCTGATGGCATACAGGGAAACGAATTAGTTGATATAGGTTATCTATTAACCTTAAACGCAAGAGAAATAGACAATAGGCGTTTTCACCCGGCCATTCTAGAACTGTATGCTGATGGAACTGGAAGCATTCAAAATTCTAACAATATTCATACCTTAGATCCGCTCTTAGAAGTCAACTTCGGTGACGAATACATTACGGACTTAGTGTTTGAGCCAGCAAACCTGACAATGCTGAGGCAAGTCGTTATCGAAGAACCTGAATCAACGAGCGGAGGTGGAGTTATCGGCACAATGGCAACAGCAACTCTGTTGTTTTTGTTTTTATGCCGGCTAATCAATCGGTTATTATTTTCCCGTCTAATAAATCCGAACTAAAGTATTCGCCGTTAGTTGGCTTCGCTTTTAAATCTAAACTTTTCTTGTTCCATTCAAATTGAAGTCGGTAAGCATGTAAGTATGCTCTATCCGATTCTTCTCCGCCGTAACGCGTATCACCTAAAATAGGTGAACCAAGAGATTTGAGGGCGACTCTTAGTTGGTGGGTTTTGCCGCTATGAGGTTGTAAAACAAATAATCGAATGCCTGGTATTAATGATGTAGAAGTAAATTTAGTTATCGCTGGGTTCGTTTTTGTTCTTAGTAAAATCCAGTTTCCTGAACGAGATTTCTTCATGTCACCAACTATCTTGCCTTGTTTTTTACTTGGTTTATGCTGACTTAGTGCTAGGTAGGTTTTAGCTATTTTACGTTCTGAAAAAAGTTTTCCCAATTGCCTTGCCGCCGACTGATTTACAGCAGCAATTAACAGTCCTGAGGTTATTTTGTCTAAACGGTGCACCGGCCACAACGGTTTTTCTAGGTAACTCGATAGATTATTGAAATAACCGCTAACACTTTTATCGTTATGAAAAGAGACATTTTCAGGTTTGTTGACGACAATGAAATCCGTATTCTGGTAGACGATGTCGAACTCATTCATAGAATTAGTAACTCGTTAGGAGATTTAAGGTGGTAAGCGATTTATATATGGCGCTTTAAATGGTAACTTTGTGGGTTCGTTGCGGTAATTATACATCGTCTACGTTAAACAAGTTAGAACATGTTTTTAGGGTTATAAATTAAATAATGAGCATAAATTATTTGTTAATATGCACATCTAGCGCTAAGAGGCTAGAAGATTGTTGCTTTTACAATTCTTTCTATTGTTTTTCTGTGTGTATAGCATCATAATTAACGGGAGTATGTGTGAATCCACTGAAAATTTAGCGACAAAACGCTAGAGTTTTGCAGTTTAGGGAAATAGAGTGCTAACTTTAGAAAGAACTGTCATTTTCGCAACAATCAGAATCAGTAATGTTGAATATAAATGGTAGTGTTTAACAGAGATATTGAAAGGCAATTGAAATGGTAATTGATAGGGAAATCGTAAGCAGTATTTTTAAAAGGAGCACAGGATGTCTTTAATTTTGTTAGTTGACGACGATCCTCAGATGCTAAGGCTACTTAGCGATGTAATTGAGCTGGATGGTCATGAGGCGCTAATGGCTGAAGATGGTGAGGTCGCTATGGGGTATTTTGAGCACCAGGCTCCCGATCTCGTCATTACTGATATTCTTATGCCCAATAAAGAAGGCCTAGAATTTATTGCAGAGGTACGAGAATTACATCCTCAAATTAAGATCATTGCTTATTCCGGCGGTGGCTCTTCAGACCCCGAAAGTTACTTAGAGTTTGCCAGTGGAATGGGGGCGGATAGAGTTTTCAGTAAGCCAATGCCGCTAGCGAACCTTCGGCAAGAAATTAAGCAGCTTCTAGAAGAAACTGCGTCCTAACTATTTTCTAACCAAACCCAAAACAGACAGCGAGAGTTTTATTACGACAAAGCTCTACAAGGGTACTGTTGCGAAATTGAGGTCGATAGGTTGGTCCCATCGCCTGCCTATTCGTCCGTTAGAGCAACGGTAAACCAAAACTGGCTACCTTGACCCAATTCACTTCGAACCCCTATTTCACCACCCATTAACACTGCTAATTTGCGTGAAACAATTAATCTTAAACGACCAGCAAAACTACTATTACTTAGCTTAGTTGTTTGTTCTAGTGAGTCGAATAAGCCATTTTGGGCGGCGGGAGCAATACCGATACCTGTGTCGGCAACAGTGAACCTCAGCAACTTGTGGCCACCTTTTGCTGATAAGTCTGCATAGAGAGTTACCTCACCGTTTTTGGTAAATCGCAACGCATTACCTAGAAGGTTTCTGAGGATCTGTTTAATTCGATACTCGTCTGCGTAAACGAGTTCTGGCATTTCTGGGGCAGTGCTTGATTGCAAAGACAGCTCTTTCTCATTCGCAAAATGAGATAGCTCAGAAGATAGCTCCGATACAAGCTCCCTGACGCTAAATTCACTTTTCTTTAGCTTAAGCATATCTGCGTCAAGTTTAGAGAAATCCATAATATTGTTTAGGTTATTGACTAAGGTCCGGGTTGAACGTTTAGCGATATTAAGTAGCTGTTTTGGTTCTGATTCAAAAGGATATTCAGACAATAGCTTTAACATGCTAACGACTGATTTCATTGGAGTAGTAACTTCATCCCCCATACGAGACAAAAACTCAGATTTTAAGCGTGGTGCAGCAACGGCAGAATCCCTTTGAAGTTCGATATCCGCTTTACTTTTTTGTAAAGCATTCTGGCTTTCCTGTAGTTTCCTAACCTCTATCGCCATCGCCTTTTTCTTCTGGGATAGTTGTTCAACCCTATCTCTGATGGCTTTTGCTGTATCCATTAAATCGATATCACTACAAGTATTTTGTATATTAGTTAGTCGTTTTGTCTGCTCAGCGACCGGTAGTTCAAGATTAAGAGATAACTTCAGTTGACGCATAGAGCTTTGTATTTTTGTTATTTGTTGCCAAACAATGAACAAAGCCGTCGCAGTTATAAGGATACCTAAGAGGCTAAATATAAGCGTATTAGTGACTACTCCCTCTTTTTTTACCAGAAGACTAATTTTCCAAACATTCGACTTAATTCCTTTTGGCCAATCCATATCAATCAGTTTGTACTCGCTCAAGTCGACCTTTGTATCGATACTCAAAGCATGTTGCCGTTCATTTCTAAGCAATGCTGTTGGAAAATGAGTTAAGTTATGAAATTTCTTGAGCAGCGTTTGATCAAGCTGCTTAACACCGATAAAACTGCCAATTGTTTCATTTTCAACTGTTTTTATCGGTCGTAAGAAAACCACTGATGGCACGTCTTCAAATAAATGAATGACTCTCATTGGTTTGTTGGTTTCGTATAACCGTTCTATTAAGGTTTTAAGGCCATGTAGAGCAGGCGTTTTACCTTGCTGTCCAAAATAGAGTTTATTGCTTCCGGTAGAGTGTATCCCTAGCTGATCAAGTCCCGCAGCTTTGTATATACCGCTTTGACTCGACAGCTGCATGGTCCAGTCCGATTCCACTTCGGTTTGCCAAACAGAGCTATTGGAAAGTTGTGCCAAGCCTTCTGATAGGTTCTCTATATCCATTGTCAATTGGTTGGAAATTTGTGTTGCGGCAATGTTAGCGCTCGTTGGTGTATCGGAGCTGTATGATTGGCTATCGGCGAGGTTTATGACTAATAAATAGGTTAATAAAACGCACGCTAGTAAGACGGTGAGCAACGATTTGTTAGTTGGCGACATAGGGAGCTCCAAATGGTCAGGTCTTAATTGGCATGCCTAACTCAGTTATTATTAACCGAAGATGTTGAATCCGTTGTTTTCGCGAGACAAAAAGTAGGCTAAAAGCTGGTTGCCCAAAGTTGGCTCATCGACAAAGTCCTGTTCTTTAAGTCATATTCTCGTTTGAGAATAAACATCTCTTATTATTGAAATAAGAATAGCAAAAGTCTTAATTCGATTCTTATTTGAAAACTCAATTTGTGACAGAGTTATGTTATTACTTTTCTAACGCTTTGATTTTTTGAAATAACTTCTTGTGCTCTTCAAGTCTAAGGCCGTTTGTTTGAGCGAGCGTCAAAAGGTAGCCTGAGATATAATCAATTTCGGTCGGGCGACCGCATAATATATCTTGCCGCATTGAAGAAACGTTGGTTCGCGTCCGTTTTGCAACATTCATTACTTTCTCAAAAATACTCTGCAAAGTCTCCTCTGGCAAGTATTTTTCTATAACGGGGCTCATTTCAGTAATTAAGGACTTTGCATGAGCATGAACTGAGGGTTGTTCGACTATTGCGCCATTATCGCAGTCATATAGGGCTGTCAGTGGATTTATGACAGCGTTAATGAGCAGCTTAATTAATAATGCTTCTTTATGCCGGACATTCCAACGGGTATTTGGAAGTGCTAGGTTAAGTGCTTCAATCAGATCACGGATTGCAATAGCTGGCCGTTCCTTAGTACCTTCACTAAAGTCTCCAATTAGTGTTAAGCCTTTGCCTGTATAGCTTATTTCCATTGGTAGCTTTGCGGTGTGCTGCTCCCCATATACGCTTTTTACGCCTACGGTCGTAGATGCTTGGTAAACAGCGGCTGATGGTAGGATTTTATTAACAAGTTCAACAAGCCCAAGACCGTTCATCATTAATAAAATAGGGGGCAGCGGCTGTTCTAGAGAGGCGAGTTGGTGACAAACATCTTCGAGTCCGTGGGCTTTTACCGAAATAATTATGTGACTTGGCGGAAACCATTGCGTAAAGGTTAAACAGTCGATTTCGGCACTAGTTGAGGACATAGGTCCGAAGCAGTTTACCCGCTGCTTTTCAACATTAGCCCTTCCGTATAATTGAATAGGATATGACTGCTCCGATAGTTTTATAGCTAATAGTGTTCCGATGCTACCCGGACCGATAATATTGATTAGCTTTGGCTTCATAATTGACTGTTTTTATTGGCGTCGTTAACCATTTTATACTATATCCAATGGATGGTTTCTAGTAATATCGATCAGCAAGCCCCGAGCATAATTTGAAATGAGATCTTACTATTAAACCTGTTGTTGAGAATGAGTCCGTTAGTCTAGAGTTACCACAGCGCTCTTGGTCAGGTTCCGTTCGCCTATTTTTCCGTCCTGAAGTTGTCTCCATGCTGTTCCTTGGCTTTTCAGCGGGTATTCCAATCCTTCTAATTTTTTCATCGTTATCTTTATGGTTAGGGGAGGCAGGTGTAGAAAAATCGATGGTGACTTATTTCAGTTGGGCTGCATTAGGCTACTCGTTTAAATTTGTATGGGCTCCATTACTTGATCATCTACCTATTCCTTTTCTGACGTCAAATTTTGGCCGTCGAAGGGGTTGGTTGATTTTTACTCAGCTATTAATTATATCCGCATTGATTTGGATGGCCAGCATTGACCCTTCTGCAAGCCAGCAACATCTTACTTGGATGGCACTGGCGGTCGTTATGCTCGGTTTTTCCTCAGCCACCCAGGACGCAGTAATTGATGCTTACCGGATAGAGGTTGCGGAACTAGAAATTCAAACCATGATGGCCTCTACCTATATTGCAGGTTATCGACTTGGAATGATTGCTGCTGGTGCTGGTGCGTTGGTGATCGCTGAAGGTTTAGGCTCTTCGAAAGAAGCATATAGTTATGACGCATGGAAATGGACCTATATGATTATGGCTTCGCTGATGCTTGTCGGTATATCTACTTCAATGCTGATAAAGGAGCCGTTTAGGAATCAGGTTGCTACCGCTTGTTATAGCAATAATCAGTATATTCGTTTTCTTTCATTATTTGTTATTGCAATTATTGCTTTTATCGTTGGCTTTAATTTGATGACAGGTTGGGTGTTGGATATATCCACTACTCTTGATCAATGGTTAGCTAATGATGTTTTAGCCAGCACATTGGCTGAGTTTTTCCGATTAATCGGAAGTGCTATTTGCTCTTTTGTTGCGCTTTTTGCGATTTCAAAAACGTCGCTTTATGAGGCAGAGCTGGTTAACTCATCATTTGTTGAACCAATTAAAGATTTTTTTGGACGTTACGGTGTTAAAAGCGCAATTGTAATTCTTATCTTTGTCGCTTTTTATAGAATTTCCGATATCGTGTTAGGCGTTATTTCAAACGTATTTTACCAAGACATGGGCTTCACAAAATTAGAAATTGCAGGAGCGTCAAAAACTTTCGGTTTGGTAATGACCATATTAGGTGGGTTTTTAGGCGGAGTATTATCAGCAAAATACGGGGTGATGCGAATCTTAGTTGTCGGGGCAGTATTAACTGTACTAACCAATTTGTTGTTTGTTTTACTCGCTCAAGCTGGAAATAATTTAACGTATCTCTATTTGGTTATTTCCGCAGATAATTTGACTGGAGGTTTAGCGAGCACCGCATTTATTGCTTATCTAGCGAGCCTGACCAATGTATCGTTTACTGCGGTTCAATACGCAATATTTAGTTCATTAATGACATTGGTACCCAAAACGATCGGCGGGTATTCGGGGACTATGGTCGAAAGTATGGGTTATGAGAATTTCTTTCTGGTCGCCAGTGCAATGGGAGTACCGGTATTGCTAATCATTTATATTATTAAGCGTGTGGCACCCATTGACAATCAGAAAGCGAAATAACGGCTAAATGGAAAGTCGATAAAAGTTAAAAGAGTGGAATACCGGTTTCGAGGCTATTAAGCACTCAGACACAAAAAAGCCGAGGTTACCTCGGCCTTTTTTATCGACTAGCGATATTTTTTATCAACTAACCAAATTTTTATCAACTTACTATAGTAGCTAAAAGCAGTCGTTAAACATAAACATCAAATACAGCGATTTAGAAGTGGAAAAATACACTCACGTAAGCGCCACTAAACTCAAGATCTGAAACGAAATCAGAGTCACTAACATCTAAACTGAAAGTCCTATAACCCGCCTTTGCGCCAAGGCCGATATCTGATTCATATCCAACCGAAAAAGCAGTATCTGAAACAGAATCACCATCAAAACTGATGATATTGACTTCGCCGTCCACAAAAAAGCCTGTCAACGGCAGGTCGACTCTACCCTTTACATAAAGTAGCGGAATCGTGAAGTCGATTACTTCGCTCTCATTAATATTCGACCCCGTTGCAGCAGTTCTTAAGCTAACTGCGCCGTCATATTCTCTTAGCGTAATACCTGCGTCCAGATTAATCCAATTATCGAGGAATTCATAATATAAAGTGTATTCAGTATTTGATAAGTCTATTTGGCTCGATACGCTTTCAGACGCGGTATAAGTTTGACCACCAAAACTGATGTCTCTCGTTAAAACAGAATCGGCTGCAGCGTCCAAATCCGAAGAGACTATCTTTATATTCGGAATAAATGGCACTGGGTGCTCAAGTGAGGCCCAGATAACGTTATGTTCATCATCTGAAAAGCCTAGATCGTCGGAAAGGTTTAGTTCTGTACCGGCCTGAGAACCGTCATCGACCGCAATTAAACCCGAATAGTCAGGTGTCCATTGGTAAGCTCCGACTTCAATACCTGCAACATCTGCCTGCACGAAAGAAGAAAATAAAAAGCCTGCTGCTGCGACAAAAGGAAGTTTTTTGTTCATAAGAAATCGCCTGTTGTTTAAAAGTCTGTATCAATTATGGACCAACTTTTTAAAAAAAGTCAGAAAATGTTCACAAAAACCTAATAAATCAGTATCTTGAGGCTAATTATTAGCAGATAAGTGAATTGTTCGCTTGATGAACGAGCGACTGCCTATTGTTCAATTAACTGTTTTAGCCCCGAGTCCGAGAAAGCTTTGTTAAATTGCTCGCTAAGTAATTGATTAATAAGGCCTGTTGCCTCGTTACTATTGACTGGATTTGCTACTTCTTGAGTGCGGCTTGCACGAAAGATTTTGGACCAAGTTTCACCCTTTTTGGTAACGGTGAGCTGAAAATGGCTAGTTGCGCTAAATTCACTCTTAAAGGTCCCCGGACTGAGGATAACTTCTAATTGTTTGATTTCTATAAGAAAAGCTAAATCAGCGAGAAGTGGCTTGCTGATGATTTTCTTATTTTCGGACTTAAAGCGTTCAATGAGTAAGCTACGTAAAAGCTCTACTTCTTGTTCTGGACCCTTTACGTTGAGCTGCTCTTCCTTGAGTGAAGGAAGGCTTCTTTTATCGGTGACTTGTAAAGCAACTAATTCAGCCTTTTGGATATTTTCATTGATATTGCCAAAGTCAGGATCTAGTTTGTAATAGAGTGTTTTAGGGCTGCATGCGGTAAGTATTAGGCACAGAAAAAGAGCTACAGTAGGCATTGCTAATGATCGAATCATCGGTTCTTCTCTCAAATGTATTATTTTTGCTAGACCAGCGTGACTGGTTCTCATAGGGGGCAAAGTATATTACGCCTTGTTCACAAAGCAAATAATTAGAATGTTAATAGTCATTAATCGAATGTTTTAACATTTGAAATTTTAAGGGGGCGCTTCGCGCTTAGCTGTTGGGCAAACGCTAGGGGATTGGCTGCTTATTTTTAAATTTAGGCAGATCAGTTGCTTGTTTATTGGCTAATTTCTATGGTCGACGAGCTCAACAATTTACTAAACCAAATATAGATATTGGTGTAGTATTGGTAATTGCATGTAAAACCAACACAATAACAATAAAGAGAGAACTATGGATCTTATAGAGCTGCTGGCTGCAATGGTTGTGCAACAGGCATCAGATTTGTTTATCAGCGTTGATTGCGAGCCATTAATAAAAGTAGAAGGTAAAATGCGTCCGGTGAGGGATGTAAAGTTAGACGAAGAGGCTAACCATACCTTGATATTCTCGATTTTGAATGAATCTGAAATTGCTGAATTTAATCGCGATAAAGAGCTTAACAAATCTCTAAAAATTGAATCGCTCGGTCGTTTTAGAATTAATATCTTTCAGCAAAGTGGTGAGCCGGCCATGGTTGTAAGATATATTAAAAAAATAATACCGTCGATTGAAGAGTTAGGTTTACCGGAAGGTTTAAAAGACTTAATTCAACTGGAAAGAGGGTTAATTCTGCTGGTTGGTTCTACCGGTACAGGAAAATCAACTACTCTGGCTTCGATGATCGATTATCGAAATACTCATCGGACGGGCCATATTCTAACCATTGAAGATCCGATCGAATTTACGCACAAAAACAAGAAAAGCCTAGTTAATCAGCGTGAGGTTGGTGTTGATACAGATTCGTTTGAAATTGCTCTAAAAAATGCAATGCGAGAAGCTCCAGATGTGATTTTAATCGGTGAGATTCGCGATCGAGCAACAATGAAACAAGCATTAACTTATGCGGAAACTGGACATCTCTGTTTGGCGACGTTGCATGCAAGTAATGCAAACCAAGCGCTGGAGAGAATATTCAATTTTTTCCCAGAGGAAGCCAAACAACAGATTTTGCAAGATTTGGCGTTAAATCTCCGTGCAGTTGTCGCACAACGTCTGTGTATCGGTATCACTAACCGGCGAGTTGCTGCAATCGAAATGATGCAAGTGACCCCCTTTGTTAAAGAGCTGATTGAGTTTGGAAAAATTGAAGAAATAAAAGAAGCAATGGAAAGATCGGAAGACAAGGTTAACCAAACCTTTGACCAAGCTCTCTATAAATTGATAAAAGAAGAAAAAATCAGTCTAGAAGAAGGCTTAAGGAAAGCAGATTCTAAAAACAACTTGGCATTGAAATTCCGTTTAGGGGAGGATGGTGGAGCGAGTGACTTAGCACAAGAAGCTAGTGCGCCTGGTTCGGAGTTTTCCATTAATCGGGAAGCTCCTTTCGAAAAATATTCGACTTATACGTTAAAACTAATGAAGGTTGACTCAAAGTCGGAAATCGCTAATCAAAAGCTAAATATGGCATTGATGATGGCACTGGATAACAAAGGTTTAAGGCTAGTAAATGGTGGCGGCGACATAGAAGTTCAGTATGCATTAGGTATAAAAAGAGAAGAAAGCTTGAAGCTTGAGTCTATTTCTGGAAAGTCGGACCGTTACGACTATATGAATCATGAAGACAAAGCTTACACAACCTTGATGGTAAATATCGTTGATACTGAGTCGAAAAAAGCGGTGTTCAGGGTCGCAGCGAGGAAAAAGAAAGCGACCTATCAAGAAAACCAAAGAGAACTTAACGCCGGAGTTGGTGTTCTTTTGAAAAATTTTCCGGTCAACAGACGTTAATAGCATTAACTATGCTGAATATTAATAGTTGTTTATCGATAGTTCTATGAACAGTTCCATTAAAAAAATTGCCTTAGGCAGCTTGGTGTTAGATATTGAGTCTAATACTTTGTACGATGGTGACGACGCCCGTCAAATAGAACCTAAGCTGGTTGATGTGGTGTTTTATCTGTATCAACACCAGGGGCGTGTGGTCACTAGAGAACAACTAACTAAGGATGTCTGGCGCGGACAGGTTGTTAGTAGTAATGCGGTTAGTCGAGCTATATCTCAAATTCGTCAAATTCTAAAGCGGTCCGCAGAACCTATTCCACAAATTGAAACAATTCCTAAAGTTGGTTATCGATTGTCAATTAATATAACTGATAGTCCGTCTTATAGCGGGATATCTAAGGATTCACTGAGTGAACCCTCCGTAGCGGACACAAAAAACTCAGAGCAAAACGCAGCCGAGGCTTTTAGTCCTGCTCAACCGGGCAATAGTTTTTTTAACAATAACAATAACAATAACAAGCAAAAAGCAGAAAACAAAAATTCCTTCGGTCTAGATATCGCATCGTTAAAGATTATATTTTTCATCGCGTTCAGCATAACTATTTTTTACCATATGTTCAGCGACTATTTTGCCAAAGAATCTTCTTTTGATGAATACAAATTAAGTGCTTTACCTATAAACGAAGAATATGCAAAAGCACCGTGTTTTTCCCCCGACGGTCAATATTTAGTGTACGCAGGGGCAGCCAAAGAGAGCAATGAGGAAATGATTTACCTAACAAAACTGTTTGGTAAGGAGTTAGAGGCTGAGCCGACTGGAAATGTTTCAGGCTTGTTGTTAGATATGGCTTGGAGTCCAGATTCCAAGTCGCTGGTTGTTAGTCGATGGAACAATTATTATCAACGTCAGTGCGAAGTTATTCTTTATCACTTAGAAAGGGGGAATCAAGCAACACTCACTAAGCCGCAAAAACTTTTCGATTGTAGTGAGCGCTCATCAGTAAATTTAGCATGGAGTGCGGACGGAAAAACTGTTTATTTTACTGACAGAGAGTCTTATGCTCGTCCATATGCTGTTTATAGTTATTCGCTGATATCTAAAAAAACGAGCCAATTAACCTTACCTCCTCAAGGCGGAAATTTGCGCGGCGATTATAAAGTGGTTGGGCGGCTTGATGGTAAGCGCCTTATCATCATTCGTTATCTGTCAGGAGGGCAGAGTCAAGCTAGCATTTATGACCTGACCATACCTTTAGATTTAACCAATCGAGATTTTGAAAGCCAAGCGTTAATAAAGCGTTTTGAGTTAAATGCTCGTGTAAGTAATATAAGTTGGTTCGGAAATTATGATGCCGTCTTAATAGATGACGACAAAGGGCTAAGGCGATTTGATTATTTGAATGAATCTTATCAGTCCGTTTTTGGTGATGTAGACAATTTGTCTTCATTCTCTACTGACAGTCTAGCAGAGCGAATTTTTTTGGTGAGACAAACCGGCAATATGGATCTTGTTGATTATTCCCTTACGGGTGATTCTGAATCTAGACGGCTAACAGCTTCTAGATACTCTGACTTAATGCCTACAATTGCTAATAGCAGCGAAAACATTGCATTTCTAAGTGATCGTTCTGGACTAAATCAAATTTGGATGCTTGCAGAAAATGGGGCGGTTAGCCAACTATCGTCTGCTCCAGCGTCATTAGGTTTAACTCCCCTTAAATGGTCCCCTGACGATGACCAAATTATGTTTCAATACGAAGAAGCTATTTATTCTTTAGATGTTTTAACCGGCACAATTTCGCGGATTATAGAAAAGTCTCACCGCCCGGCCAATGCTAGTTGGTCTCTGGACGGTAAAAGCGTGTTTTATTCGTCTGATAAATCAGGAGAGTGGCAGATTTGGGAGCTCAATCTATTAACCAAAGGCCATCGGCAGATCACTCGGTTTGGAGGATATAGTGTAAACCAACATAGTAGCGGCGATTTGATTGTTTCTCGAATTCATGAGGCTGGGTTATGGCGTTTAAAACTAAAAAGTTCCGCGCCTGCTAGCTTTGCTGCCGCGGTTAAAATACTGGATAAATTTGAAGGAACTAACTGGTTAAGTTGGAACCTAGATGGTAATAAGGTCTATTATTTTGGTGTTGAAGGTGGTATTAAAGTTGGAGTTGAAAGCGGTGCTGCTGGAATCTTTGAATTTGACTTAACCAATGATTTGGTTTCGGTCGTTGTGCCATTCGAAGGCCGTCAACGACGTTATTTTTCAGTGAAAAGCGGAAGAGTTGTGTTGACTCAATTAATGGACCGAAGGTCAACAATTGAACGATTAGACTCCAATCAATAATTAAATTGGCAACAAGGGACTAAATATCAATCTATAAATAAGATTTGTACGTAAACAATAAATTACGACAAGTTATTGGAAATATTATAACTGTCTGCAGCATATAACTAAAAAATTCATAATTTATAAGAGAAAAACTATGTCTGATAAATTTATCAAATCTAACGCCGCGGTAGCTTGGGGACCCAATGAGCCTCTAACTATTGAGACCGTTGACGTAATGTTGCCTAAGGCGGGGGAAGTGCTAATAAAAATTCTCGCTTCCGGTGTTTGTCACACAGATGCATTTACTCTTTCCGGGGAGGACCCAGAGGGGATTTTTCCTTGTATTCTCGGGCATGAAGGGGGAGGTGTAGTTGAGCAAGTTGGAGAAGGAGTAACTAGCGTTAGCGTCGGTGACCATGTAATACCTCTTTACACTCCAGAGTGCAGGGAGTGTAAGTTTTGTTTATCGGGTAAAACCAATTTGTGCCAAAAGATTAGAGAAACTCAAGGCAAGGGAGTAATGCCCGACGGAACAACACGGTTCTATAAAGACGGGAAACCCATTTACCATTATATGGGGTGCTCTACTTTTTCTGAGTATACGGTGTTACCAGAAATATCCCTCGCAAAGATTAATCCCAGCGCACCACTTCAAGAAGTTTGTCTATTGGGTTGCGGAGTGACCACGGGGATGGGAGCGGTGATGAATACTGCTAAAGTAGAGGAAGGTGCCGTCGTTGCCATCTTTGGCCTTGGTGGTATCGGTCTCTCGGCAGTCATTGGTGCTACTATGGCTAAGGCAGCAAAAATTATAGCAATTGATATTAATGAAACTAAATTCGACCTTGCGACTAAATTAGGGGCGACTGACTGTATCAATCCTAAAGACTATGACAAGCCAATTCAAGATGTGATTGTCGAACTTACCGACGGCGGAGTTGATTATTCTTTCGAGTGTATTGGAAATGTTGATATTATGCGTTCCGCACTGGAGTGCTGTCATAAAGGTTGGGGTGAATCTGTCATTATTGGGGTAGCGGGTGCCGGCCAGGAAATATCAACAAGACCGTTTCAGTTAGTTACTGGACGGGTGTGGAAAGGAACCGCGTTTGGTGGTGTTAAAGGAAGAACAGAGCTACCCGAATATGTAGAGAGATATTTGAATGGTGAGTTTAAACTCAGTGATTTTATCACTCACAAAATGAAGCTATCCGACATCAATGAAGCGTTCAACGTTTTGCATCAAGGCAAAAGTATTAGAACGGTTATTGAATTCGATTGATCTTAATACCTAAAGTATTTTAATAACACCGGTAGCTTATAAAGGAATTCCTATGCCTATTGAAGAATTAGCCAGTAGCAGGTTGTTTAACGGTGCCAATAGACAGTTTAGTCATATGTCGGAAACTCTAAATTGTGAAATGCGTTTCTCAATATATTTGCCGCCAGAAGCCTCTGAAAGTTTACCCGTTCCGGTTTTGTACTGGTTGTCTGGTTTAACTTGCAGCGATGAAAATTTTATACAAAAAGCCGGTGCTCAACGAATTGCGGCAGAGCTAGGGGTTGCGTTGGTTGCCCCGGATACCAGCCCTCGAGGGGAAAGTATAAGCGATAATGAACGTTACGACTTAGGAAAAGGTGCGGGCTTTTATGTCAACGCTACTGAAGAACCCTGGAGTCAGAATTACCAAATGTACGACTATGTGGTCGACGAACTTCCCCAACTAATAGAAGAAAATTTTCCTGTCAATGATAAACGATCTATTTCTGGCCATTCCATGGGGGGGCATGGCGCATTAATTGTGGCCTTTAACAACCCGTCGAGATACCAGTCGGTGTCTGCATTTAGCCCTATTTGTAACCCTAGCTCTAGTCCGTGGGGCATAAGAGCATTTAATGAGTATTTAGGAAGTGATAAGGAGCTATGGCGTAAGTATGATGCGACGGAGTTGATGCAAACAACATCCGCCGTAATTCCAGCCTTGATAGACCAGGGAAGTGCTGACCAGTTTTTAGAAGAGCAATTAAAACCTGAAAAACTAGTCGCAATTGCTAGTAAAAAAGGCTATCCACTCGAGCTAAATATGCGAGGCGGATATGACCATAGTTACTATTTTATCGCTAGTTTCATTGAACAACATCTAAAATTTCACAAACAGTATTTGTAATATTTAATTTGAAAAAGTTATTATTTTTGCAATTTTAACTGGTTCTGAAAAGATCACTAAGTGCTCTGTTGTATCTAAATAAATATAGCGGTTAGCTTTAGAGGATTCAGCTAGCTTTTTGTAGTAGTTCTGAGCATCTTGACGCCATTCAATGAGGGATGCTTTCTTATCTTCGTGTGATTCTTGTTCAATATATTTTTGTTCAAAATTGGTATCAATGATGGTCAGAGGGAAGTCTCCGTCAAAATGATAGCTACTTGCCTTGAGTAAGTCCTGTTCGTAAATAGCAATCTCGGAGATAAGATTTTTTAAATTCGTAATGGAAAGTCGCTTGGCAAACATCCAATCGATATATTGCCAGTCTACGTTGGTTTTATCGTCTACTATTTCCTGTAAATGCTTCAGTTCCATTTCGTTTTTTTGTTTTGCTCTCTGATTATATTTACCGGCACCAATATAGTTTGTGTAGCGGCTTAAATTTTCTTTAAATGGCTTGGCGTCATTAGTATATCGAGCGATGGAAAACGGGGTTAAAACATCAGGATCAATTAACGTAACAGACTGTATTGTCTGCAGTGGTTTGTTAGATAGATAAGCCAGAACCGACAGATTTGCCGACGCGAATGCGACAATATTAACTTGTTCTAACTTAAAGTGTTGCAGGATTTTTTCAATAGAGTGACCAAAGTTTACATAACCTAAAGAAGCTGAAGGGTTTGATGTAACCTGACCTGAACGGTCAATAGCAATAACTCGGTTCTCTTTAGCTAGAAGAGGAGCCAGGCTTGCAAACCAGGCGGAGTCGGAGTTCCAATTGTCAGTTGGACCCGATAATAAAATAATCGCTTTTGTTTTATCAACAGAAGCGTCCGTAGGCGTTGCATGCCATTCGCTGGTATGAAAACTCTGTCCATTAATTTCAACGACTTCACTTTGAAATGTGGCTGAAACAGTAACGCTCCAGAAACATAGTGCTAATAAGAGGGTTACTTTGGTATTTCTAACTTTATTCATGTTTTTTTCCTGTTGAACGCGCTCAGTTATTCTAGCTTAGTCGCTCTCAATTATTTGCTGTCGTCTGGATAAATTAGCGCAAAATCACGATTCGCTTTTATCGCCGCATTTTGCAAAATAGTTGCAAGCTCATTTGAAATTTCTACGTCACCTGTACTCGATGGAATTAATGGTGCTAATGTGTTTAGCTCAATTTCACCGATTTGCTCTAGCATCACTAGCGCACTAAGATAAGTACCCAATATGCTAGGATGAAAATTGTCGCTGCTATATAACTGAAGGCTGGGATCTTCTGACCAGGCATTCAACCAAGCTTCACCGGCGGGATA
>CAJQOL010000035.1 GCA_905479925.1 uncultured Kangiellaceae bacterium | reverse complement strand
AGCACGTTAGGAAAAGTTATCAACGAAGTTGCTAACCCTGAAATGAAGATTTGTGTTGTAGGAAACCCTGCGAACACTAATGCATACATTCTAATGAAGAATGCTCCAAATCTTAATCCTCGTAATATCAGCGCGTTGATGCGTCTTGATCATAACCGTGCGATTTACCAATTGGCTGCTAAAGCGGACAAGCCGATGAATACTGTTAAGAAAATGACTATTTGGGGCAACCATTCAACAACTCAGGTTCCAGATATCAGCCACACGACTATTGGTGGCGACGCTGCTTCTGGAATGGTTGACGCAACTTGGGCTAACGAAGAGTTTATTCCTAAAGTAGCAAAGCGTGGCGCAGAAGTTATCGCAGCACGTGGTTCTTCATCTGCAGCATCAGCTGCCAACGGTGTTATCGATCACATGCGTTCTTGGGTACTAGGCACCGAAGAAGGCGATTGGATTTCAATGGCTGTTTGTTCTGATGGTTCTTACGGTATCGAAGAAGGTTTGATTTATTCTTACCCGATTACTTGTAAAGATGGTGACTGGACAGTTGTAACCGGACTAGAAAATAGTGACTTTATTGCTGCTAAAATGAAAGAGTCGGAAAAAGAGCTTCAAGACGAAGCAGAAACTTGTTCTGACTTGTTCTAGAAAATCAATACTCTAGAGAATCAATACTCTAGAAAATAAAACGGGGCGTTTTAGCCCCGTTTTTATTTGATTATTATGTTCAATAATTATCTAAATGGATTAAAACCGCTTCAACAGCGTTGAAAGACAACGGACCTATACCTAAACTATCATTTAGAACAATCGTGTAAAAGTTATGGTAAACAGTCGGTCAACCCAAGTTTTTAAATGCTCAAGGAGTCCATCACTTGTTATCAATTACGCCTCCCTCTCAATTTAAGCTCAACCCTTGGAAAAACGGTCTAGGGGAAACAATCGAATTAGCTATTAGTGACAATGGTTCAGTCGATAGCTTTGACTGGCGTTTAAGCATTGCGACGGTTTCGAAGGATGGACCGTTTTCGAATTTTTCTGGGTATCGGCGCTGCCTAGTTTTGATAGAAGGCAATGGAATAGAACTTAGACACGATCAGTCATCAATCGACCGATTAAATCACCTATTCGACTTTGCTCGTTTTGACGGCGGGTGCAAAACCGAGGGCACTTTGACTTCTGGCCCCATTAAGGATTTCAATATTATGACGAACGATAAAACACATCGTTCTGTCGTGAATACATACGTCGGCTTAAATTCGCTTAAAGTTGAAACAAACGGCATAGTCTTCGTTTACAGCCCAACCAATCCTCTAGAGATAAATGGATTCGAATCGACAACAGTTGCATCTGGTCACCTGCTGCGAGCCGACAATACCGAGAAGTATCCGATGACCTTAGTCGGGAGCGATTTTATTGTTATTGAAATCGACTCGTAACCGATTAGATTACTTGAGCATTTGAACTTTGGTTAATCGGGGAGCAAGCCTTTCGAATTTTTACGACTCGAATAGAACCTTGTAACAATGATCGACCCCGTCAATATCCACATTATATTGTTTCACAAAAAAATCGTTCTTTTCTTGCCTAAGTTCACTAAACGTTTTTTGTATAGCGGGCTCATTTTCTTTAGCATTAACAGGTTGGTTAACCCCACTAGGATCGTGGAATAATCATAGATTTTTTCCAATCAAAACTGGAATCTCCGATTGCTAGAAAGGAGGGATTAATCAGTGATTCTTTTTGATTATATAAAAATCGTTCAAAATTTAATGCGACTAATCGACCGCCAGCCTGTTCGAGAATTACTTGCGCAGCAGCAGTGTCCCACTCTGATGTCGGTGCTAATTTAGGATAGATATCAGCATTTCCCTCAGCAATCATGCACATTTTTAATGAGCTACCAAAGCTCATAAATTGGCAGTTCCCCAGACTTTGACACATGTCTCTTACACTTTCCAATTGGTTTCTACGGCTAGTCATAACCTTGATAGGTTCTAATTCATCATCTTTTTTAATTTTGCGAACCTTAATCCTTTCACTTGGATAACCACTCTGTTGCTTATATGCACCATCTCCTTCAGCAGCGTAATATAGAATACCTGTAGTCGGAACATAAATAACACCCAGAATAGGCTTGCCGTCTTTTTGCAAAGCAATATTAACAGTAAACTCACCATTTCTATCGATAAACTCTTTGGTTCCGTCTAATGGGTCAATAATAAAACATTGAGTCCATTTTCTTCGTTCGTTAAATTCGATGTGGGCACTTTCTTCAGACAAGCAAGGAATAGAGGGGTAACGCGTCTCGAGAAAATTAACAATGATATTGTGGGCAGCTAGATCAGCTTTAGTTAATGGTGAATTATCGGTCTTGAGTTGAACTTCAAAGTCCTCGTCTTGGTAAATCTCCATGATTTTATCGCCCGCTTGCTTGGCGATAAACTTGACGTCTTCTAGTAGTTGTTTCATCGATAATTCTGCGGTGTTTGAAATTGAAGGGTTTATTTTCCTTAAATAACGAATTAGCTTGCTCTTCGATTAAGTAAGTCTTTCACCAAATACAAAGCGGCAATCGATCTTGCCTCGGTAAAGTCAGGCTGCTCTACAATATGGTCAATATCTTCAAGGGGCCATTTAACTAATTCGAGTGGTTCAGGTTCGTCACCTTCTGCAGTTTCAGGATAAAGATCCTCAGCTAATAACAAGTTCATTTTATGGGTTAAATACCCTGGAGCCAAAGTCATTTTTTTCAAAGCTGAAATAGTCTTTGCGCCATGACCAACTTCTTCTTTCAACTCTCTATTTGCCGCCTGCTCAGGTGTTTCTCCTTTTTCTATAAGACCCTTGGGGAAGGCTAATTGATAATCGTCGGTTCCCGCAGAGTACTCCCTGATCAACAAAATATGACTATTGTCTAAAATGGGTACAATCATCACTGCGCCATTTTGACCGGCGACTAACCTTTCATAGGTTCGGGTCTCACCGTTTGAGAATTCTAGGTCCAACTCTTCCACATTAAACAATCTTGTTCTTGCAATGCTCTTGCTTCTTAGTATCTTTGGTTTTTGCTTTATTTTAGAAGGAATTTTCATAGTAGAAGACCCAGCAATATGAATTGGTAATACGCCCACGGATTACGTTTGGCAACCTGCAACCTGCAGACACTTTGACGCTAGTGCATCGATTGACGAACGCTTTGATATGCCTAGATTAACTGACTAAAATCTTGAATACCAGTATAAGGCGAACAATCGACTGCATTCTTTGTAGAATCTGGCTGTGCTATAGCTAATAAATGGCCAATTCCGAAACGTTTAGCAGAATCTAAAACGGTATTACTATCATCAATAAATAGGCACCGCTGAGGGTCTAAATTAAAACGTTCCGTTAATCGCTGCCAATAGTCCTGCTCTTCCTTTGGAAAACCGATTTCATGAGAGCTGGATAATGCCTCAAAGTATTCAGTAAAATCTGCTCTTAATAGTTTCAATTCGAGCGTCTTTGGATGTGCATTTGTTGCTAGGATAATGCGCTTATTTTGTTTCTTTAAACTTTGTAAAAAAGAAACCGCGTTTGGTCGAAAAGCAATCTTTTCGTCAACCCCTTTTTTAAGGGCAACAATATCCAAGCCTAGTTTTTCTGTCCAATAATCTAAGCAGTACCAATCTAAGGTTCCTTGCACTGCGTTAGAAAAGCCATGCATTATTTTATGACTTTCTTCTAGGGAAATATTTTTTGATTCCGCGTAGCAACGAATAACATAGTCGGTCCAAAAATAATTATCGAAGTGAAGGTCTAACAAGGTACCGTCCATATCTAGTAGGACCGTATCAATATCACTCCAATTAATGGCAATAGCCCCATGCATAAACGTCACCAACAAATGTTCTAATAAACTTTTTTCTTAAATTTAATCGGTAATCTTCCGTTGCTTGCTTTACCACTGGCAAACAAAGAAAGTGGTGTATATATGCTTTGATCTATTCTGTTGGAAATACTACCGGTGAACTCAAGCTGTCCTTGGCGGTTAAGCTTGATTCTTCCTTGCAAATCCAAGCTGTTTTTTGTCGAATTCCTTAGTACTCCGGTAATTGACTGGTCTTCTTGTTCGGTTGTCCAGTCGATATCAAAACTACCTAATTCAATCATTTTGCCGTTGACCGTTACACTGCCATTTTTCCAGCTAGTTGCGCCAAATAAACTATCTGGTTTTCCTTCAGCTAATCGAACAGAGAAGTCTTCTGTGCTAAGTTCACCGTTAACACTAACTCCCGGGAAAGGCATATAGCTCGCTAAATTTGACGCAGAAGTTTTCAAATTGGCATTTGATATCTCAGCGTTTTTTTCATCCGAAAGATAAAACGTTAGTTGCCCTTGTATATCACCCTTATTAATTTGACTGTCGCCGCCCAGGCTTCCTGACAAGAGACTTAGAAAACTTAACTGATAGTCTATGGACTCAAGATACCAATTTTGGTACTCGATATGACTTACGCTACCTGAAAAAGCACTTCCTGATAAACTTCCAACGGTTACTTGACCATTAGCCGGAATAAACCCTTCAACCAATTTAGCTGGGGTCCACCACACAACAAACACTATAAAAAGTAAAGACAGTAGTAATATTTTTTTCTTCATGGTTTTCTCAATTGATTTTACTAATCTACTTAAGTAATTTAACGTTTATACTGGTAATTCCATCCCTATCCTGACTTCGGATATTGACACTTGTTACCGTAACGCCGTGCTTTTGCTTGATTTCAGATACCCAGCCTAAAAATGAGTCAAATGACACGTTATCAAACCAGACCTGCATTTCATTAGGGCTCTTACTGTCTCTTCGAGATACAGGAAGCGCGTACTTATTTGTTGTGTTATTGACAACCGATGATAATGCTAGTGAGCTCGCTCGAGCGCCGCCACTCGATTTACTGGCTAATATGATCGGTATTTGGGCCTTCATCCAATCCACCGTTTTTTGTTTAGCGGCAACTTCAGATTGCAATTTGCTAGCGCTAGAGTTTATCGGTTCTATTACCAATAAATACAACATCAATGCTACAAAAACAACGCTCGCGACAAGCGTTACTTTTTGGTCCTTTTCGTCCAGTCCTGCGTACCACGCTTTTATTTGTTCCATACTCACTAAACCTATATTTAATTCTTACTAACCGTAAACTACGTTATTGTTTATTAACCACTTGCGAATTTTTAACCACTTGCCGATAATTAACTACTTGCTAATTATTAGACGACTTGAATAGCCATCCCCGCGTTGGGTTTCGGAAGATTTTTCAACTTGGTGACCATCTTTTTTCAGGGCGTCTGCAAATTGATCTAAACTGACCAAGTCCGATGCAATAACATCCATTCTAAGTTCTCTTTTAACGTGATCATAGCTAATGTTAGTCGGATAGATTTTCTCCAAATCGGTCATAAGTTCCGTGCTTGAGTTTAACAAGCTCAAGAAATCAATCTCTCCGCTACCGGTACCTAACGACTTAATATGCTGACGCATTTTTTTCTCTATGCCGCGAAATTGGCGACTTCCTGGAAAAGCTTGTTTGTAGAGTGTTATTTTCTGCGCATCCAATTGGGCTTTTTGTTCAGACAAAGTATAAATATTGACTGACTGGAAAATCAGGTGAGTAGCTAAAACTACAGCAGCGAGAGTTGCCACTCTAAACAAAAACTTAGTCAATGCCGAATTTTCCGACTTAGGCTCAAACTCGGCCTGCAGTAAATTGATCGCGGTATTTTCTTGTTCCGATAGAAATTCCTCGGTAGTCTCCAATGAAGTTTGTTCAACAGCAAAACGACCTACCGGAAGATTATGAACAAACTGATCGATTTCTCGGTCGGAACACACTTGCAGTGGAACCGCTACCGGTAAGCTATCATCATCCTCCGCCTCGCTAATTTGTTTCTGAATTAACCAAGAGAAGTCATCCGGATGACAGTGCCAACGAGCTCCATCCTCCCCAACAACCAGCACGTTAGATTCAGCGACAACCACGCTATATCCCTCGGCTGGTAAAGCTAGAAGATCCAGGTCCAAACAAACTTTTGATAGTCGAATTTCGGCTTGTTTAAATTGGTCCAATAATTCTTCTAAATAAGCCCTATCTATCGCTCTAACTTGCAGTTTTGAATCGGTTGGTTTGTCAGCCAAAGCAAAAAACAAGTCATCTACAGAACTAGCAAGCTCATCTTCTAACATATAAGGAACAGCCTTTCTCAAAAGGCGCTGCGCTTTATTAGGCACACTAACTAGAGCACTCATTACATCATCGGCAGACAACACTAATGTGACGCTGCAGTCAGCTGCCATTTCTGCGAGACATGGCAAGTCAGCTTTCAAAATTTCATGGCTCTCAAGCTGGTGTAATGGTTTTTGAGCACTTCCCGAGGTGGAATTTTTTGACGTATGCCAAGTAAAAATCTCGTCCCGGTGGTTACCCCAAAATAGCGTTAGTTCTTTCATTATTCTTTTCCAAAATATCTGGAGACAACCTTAAATTGGTTGTCATCCTTTTTTTCAAATAAGGTTTTCATATATACACGTGTTCGATTAATCTCAGCTTTAGCATTCATTTGAAAATACTTGCTGGTATTTCCCAGCCGGTTTTTTAACGAACTTTTTAAAGCTACACTGCCTACCTGGTCCCAAAAGTCCTGAAGTTCATAACCATCTTCAGGACGCTGACTAATAATTTGTTCAACTTTCTGTTGGTCAACTTTTCCGTCTAATGCCGCGTATAAAAGTGCGCTTCGTTCCGCGGGTATCGTATTAACGTTGATCTGGGTTACCTCACTTGATGGCAAAACACATACATAAGGCAATATGCTTTGGTAAGTGAATTTATCAAAATCCTTAATTATTCTTAACTCACTAGGATGTGCGATAATTCCATTGGGTGGCAAATAGGGGTAGTCGAGCCCTTGATAATATAGGTCTTCAACGCCATCGGGACCACTTGGGGTAACATCACTGTCTATCCAGTCGCGGGTAGCTGCGGCTAATGCAGACGGATTAACATTGGTATTTTCACTCAGTTTTTCTATCAAAGAAGTCAGAATTAGCTCACCTGCGGTAACTTGATTCTGTTGATCGGGCTGCCTCGGCTGCGGTGTATTTCGTGGTTGATTATTTTCTACAACAACACCTGTTGGCGCATTATTAGGGGTTCTGGTATTTTGATTACCTTGATTGCCTTGTTTGTCCAATACAGCAATGGAGTTTAGGTTAAAACAGCTTTGCATATCGACTATGCTTGCAGTCATAACACCACCATCAATAGGAAAAGTAATATCTTGTTGTGCCCACGCTTGTCCTAAATGAACCGTTTCTTCTTTCTCTGCATCAAATGCTTTTTTTAAATAAATTTTTGCTAACTCTTCCATTCCAATTAAATAGGAATAAGCTTGATCCCTATTCATTAAATTGCGATTTAGATTTGCTTGATAGTTAACCGTTTTGTTGACTTCAGTAACAAGAATCACAACAAAAGCGACAACTAATAATACCGTGATTAATACCGTTCCTCGCTGTCGGCCACTATTAAACCCTTGACGCATTCTTTTTCTCAATAGAACAGGCATTAGTTGCGCTCTTCCTTATCGGACAAAACACCCTCGTCAGATAAAACAAAAAGCCGCTCAACCATCCCTAAGTCTTTGAGCTCTAAGCCAAGCTTTAATGCGACTGGCAATTGGTTTTCGGTTGATTCTGCAACCTGGTCCACAGGCCAAAACGGATGCCACTCTTCACCATCAAAAAAATTGACTGATAGGCCGATCACATCCTCTAGTAATGGACGCTTCTGTCCTTGTTCGTTGGACATACCATCCGGGTAAACAAAGCTGACCCGCTTGAGAACATTATCTTCAACTAAATAGCTTAGCTTCTCTAAGTTTGAACGGGGAAGCTTGGCAGGGTTTCTTCGTCCTAAACGCGTAAAACTCAAATGCGTAGTACCGGTAGCATCGTCAGAGGTTAAGTTATTTTTTTTGTCGCCAAATTCATCTCTAAATTGTCGAGGTGCAAGCTGTTGAATATCATTTGATATAAACAGCCATGTTCTTTCAATTTGATTAAAACGACTTCCCTGATGCTTAATATTGGCGTGTGCGACTGTAGCCCTATCTAACAACGCCATAGCTGCAATACCAATTAAAGCAGAAATAGCCATCGCTATCATTATCTCTAAAAGGGTAAACCCCTTCGCTTTTTTTGCAAAGCCTCTACTCATGAGCGCTTTATCTCGCGGTTAGCAATAAAGCCAACGAAACGGGTAGTTGCGAGCTCGTCATCTTGTTCCATTCGTATTTCTATTTCAATCTGACGTAACTCTTTTTCAGTCGTTTTACTAACCGTTTGCAACCAATACCAAGTTCGATTTGCCATTTCAGCGCTGCCGCGGGTCACGCCGACATTTGGCCAATTGTTTTCAAGCCGGACTTCACTCATTCGGTTCATAGCGACCCAATGGGCAATGGTCCTTTGACTAGCGGTTAATTGTGTCGATTGATATTGACCCATTTGTGAAATAAGACTTACCGCTGCATAACCAAAAATGGCCATAGCAATCAGAACTTCCAACAATGTGAAAGCCTTAATGCGATAATGTGAATTGATTCGGTTCACGATTTGTCCTAAATGGGTGATATTTATGGGTAAATTTTCTAATCTTTATATTGTTTCTAAATTACATACGAAAAAGCGTTCGAATTCTGGGTAACTAATGAGCTAAAAGCTCACTTTATAAACTAACGGTCGTTATCAAAACCTGTTTGAAAATCATCTTCTTCAAAGTTACGGTCTAAATCTTGAAACAGGTTTCCATTTAACGGTCCTTCATACTTAAGGTTCCCCGTTAAAAAACCTCTCACTCTAAAAAAAGTGCGTTCGTCTCTATCCCGTTGCTGCTCTTCATCAGCGGCTATACCGACGGAAAACTGGTTTTGCTCTCCTGTCGAAAGAAAATAAACCTGTGGCGGTTCAATTTCTTTCTCTTCTTCGTCCCCCTCAAAAATATCGACATCCTCTTCAAAAATATCGACATCATCTTCTTGGGACGTAAATAAGTTGTCTCCATCGATAGTCACATTAATCTCCAAGCCTTCAGGAAATTTATGCTCACCTAGTTCTGGAATATCATCTACAAATCGCCATTTAGATGGTTCATTTTCATCACTATCATCTTCAAATAGTACTAAAAATTGATAACCGTCTTCGTCAATATTTAAACCGTATTCTTGATTTAGGATAATAGAGCGATCTCTTACCATTTCAATCGCCGCCACTAAACGAAGCGTTTCTTTTTTGGCCAGTTTATCTGGATTTTGTCCTAAATTTGGAAAAGCAATTGCTACCATTAAGGCCATAATAGCCATGGCGATTAATATTTCTAGCAAGCTAAAAGCCGCTTGCCTGCTAGTAAAGGAACGTTGATTATTTATGCGCTCAAACGCCGGCTTATTTTGCTCGAGTAATCTCATCATAAATTGCTACATGATTTAACAGGCGATTCAAGCACACTCATGCATGGGCAGAAGTGAGCTGTCTATACCTCTAAGCTACTGCTCTCCTGTTTTAAAGGCCTTAAGTACTTCTTCAGCATTCCAGTTTCCAATATCTACAGCCATATCTTCTCCACCTTCTTCACCGTCAGCACCAAGTGAATAAATATCATACTCACCAAACTCTCCAGGATACGCATACTGGTAAGGATTACCCCATGGGTCCATCGATAATTTGATATATCCGGAACGAGCGTAATTTTTTGGCTCAGGTCGGCTAGTCGGTTTGGTTTCTAAGGCTTCCAAACCTTGCTCTGTTGTTGGATACATAAAATTGTCGGCGCTGTATTGTATTAACGCAGATTCTAGTGCCTTAATATCGGTTTTAATTTTAATTAAGTTTGCCTCTTGAGTCTTACCAGCAAATTTAATAACCATAACGCCACCCAAGATAGCCATGATGGCCATCGCTACCAAAATTTCTAATAATGAAAAACCAGCTTGTCGTCTCATATTAACCTCGTATTTTTAAAACAATATTTTTGTATATTTGGTAATCCAGTATCTCAAATACTGGCCCAGTCTATTTCGTTTATGCCAATGTATTTTGTTTATGCTAATGTATTTTTTTACGCTAATGTGTCACTTAATTCAAATACCGGCAGCATGATTGCTAATACAATAGTAAAAACAAAACCACCCATAATAAGAATCATGACGGGTCCTATCATATCCATCATGACACTAACTAGATTATCAAATTGGGTCTCTTGATTATCCGCTGCTCGATCAAGCATTTGCTCTAACTCACCCGAATTCTCACCACTAGCTATCATATGAAGCATCATAGGAGGAAAGTAGCCACATTGTTGTAACGATATTTTTAACCCAGCTCCTTCGCTTACCCTTAACGCCGCTTCTTTTACTGCATCTTTTAATGCAGCATTAGTCATAACATCGCCAGCGATTTTCAATCCTTCCAGTAATGGAACACTACTAGCGCTTAGTATCGCTAATGTTCTGGCAAACCGAGCGGCATTTAAGCCTCGAATCACTTTACCAATGACCCATGCATTAATTTTCCATTTATCCCAAGCAAACCGCAGTTTGGGATTTTTCAAAAGCCATTTAAAACCAAAAATTAAAGTAACAATAGCCAGTGCAGTTAAAATCCCCCAGGACTGAATATACTCACTCATAGACAGTAATATTTGAGTTAACAACGGAAGTTCCTGGCCAGACTGGACAAAGCTTTCGGTTATTTGTGGAACAACATACCCCAAAAGAAAGCTAACTATTGCAACACTGACAATCGACAAAATCACCGGATAAACTAACGCGCCCGTTATTTTTTGAGAAATAGCTTGGCGTGATTCGGTGTAATCAGCTAACCGTTCTAATACTAATTCAAGATGACCAGACTTCTCTCCAGCGGCTACCATTGAACAATAGAGTTCTGAGAATACGCCGGGATATTCAGTTAACGCATCAGCTAATGTATGACCTTCTACAACCCTTGCTCTAATGCCCAACAACATGGTTTGTTGCTTACTTTTCTCACACTGCTCAGCAACCGCTTTAATCGATTCCTCTACAGGAATAGCAGCCTTAACCAAGGTAGCTATTTGGCGAGTTATTAATGCGAGATCCGCTGCGCTTATCTTGGTTTGAAAAAGCCCGCCGCCGGCATTTGTTTTCTTTTGCTTTTCTTTACTATTAACCCCTTCAACATCAAGAGGAATAAGATCTTTGTCGCGCAGTTGCTGGCGGATTTGTCGAGGCGTATCACCTTCCAAAATACCTTTGGTCTGTTTACCTGACGCGGTTAATGCTGTGTATTCAAAAGCTGCCATTAGTCTTCTCGTGTTACCCTTAAGACTTCTTCAACCGTTGTAATGCCCTCAATAACTCGACGCTTGCCGTCTTCGCGAATACTAAAACCTTTGTTGCGAGCATGACGTTCAATTTCCAATTCACCGGCCCCGTTATGAATCATACTTCTCGTTTCTTCATCAATCGTGACGAGTTCAAATATCCCTTGTCGCCCTTTATATCCAGAACGATTACATTCGGCGCAGCCAACATCGTGGTAAACGGTTGGCGGCTTAGCGGAATCAAACCCCATTAGCTCGCATTCTTTAGCAGTCGCTTGTGCTGGTTTCTTACAACTTGGGCATAGCGTTCTTACCAATCTTTGCGCCAAAACACCTAACAAACTAGAGGACAATAGAAACGGCTCAATTCCCATATCGTGCAAACGGGTAACAGCTCCAGACGCCGTATTAGTATGTAGCGTCGATAAAACCAAGTGACCGGTCAAACTGGCTTGGACAGCAATTTCAGCGGTTTCTAAATCTCGAATCTCACCAACCATAACGACATCTGGATCTTGACGTAGAATTGCCCGTAGTCCTCTTGCGAAAGTCATATCAACTTTGCTATTTACTTGAGTTTGTCCAATACCATTTAACAAGTATTCAATTGGGTCCTCTACCGTGAGGATATTTCTAGAAGAATGATTAAGTAAGGTTAAGCCTGCGTATAGCGTGGTTGTTTTACCTGACCCCGTAGGCCCGGTTACCAAAATGATGCCATGGGGTTTATGAAGGAGTTTATCCATTTCATCCATCAAATTTTCGGGCATTCCTAAGTGTGAAAAATCAAGTCGTCCAGCCTGCTTATCTAACAAACGCATTACAACACGTTCACCATGACTAGAGGGAATTGTGGAAACACGAACATCGACTCCACGGTTAGCAATTTTTAATGCAATACGCCCATCCTGTGGGACTCGTTTTTCGGCTATATCAAGTTTCGCCATAACTTTTATTCTAGAAACTAATAACGGTGCAAGTTTTTTACCGGGGCTCAAGACTTCTCGTAAAACACCATCAACTCGAAATCTCACTTTAAGATCGTTTTCGAAGGTCTCAACATGAATATCCGAAGCACTTTCCTTTATAGCTTCGGTTAAAAGCGCATTAATCAACTTGATAATTGGCGCATCATCATCGGCTTCTAGAAGATCTTCCGTTTCAGGAAGTTCATCAGCTAATTTAAACAGGTCTAAATCGTCACCGATATCTTCCATTGCAGCCATTGCTTCACCGGAATTATCCTGGTAAACCTGGCCCAAAATAAACTCAAAATCTTCGTCGCTAACTTCTTCAAAATTTATTTTATGGTTGCAAAATCGGCGAGCCTCGGAAACAGCTTGAACCGAAACATTAGCTCGTACAACGGCGTCAACAATTGAATCGCCTTGCTCTCTCATTCTAAAGACAATACCTTGTCGTTTTGCAAATGAAAAAGGCAACCTAACATCTGAGCTAGGCGACTCATTTTCGAGCAACTCTTCGCTCTCAAGCACGGGGGTTTCCGCTGATTCTTCTTGTCTTATAAATTCACTGACAGCCATCGTTTACACTCAAAATTTTTACTCAATTTATATCACTTGTTGCTAAGCAAAAGTTCATTAAAACCTTTTTGTAATTCTAATTATTATCCGCTGGCGGCTCAGCCAACTTACCTTCGTCCATTACTTGTTCATAGGATGGAGGTAACGATAAGGAATCGTCCCATTCTGGCAGCATTTCTGGATCCGTTAGCGGCATTAACGAAATGCCACGCATTCTCTTGTCTTCTTGAAGAGCTCGCATATAGTTATATTTAGATGAACTGATATTATTGATTTCACCGCTCTCCGATATAATCGTTGGTCGAATAAATACCATTAAATTCGTTTTTCGCTTTGATGTTCCCGTTGAAGAAAACAAACGGCCAAGCCAAGGAATATCACCTAATAGTGGAATTTTTTGCTCGCTTTCTTGTACGTCATTATCAATTAAACCGCCTAATACAATCGTTTGTCCATTGTTAACAAGGACGGTGGTATTTATTTGACGTTTATTCGTTATAACATCAACAGCCGTTGCGCCAGCTATACCTGAAACCTCTTGCTCGATACTTAGAACAACGGCATCGCCTTCATTAATTTGTGGCGTGATTTTGAGCTTAATACCAACATCTAAACGATTAACTGACTGGAACGGGTTAGCATTACCGCTACCTAATTGAGAGCCAGTAATAACTGGAATTTCCTGACCAATACTGATGGTCGCTTCTTCATTGTCCAGCGTCGTTAAGCTCGGAGTCGATAATACGTTTGACTCTGTATCCGATGACAAGAGTTTTAATAGACCTGCCCATGACTCGTTGTCTGTAAAGCCAAATAGAGCACCAGTCAACCCACTAATTGCCTGTGCAATTCCTGCTCCATTATCACCGTTTTGAGGGGCTTCGGTCGTTGTCGTTGTTCCGTCTGGCGCAGTCGTCGTTACGCTTGAACCATTAGATTGTCCCCTGTTTGAAAGAATACCGGCAACTAAACTGGTAGCACTTGGTGAAGTATTTGAATAATTGATAATCCCTTTATCAGAAATCCACTGAACCCCAAGCTCTTTATTAAGAGACTCTGAAATTTCAACAATAATCGCTTCAACATGAACCTGTTGACGTCTAATATCCAACTGATTAATTACCGAATCAAAAGATTTCATAATATCGGGTGGCGCGGTGATAACTAACGAGTTTGTTTCTGTGTGCGCTTTAATAGAATACATCTTGTCTGAACCACGTCTCGACTTAGTCGACTTCTTTTTTGAGTCTTCAGTTTCAAGCGAATCTGCGACACCCTCCAATAAGGTCGCTAACTCGTCAGCTTTTGCATAACGTAGGTGGCGAACTTTGGTATTACCAGCATTTTTAATGGGTGAATCAAGTTGTGCAATAAGCGCACGTAACCTCATTGAGGCTTTCCTATCAGCACTTAGCAGAATACTATTGGTTCGCTCATCGGCAACAAATTTAGGTTTTCTCGCATCGGACTTAGAACTCCCACTATTTTGCTTCTCCAAACTTTCCAGAATTCTAACTACTTCGGTCGATGAAGCGTGCTCTAATTCAACTACTTGAATTTCTTCATTACTTTCCTTGTCTATTTTGCGAATAATTTTGACGATACGTTCTAAGTTAGCCGCGGAGTCATGAATAACAATAACGTTGGTTGGTTTGTACTGCGCCATATGACCTTGCTGAGGGATAAGCGTTCTTAACAAAGGAACAAGCAATGATACGTCGACATTGTCGACCTTAATCACCCGTGTCACTAATTGGTCACCTGAGTACTGTTCGCCTTCGCTATAGACCTCCACTGAATCTTGTTTAGCCGTTTGTAACTGCTGAATCTTGTATACACCGTCTGTTTCAACCGCAGAAAATTGATGTACTTTTAAAACGCTAAGGAAAAGAGCAAAAACTTCATCTTCATCCATTTCATGTTGCGCAATAACGGTAATTTTTTTATTTCTAACCCGAGGGTCGACAATAAAGGTTTTCCCGGTTAATCGACTAACCATTTCAATAAAAACACCAATATCGGTTTCTTTTTGATTAATGGTTGCGGTATCAGCACTGACATTGCTCGCAAAAACAGCGATACAAAGCACAGTAATGGCAATTTTATTGGTCAAAATTCTTAACACGGGTTGAAATCCTTGGTTATTTTATTCTTGGTAAAATTCATTAAAACTTTCTAAATACCAGCTTTTTCGTTGGACCGCTTAGGTCCATTACGATCTGGCTCTTGATTTAAGTTAAGTAACAAGCTTATCGATTCATTGCCTCGACTAATTTCTACTTGCAGTTCTTGCATATCCTGAATTTCAGTAAGTAGCTGCATTGCGTCTTGCGGGTTGGTAAGTGATACCCCGTTAACCGCAGTAATAACATCTCTTCGACGCAAGCCTAACTGTGTAAACAATCGTTTATCTTTTCCAGGAGATATTTGTATTCCTATCATTTCGCCGTCGACCATTTTAGGTTGATAATTAACCAATCCAACCAAACTCAACGGGTCATTCTGAAGCTGTTGTCTGTATTTATTGAGCGAACGGCTAATCTGAGCGTTTCTTCGCTTATCATCCACTCGGCTATTTTTTTTGGCTTTGCCCACCTTTTTTTGTTTATTTGACCTAACCGCGACTTGCGGTACCTTGTCCTTCAGCCTTAGCTCTTCCATGACACCGTTGGTTTCTAAAATAACTTTATCGACATGCACTTGCCTTAGAAAAACCTGGCCAGATACTTTTAATTTGTCACCGACGAAATAGACCGCTTGTTTTCCTTGGCCGTCTTCGATAACCGAGTTAGACCTTGTTTCAATACCAGCCGCGTAGGTGCCTCGCAAGATCAAATTAAGACGGGTAGGCCTGGTCGCCTCGACTGTTGGTTGTACTGCAGCGACTTTTTCAGTGCTGCCAAATAGGTGCCGACTAATAAGTTTTGATACATCGGTATTACTGACGGCTTTAGATTTGCTTTTTTGTGCGGTCACTTTAACTTTTTGCTTTGATACGTCGGGCTGAGTCATATGCAACGTAACCACCCAAAATAATTTCGCTAAAATCACGGTAATAACAATCAAACCGGTCCACTGAATAACAGGGAACCAGTTCATATAGTGTTTTGACCACTCAAAGATTTTGTTAATGGATAGGTTCATTTCCGTCCGTTCAATTCTACAAAAATAATTGTTATAGCTTTAACTTCAGCTAACTTCTGTTTTTTTGGGGAGGATAAAGACTGTTTTCATTCCTCTAAGTCCCATTTTTAATGGTTATTATCCCACCGATGTTTTTCGATTATGCCCTACACTTAGCAGAACCGAGCTAGTTTACCCGAATTCAGTATCTTTTATAACCTATGATTTACGTTAAAATAACCACAATTTCGGCCCTAAGATAAATAAGTCGTTACAGCGCATATCAATTTAGAGCCTTAACCATCTAACGGTACAAATTTTCTTGATTCAAGCAGCGCTCTAGCGAATAAATTCGTCTCACAAATCGACTACGCAAAGCATTCTTCTGATGTCGCAGAATAATAAACGCACTTCATTCTAAAAAAGGGTCATAAAAAAGAACCATAAATAAATAGCGGAGTATTTTAAAATTTGTTTAATCAGCCATTCTACAAGCCAAATTTACGACAATATTGCAACAAACGTTGAATTTACTCACTAAATGGGTCACTCTCGACACCATATTTACACTAGACAATCCTATCAACCGCCTTTAAGCGGCGCGAACGGCCCGCTTAACTATGCAATAGTAATAACGCTCTTATGACAAAGAAAGCAGCCAACAATAATCACTCTAACGCTTCTGCAAAGCCACCTAGCGATATTATCCGGCTAGACAAATGGTTATGGGCTTGCCGCTTTTATAAAACGCGCTCAATAGCAAAAACTGCCATTGAAGGCGGTAAAGTTGAATATTTAGGAAATAAACCTAAGGCAGGGCGCGCTGTCCATATTGGCGATACCGTTAAAGTACGGCAGGGGTTTGATAATAAAATTGTCACAGTAGTTGGCTTGTCGGACAAACGTGGCAACGCCACTTTTGCTCAGACGCTTTATGAAGAAACCCAAGAAAGCATTGATAAACGCAAAGAAATCAGCGAGTTAAGAAAAATATCAGCACCTAGCACGCAGGGAAAACCTGACAAAAAACAACGTAGGCAAATACATCGATTTAAAAACATTATGAGCCAAGAACCAGATTAGACCGACTTTACGATTACAACAAATGCGTCCTCCAGCGGAATTGTTTAATTTTTATTCAAAAAGCTATTACACCTCCAGATATATCTAGTGTATAATGCGCGCCTTTCGCAATTGCGACCAGAATTCCTAGCAGTTTCCTTCAAGGTGGCTGTTTGACAGACTTTAAACGCTAGAACGAATTTTAACTAAAGATAGAGTATCGAAATGACTGATTTAAGCAAATACAGAAATATAGGTATATTTGCCCATGTAGACGCTGGTAAAACCACGACAACAGAGCGAATTTTGAAGCTTACTGGTAAGATCCATAAGACCGGTGAAGTACATGATGGTGAGTCAACAACTGACTTTATGGAGCAGGAAGCTGAGCGTGGAATTACGATTCAATCTGCTGCTACTACCTGTTTCTGGAACGATCATCGATTAAACATCATCGATACCCCTGGACACGTTGACTTCACTGTAGAAGTTTACCGTTCTTTAAAAGTTCTTGACGGCGGTGTTGGTGTTTTCTGTGGAAGTGGTGGTGTTGAGCCACAATCAGAAACAAACTGGCGTTATGCAAATGATTCTGAAGTAGCTCGTATCATTTTCGTTAATAAATTAGACCGTATGGGTGCTGATTTTTACCGTGTTGTTAAGCAAGTAGAAGACGTTCTTGGAGCGACTCCACTTGTAATGACCCTTCCTATCGGAATCGAAGACGATTTTGTTGGTGTTGTAGATATATTAGAGGGTAAATCTTACGTTTGGGGCGAAACTGGTGCTCCTGAAGATTTCAAAATTGGCGACGTACCTGCCGATATGGTTGACAAAGTCGCTGAATACCGTGAAATGTTAGTTGAAACTGCAGTAGAGCAAGACGATGACCTAATGGAAGCTTATTTGGAAGGTGAAGAGCCTTCAATCGAGCAAATTAAAGCGTGTATCCGTAAAGGTACTCGTGAATTGGCTTTCTTCCCAACCTATTGTGGTAGTGCATTTAAAGACAAAGGTGTTCAGAATGTTTTGGATGCTGTTGTTGATTACCTTCCGTCTCCAACCGAAGTTGATCCTCAGCCGCTAACTGACGAAGAAGGCACACCTAATGGTGAATACGCAATCGTTTCACCTGATGAGCCTGCACGAGCGTTAGCATTCAAAATTATGGATGACCGATTTGGCGCGTTAACTTTTGTTCGAGTCTACTCAGGTGTAATCAACAAGGGCGATACGCTAATTAATTCGTTCACAGGCAAGACTGAGCGTATCGGACGTATGGTTGAAATGCATGCTGATGAGCGTACTGAATTAAACACCGCACAAGCCGGCGACATTATAGCTATCGTAGGAATGAAAAACGTACAAACTGGACACACTTTATGTGACCAGAAGAACCCTTGTACTCTAGAGCCAATGATATTCCCTGAGCCGGTAATCTCTATTGCTGTTACACCTAAAGATAAAGGTGGTTCTGAAAAAATGGGGATAGCGATTGGTAAAATGGTTGCTGAAGATCCTACATTTATCGTTGAGTCGGATCAAGAAACTGGCGATACCATCCTTAAAGGAATGGGTGAGCTTCACTTAGATATCAAAGTTGACATCTTAAGACGAACTTATGGTGTTGAGCTTGAAGTTGGTGAGCCTCAGGTAGCATACCGTGAGACAATTACCAAAGAAATCGAAGATAGCTATACCCATAAGAAGCAGTCTGGTGGTTCTGGTCAGTTTGGTAAAATTGACTACCGTATCAAGCCGGGCGAACCCGGAACCGGTTTTGTGTTCTCGTCAAAGGTTGTTGGTGGTAACGTTCCTAAGGAATTCTGGCCAGCTATCGAGAAAGGCTTCAAAAGCATGATGGACGAAGGTGTTCTTGCTGGTTTCCCTGTATTAGATGTTGAAGTTGAATTGTTTGACGGTTCATTCCATGCGGTTGATTCCTCTGCGGTTGCTTTTGAAATTGCTGCAAAAGGTGCTTTCCGTCAATCAATTCCAAAATCGGGCCCACAGTTAATCGAGCCTATCATGAAGGTTGATGTTTTCACTCCTGACGATCACGTTGGTGATGTTATTGGTGATTTGAATCGTCGTCGTGGCATGATTAAAGATCAAGAAGCTGGTGTTACTGGTGTTAGAATCAAAGCTGACGTTCCACTGTCAGAAATGTTTGGATACATCGGAAGCCTGCGTACAATGACTTCAGGTCGTGGTCAGTTCTCTATGGAGTTCTCACACTACATGCCTTGTCCTAACAGTGTTGCAGACAAAGTTATAGAAGAAGTTAAAGAGCGTGACGCTAAGAAGTAATAGCTTACAACGTTAAATCAAGCCTCGATTACATTTTTGTACTCGGGGCTTTTTTATGAAAAATGATTGACCATGAAGGTTTTTGGCTGATATTTGTTGATTCAGCATTTCAAACTTATTTCGCTACCTGATTAACTTCGCACACATTGATCACCGATTGTAAAACACGGTCTATATCAATATCCATGGGATAACCAAGCCCTATAATTCTTTCGAACTTCATATCTTTAATTGGTAACAATGCTAATTTTTGAGTATTAAAAAAGCTTGGATGATTAGGAACCATTGCGGCTCCTACACCAGCAGCAACAAGTTCTACGGCGTATTCAACGGTTCTTATTCTTGCACGATTAACCATTTTTATGTCTAGCGGAGCCATTGCGTTCATCAGCGTTCTAGTCACAAAGCTTGGCCCCCTTAGAATAAAATTCAAACCGTCTAAATCGTTTAACGCTAACTCGTTTTTGTATGACAAAGGATGACCTGGAGGCAGTGCCATCATGAACTCATCTCGCCAAAAGGGCAAAAAGGCTTCGTTAGGTTTGACCATATTGTCGGAAATAATTCGTGCGTCACATTGGCGTTTCTCTGAATCAACCAGAGTGAGCTCTAAGCCATCAACGGAGTCAATAATTTCCTTTAATAAATGACTCATTCGCGCTGCCCCAAGGGCGGGAACAACACCAAGTCTAAAAGGTTTAACCGCTGACTTATTTTGAAAAACTTGCTTTATTGAGCGAGCTTGATGAGTTAGTTGCTGCGAAAGCGGATATAGGCGATGCCCAGCGTCCGTTGGCGTTACACCGCGAGCGTGTCTTATAAATAACGCTTCTCCCAAATAGCTTTCAAGGTTTTGAATAGCGGCCGAAATCGAAGGCTGAGATACAAAGCAGTGTTTAGCTGCGGCACTAATACTCTCTAACTCGTATGTCGACTCGAAATACCTTAATTCTCTTAAGTCCATAATGGCCTCTCTACTTTAGTTCTTGTGACGAGCTAAAGGATATACCTATATCATAGATATGAAAACAATATTATTCCTTTGTTAGTTATTTGACTATAGTACGCACAAATCGCCACTTATTGAGTATATCAAGGTAGTTATATGCATTTATCGACACAATCGACCACAATCGAACAAACTTTTGAGAACATGTGGCAGGATTATTTAGCACTAAATCCCGAGGCTTTAAAGATTTATCAGCTATTTAGCCAACAGGATAACGTTGTTAATGACCATGTTGCGTTCAGAACCTTTGGCATTGATGGCATTCGTGTAGAGGATATCGCCCAACCGCTTATCGAATCAGGCTATGAAGAAGTAGAAAGTTATCATTTTGAGGCAAAGAAGCTGCGAGCTAAGCATTATGCACACCCTACAATGCCTCTGGTATTTATCAGTGAATTAATTATTGAAGAATTTTCAGTTGATATCCAAACACTCATCAAAGAGTTAGTATTACAGTTAGATATAGCTAAAGTAAATACCTCAGAATTCCTGTATTCTGGGCGACACTGGAGTCTGTCATCGGCGGTTTACGAGCGTTTACTTTCAGAAAGTGAGTATGCTGCTTGGGTTGCGGCATTTGGTTATCGTCCTAACCATTTTACTGTCTCTATTAACGATTTAACTAGTTTTGATAATATTAGAGCTGTCAATCAACACCTTAAAGAAAATGGCTTTAAACTCAATACTTCCGGCGGCGAAGTCAAAGGAAATAAAGAAGCCTTTCTTGAGCAGTCTTCAACGCTTGCAAACTCCGTTGACGTTCAGTTTGACGACAAAGCGATTGAAATACCGAGCTGTTTCTATGAATTTGCAATAAGACACCCACTTGCTAATGGCCAACTATTCAAAGGGTTTGTTGCATCTTCCGCTGACAAAATTTTTGAAAGCACTGATACTAAAGCGGCTTAGCTCGCCCTTTGGCCAGAGCCAATTAAATGGATCTGGCCTACTCTATCGCCACATTATCTGTCGCTGTATTCTATAAGTTAATATTCTCTTTCAATTATATACCCATCCCACCTCAAGATGCATGCTTCAGCGTGGCAATAAGCTGTCATATTTAAGGCGCTGCAATGCCGTATTAGTCACTCTAATTCAAGTTGCAGTAACGAAGAAGATGATAGCTTATTGCCGTGCCCTACGGGAGTTTCACCAGAAAACTTGCACAGCGTTACAGCTTTTGCCAAGGGCTAGCCATTCCCTACAAGCTGCGCCTCGTTCAAGCTTTCTGGTGAAGCTCTGAAGCATGCATCTTGGGGTGGGATGGGTATATTACCTCCTCTTAGCTATAAGACTCTTTGCGTGACGTGCTTTTAGCTAGCTTAATAGAGAGCTTTACTGCACCGATTAACCGGTAGTGACGGTTAACCTAGCCGTAAGCTTTGGTTGTTTTATAGCCATTACGTTACCACTTACATTAATGCATTATTATTATTCTATTTCGCTCAAGCTGTTATAATATTTCACCTTTTTTTTAGCGCGTAACTTTCAATGTCCGACAATATCCAACGATTTATTTTTGACAGCTTTGGAATTCGTGGCGAGCTAGTGCAGCTTGAAACGTCTTCTCAGCAAATGGTTCTAGAGCATAATTATCCTCCGGCTATTGCTGAACTGCTTCAACAAGTTGCTGCAGTTACGGTACTTATGACAACAACGATTAAGTTTGAAGGTAAGCTGTCCGTTCAGCTACAAACTCCAAACGAATTAAAAATGTTAGTTGTTCAAGCCAATCATAAACTTGGTTATAGAGGCATAGCCAGATACGATAAAGGAGCCGATTATTCCCAGAAAAGCTTTCAAGAGTTAACCAAAGGTGGACGACTTTCGATAACGATAGAACCGAAAAAAGGAAAACGTTATCAAGGCTATGTTGAACTAGGTCAAAAGAGCTTTGAAGCGTGCATAGAAAATTACTTTAATCAATCGGAACAATTAAAGACCAAGATTTGGTTGTTTAACAATGAACAAAAGGTCACAGGCCTAATGTTACAAGCGCTACCAGATATGCTCAACCAAGACTCATTTGACCATCTGGTGTTTCTTGCGAACACCCTGACTACCGATGAATGCCTTAATACTGAATCCGATGTTTTGTTAAATCGACTATTTCACCAAGAGAGCGTACGTGACCTAATGTCTCACCCCGTCAATTTTCATTGCGGTTGTAGTCGTAAGAAAATGCTGGACTCAGTAGCGCTTTTTCCAGCGGAAGAAATTGAGGAAATTCTACAGGAAAAAGGCAGAGTCCCCGTGAAATGTGAGTTTTGTCTTAACCGCTTCGAATTTAATGCAATAGATATAAAGTCACACAAGGCGGTAGCAGGAAACTCGACTCAACATTAGTTGAGTGCCACGGTTGATAAGTAACATATCTTGTTGGCGTCGGCCATAAAAAGACTGTCATTTCTTTAACAACAACTAAAGCGCTCCTTGTTGGCTTGGTTAACTAACCTAGATTAAGCCACCTAGATTAAGTTACCCAGAATAAGCGAACTAATTTAACTGACTAGAGCCGCTTTAGTTTGTAACAGGTCTAATAAAATTATTGGCTTTTGGTTTCTTTTTCAATTAGGTAATCCATTACCTCAAATATTTCTTTGACGCCACCAGCTCGCATAGGGTCAAGTCGATATTTTCCTGCGACAATAAATTCAGGCACGCTAGCAAGGTGATACGCCTTTGTAAGTTTTTCCGCCTGGCCGACCCGTTTAACGATCGCTTCACTATCAAAAACTTCAATAAACTTAGCTTTATCAACGCCGTAACTTTCAAAAAACGCTGCTATTTCATCTTTGTTACTAAGCTTCTGTTGGTGAATGACTATTGCCTCATAAAGCGGGACATGCATATTTTTATCAACCCCTAAAGCGATAGCGGTATAATAGGTTTGTGCATAAATTCTCATAGCATTACTCCAAACCGCGTGAAAGAAGCTAAAGTCAATCTTCTTGCGCTGTTCCGCTTTCCAGTCTTGAGTAGCCCCATAAAGTCCGTAGCAATGTCCGCACCCGTAGGAAAACGCACTAACAATTTCGACCTTTTTGGTGTTAATTAGCGGTAAGGGAGTCTTTAATCTCACGTAATGAACCCCCTCCTGGAAGACTTTTGTTTTAGCTGTTTCAGTCCCGTTTGCTCCAACTTCTTTTAATGTCGGCCGATCTGTTAGCTTTACAGATTTAATAACGATAGCCTCTATCGGCACATTCTGATGAGCACCTTGTATCTCAGTTTTATTTCTCGCTAATGCCTCAAGCAGATCCAAACCTTGCACCACCTTAGCAAACACCGCATAACCAGGTTTATCCCCTCGATAATCAAGACTTGGGTTATTTCTTAAATTGACAAAAAACTGTGACGTAGCACTATCGGCTGGATCTTTTCGAGCCATTGATACTGAACCTTTTACATTTGGTAGTAAGTTATCCGACTCATTCTTTACTGGCGCGTTAGTCGCTTTTAAATTCATACCTTTGCTGAAACCACCACCTTGAATAATTACCCCAGGCAACGAGCGATGAAAAACCGTACCCTCATAAAACCCTTGCTTTACATAGTTAATAAAATTAGAAACTGACAAAGGTGATTTATCCGGGTAAAGCTCAATGACAAAGTTGCCTTTATTGGTTTCAAAAACAACTTGTTGTGTCTTTAGCTTAGTTAACTCCTGTTGCGAAAGCTTTTGGTGCTGTCCACTTGACTGATCTTGCATCAAATAAACCGCCGCTAAGGCAACAACCAGTGCAACAATTACTAATATTTTCTTCATTTTATCCGCGCCCTGTTAGCTATTATTAGTCACTTTTTATTTTGTTTTTATAGGTAAATCAACCAACTGCGTTTGGCCCGATTCAAACTTGAGAGTCAGTTTTACTCGTCCGCCCGCTTTTATTTCTCGATTAGGATTAATTAGCATTAAATGCTTACCACCTGGTGCGAGTTTAACCTTTCCATTAGCAGATATATCAAGCGAGTCTATTTCTGCCATTTTCATCATGCCATTTTTATGAGTCATTTCATGAATTTCGACGGTTTCGTAAGCTTCTGACTCGATGGAAACGAGCTTAAGGTTTTGCGCACTTACGTTTACTAGAGTGAAGTAACCAGCATGAATGTCAGATTCTACAATTGGTTGTCTTACCCATGCATTCATGACCGCGACTAAATCTTCTTGCTCTTCTTCAGCAGCACCTTGACTACCAAATACTTTTCCCATATTCGGCGCTAATCGCGCAGTCTCTGCTTCTATATGAATCAATAAATCGGTCGCCTCATTTTGAGTCAAGCGCATATTTGGCATTGCTATTCTGTTATATTTTTTATAAAGGGCGATAGCGATTGGATCTTTCTTTGCTAACATTTGATCCGGTGCTTTTAACCAATCGTAAAGCCATTGCTTTTCTCGTAGTCTTGTAACTCCAAGTAAATCAGGACCAACCGCACCGGGAATTTCATTACCCGTTATAGTATGACAAATTGCACAGCGGGTTCTAAACAGCGACTCTCCCTGAGAGATATTTCTGAGCTTAGGGGCTTTAGCGTAATCTTTTTCTTTCTGTGGTGACTTCCAACCGTCAAGCCAATTCCCTAACTGGTCAGCTAATACATAGGGATTTTCAAATGGCGAACGCTTCATCCAACGTCCGGTCGTTTGGTTCCCAACAATCATGCTGACATTGTGATTGTTTGATCCTTCTTCAATTTCCTCTATGTAGAGCCCAAGCTTTCTTCTTATGGTAATAATTTCTTGCTCATCACCGGTAAAAAAATCCCATTTTGCTCCAAATTTTTCGCGGTATTCTTTTAGTTTTTCGGGTGTGTCTACATCAGGGTCAATAGTGATTGAATAGATAAAGACGTCTTTGCCGATTCTATCCTTCATAATATTTTGTACTTTAACAAGCTGTGCCGTTTCTAACGGACAAGAATCCGGACAGGTCGTATAGATAAAATTAATCGCGACAATCTTGTCCTTTAATAAATCATCAAAGAACTTCACTTTCTTTCCATTATGATCGGTCAATGTAAAGTTAGGAAAATAGTCTGGCCCCCACGCCACCTTAGAAGAAGCGTTTTGAGCGAGAGAAAGTCCCATAATAATGCATAAGATCAATTTGAAGTGCTGTCGCATTTTGATTCCTTTACTGGTTTAACAAGTATTAATTCTGTGATTATACGATATAACTAAAAAAAACCGCAGAGAATCTCAGATTCACTGCGGTTTTTTTAGGGTTCGACTCAGTTAGTAACGATTAAAATTTACCTGCGTTACGAACATCGTGAATTACACGGTCGATAGTCATTGGTGTCGGACAGTTTACAACATGCGGAGAACTTAAGTTCTCGAAATTGTAGTTGTTTGACCCCATGTTTGGCGGTGGTGGAAATTCAACCACTTCCAACTTGCCTTCAGCACGTAGCTCCTTAATTCGGTCTAAACCTTTTACAACTTCAGTTGCAGGCTCTAACCAATGCGCAAATCCGATATGCCACATAGGGCTATAATCATCTTCAGGCATAAAGTAAGAAGGAACACCTACTTGGCTACCAAACGGTCCACCACCTAAAATACCATTGCCATCGGCTGGTGTTGGTGGGTAGCTAGGTCTTATCGGTGCTGGCGGTATGAACTGTATCAGAGGAACAGCTGCACCAGCTAAATGAGCATGCTTAGGAACGTAAGGAACACCCATCGCACGAGCAGGACCAAATGGGAAAGTATCTAATACGATGTAATAAGGTAAATAATCACCTTCCGCAGACCAAGACTTGTGAAGCTTAAATCCAACGGAAGGATTTTCACTTTCAGTGTCCATAGTCACTACGTGCCCAGACTCATGCAATCCACCCCAAGAATTACCGTTATAAACACAGGCCGTGTTAGCCGGTAAATCAGGAAAGCTTACGCAAGATTCATCAAGACGATTCTTTTCCCAAGGTTGATCGCCCCACTTAACAATGATCGCATTGAAGATTACTTCTTTTCCGTTGTATGTAACACGACGTAGCGGTGAATAAGTATTTTCGTCATCAACATCCGGAAGTGCATCAGGGTTCTCACAAGGTGTACCATTTGCGTCAGTCCCATCAGAAACACGACACGGAGGGTTAGCCCAAATAGGATTAGGTAGATCACCTTCAAAAGTCCAGTAGCCGTCTTCGTCAATTGACGCTGGCGAACTTGCTTCAACAGGCGTCAACTCTAACGCACCGCCCCAAGCTAAGCCAAACTCTTCAGCAACCGCTTCATCACTAGCGTCATGAAGGAAATACCAAACTTCAGTTTCAACACCATTAGCATCAATATTGGTTCCTTTCGTTAGTGGGAAAGTAACAACACCACGCTCGTTAGCAGGCTCTTCTTCTGAAAGAGCGTCACCTAGCGGTACGTCATTGATATTATCTAACTCAGTAACAACTGCACCATCAACCCAAATTGCCATTGGCTGAACATCAGGTCCATATTGACCGAAACCATCACCGGTTCGTGCGGTTGGAAGAGCAACCGTGTCAACATAGCTAACTCCATCCCAAGAAGGCATAGGCGTTGGCATCAGTTTAACTTGACCTGGGTTTTCAATATCCCAGCGTAATAACATAGCGTGATCTTCATGTTGAGTATTATGACAATGCTCCATGTAAGTTCCCGCGAACTCACGAAATCTCAAGGCTACCTCAACAATACTGGTACTATCGGGTTGTGGACCAATTCGATAAACGTCTTTTCTAGCCCACTGTTCATGTTCTAACCCGTTTTCACGACTTGGTGCAACGCCACCTCTTCGAAGAACAATACCTTCTTCAAAATGGATATGAACCGGATGGCTCCATGTACCACTGTTGATAATACGCCAAACTTCTAAACCACCAGAGTTTTTGGTTGGTGCAGCAGATAAGCGACGAGGGTCCATATTAAGTCCAGCACCACCGTCAGTTTTGATCACCCATGGTTTTTCATCGGTTGGTTGACGCTCAAACTCAAAGGTACGGTGAAGTGCGTTAGCTAATTCATCTTCTGTAGGACGTCTAAGTGGGATCATTTTTTTCTTGCCTGCCACATAGTCAGTAGGATTAAGACTATTGTCTTGACCCGTATACGCCTGAACTCGAAACTCCATGAATTTACCAACAACTGGGTCACCATCAACCCAACGGTCATATGTTCCATCACCATCATCATCTGCCATAGTTGGAGCGTATTCTCCACTTAGAACATCTTCCAACGGAATGTTTACATCAGCTACTTGGCCGTTTTTGTGCTGCATAACGTTTACGAAGTAAAGCTTGTCACCTTCTTCGAACGTGCTGAAATCAACGATGATGTCATAACGTTCTGCTATACCGTGAGTCGGTAATTCACCGTTCTCAAAATATACGGTATGCTCCATGATGTTTCCGTCATTGGCAACCATATGGAACGGAACACGATTTCCTGCTTCGTCAACTAAAACGGTTTTAAAGTAACGAGATACAGAACCGTTTAACAAACGTAAACGATAACGTCGGGCTCTAACATCCATATAAGGTTTGTAAAGGAAGTTAACCGTCATAACATCGCCGATAAACCCTTTAACATTAAATGGGTTAAACCAAAGTTGACCTTCTGCATCGAATGCTTTCTCAGCAAAAACAAGATTGATGTCATAATCACGGTTACCCCAATCAAGCCCTTCACCACTTGGTAGTCTTAAGTTAACGCCGTCATCAATTGATTCATTACCACGGTCAATCGCACTGTAGTAGTTCATCATGGCAACATCGCCCTTATAAACATTTTGAGCAGTGAAATCTAACATATGATCATGGAACCAATGAGTACTCATTGTTTCACGCCAGTCACCAGGAATCTTAGTAATTCCGCCATTTCCGTCTGGAGCGCCTGCACGAATATCCGTTGCATCTGTATTAATGGAATCATGCCCAGCTAGTGGAATCGGCCAGCGATAATCGTAGAACTGTCCAGGGAAGAAGAACGCGTTGGTGTAACCGTCACTTTCCGCAGGGTTATGACCATTATGTTCATGGGTTGACAAGGTATGAAGACCAAACCCTTTGTTCGCAGACACATCAATTTGAAGTGCATTATAGTGTCGCATTACTACAGGCTCACCGTAGCGAACTTTAAGAAGCTTAGGCGGTAACGTACCGTCAAATGTCCACAATGCTTCTGGGTCTTGAACCGGCATATCAGGATGGAAACGAATACTAATACCGTTAGTGGTACCAGCGGTCCCTTCTAGGCCTGCGGTATTATGATATAAACCACCAGGTGCAAACTCACCAACTGCGTAGCCATGATCTTGTTTATTATCACGGAATCCGCCATTGGTTCTTGAACCGGTTGTAGCGGTTTGGAAATAAGTTTCAGGAGTAAACTCGTCCCAACGTTGATGCGACCAACCTAATCCAGGTGGACGACCTTCCGCAGGAGGCGTATCTAATGCTCTACCTAAATAGCTTTCGATTTCCGTTTGCCACGGATTAGCATCAGTCGTATTCGCGTATTGAGTTGGGATTGGCCAGATATCTTGACTCAAGAAAGACTCTAACTCCGTCGAATCAGGAATACTTGCAGAGTTTTCAGGAGCTGGTAATGCACTCCAGTCCGCGGGCGCAGTAGTTTGCTCTAAATTTAGAGACGTTGTACCGAATTCCTCAAAACGCAATATTTGCTGAGTAAACGCTTCGGCACCAAACAACGGGCTTGGTGCACCGTTGGTTGGCACGTTAAAGATTCCGTTATCGCGCTGGTTTTCAGCTTGTAATACATTATTAACTAAAGTATCGGTAACAGAGCCGGTCGCTCCGCCTTCGAATGCACTGTGATTTGCTTCTTCTAAGCCTTCTGGTAGATCACCAAAGACAGGGCCTGTTAGAGCAGACGGATCTGGAATTGGTTCTGGAACAACGACGACTGGTGGCTCTTCTGCTACCGGATCTTCATCGAAGCACCCTGTTGTAAGCAGCAACAAGCTACTTAAAACAATCGAAGCTGACGACTTGAGCGTAAAAATACGCGTATTGTCGCCGCTTTTGCTGGCATGACTCATACAATCTCCTTTCAATACCGAAGTATTAAAATTACACGAACGCACACAGAGTGCTCTAATGTCACTTTTCTTTTGGTAGTTACGTTCTTGGATTTAAATAAATGGGTAGGAAAACAGTCCATTTCCGCGATCATTTAAGTTAAATAATGATCGTTCCCTTTTTAGTAATTATCTATATGTGAAATTACTAAAAATAAATATATATAAGGAGTTGAGATGTTGCAAGTTTTTTGTATAGTTTTGTAACATTTATATTGCATGTGCATCTATTAAGGTTAACTTGTTAGCCTAATAGTCAATGTTAAATACGAGGGGTAGAAAAAAGGTGCCATCAAGGCACCTTTTGTCATTTAAGATAGACCGTTCTAAAAATAGTCTAAATAGGGTTGTTAGTCAACAATCTTAGCAACAACACCAGCACCAACAGTACGACCACCTTCACGGATAGCGAAGCGTAAACCTTCATCCATCGCGATTGGAGCAATCAATTCTACTGTCATTTTGATGTTATCACCTGGCATTACCATTTCT
>CAJQOL010000034.1 GCA_905479925.1 uncultured Kangiellaceae bacterium | reverse complement strand
AACTAATCCCGACCATGCTCTCTACTCAGGTGGATTCTTTAATCATGCCGATAAAAACAAAATGCAAGATATTAGAATTAGCAGTTGGCAAACCTTAGCGGAATCAAATTACGTCTTTAACGACCCTCGGCTAGACGAAATGTTATTCCGGTATCGAGCCAGAAATGCACCAGAAAGTCTAACCGAGCCAGAGCTAGCGCGCTGGAATGACTTAAGGCAGACACTGCTTTTTAATGCCGACAGTGGTTCTACGCTCATCTATTCGGACTATCAATCGCTGATGGAAGAGTTGCAAAACGATTCAACGGTTGACCAAGAAGTACTGACAAAATTGGATGAATTTGTTTCTCAATCGGTTGCTGGTTTTGTTGGCTAATAGTCAAAATTGAGTGCTTAAGACATCATTTTACTCCTGTGAAACATAAAACAATTATTTCTCCGCTATTAACTAGAAAGGTACCTAGGTACCAATAACCTTTCATTTTCGACCAAATCCTGAAATATCCCTTCGTTTTATTGGTGCTTTCTTGCGCGCCTTTCATGGAAATGTGACTTTTTATGAAATTGGTACCTCGGTGCAAAAAAACGCAATTTACATCATTTAAGTGATCAAAAACGGCAGATTTGTTCAAAAAACAGTCAAAACATCTCATTTTGTCTGAATATTACCAACATTTGGCAGAATTTTAATAACTGGTCTGTCGCCAAAATGAAACAATTCGCCTGATTTTTAACGAATAGAGTCAACCAATAATTTCCGTTAGCTCGTTCACTTATTTGCCAGGTATTAACATGCACAGATTTATTCCTTCGTTGAACTTAGAAAAGCTAAAGGCTATCTATACTTCAAACACTAAATTGAGTGGCTATCTCTTATTTGCCGCAATTCTCCTTTACGCACAGCTATTAATGTCAATGCCGGTCAAGGCTGCTATCTGTGAAGACCCAATTCGGACTAAAGGGTTGATTTCAACCAACGGTGGTGAAATCGACGCTAGAATTGGGATTGGATGCGAAACCGGTACAGTGCCGTCTCAGCCAGCCTGGATTCAGGTGCCGTCTAGCGATGCCGATGGTACATTTACCGTTAGCTGGGCTGTGACCAAAAATGCCAATTATTACGAACTTGAACAAAGCAGCGGTGTTGCCTCTTACAGACTAGTCAGTAGTGGCACTGCGCTGACTTTTACAACTTCTAGTCTTGCAGACGGTACTTATACCTATCGAGTAAAAGGGTGTAGTTATACCAGTGGTTGTGGGATAAATTGAATTTCTTCAAGTGTAGTTGTTGAAAGGCCAACGGAGCCACCTACTCCAGAAGAAGGTGATAGTTCAAGGGATTTGATATCCGATGCGATCGGGGCGGTTAATGGTAGTTTCAGAGTCGATGAAGGCGGCCAAGCCAACTATAGCATTCCAATATATGCACCAGTTGGTGTTGCCGGTGTAAAGCCAAATGTCAGCTTAAACTATAACAGCGCGGGCGGTAATGGCGTCATGGGAGTTGGTTGGCAAATAAGCGCCAATGGCGGGATATATCGTTGTCCACAATCAATGGCAATTAATGGAAAGCACGGTTCAATCAATTTTGATGAGAATGACCGCTTCTGTTTCGGAGGACAGCAGTTAGTCGTTGTTTCAGGAGATTACGGTGCAGCAAACTCAGAATATCGTACGGCTATTGATAGTCAAACAAAAGTCATCGCTTATGGCAGTGAAGGAAGTGGTCCACAGTATTTCAAAGTGTGGCAAAAAGACGGTTCAATAAACGCTTACGGAATAACTAATAACTCACAATTCCATGCAAATGATGATGGCGTAATTACCAACGAAATTTTGACTTGGGCGCAAACTTATTCGGAAGATCGTTTCGGCAACAAAATCAATTATTTCTATCAGTTAGACGAAGCGAACGGCGAAAACCAAATTGAATCTATTCAATATAGTCCCAATGTAAAAATACAATTTAGTTACACTTCTGACAGAAGCGATGTTAAATACGGATATTATTTAGGAGGAAAAACACAGAGAACAGAGCGTTTAGACTCGGTTGTTGTTACCGATGAGAATATCGAAGTACGTCGTTATGATTTTGACTATGAAACAGGTCGCTCTCTACAAAGTCGTTTGACGACGGTTACTGAAAGCAAAGACGGTATCTCTTTATTACCTACATCATTTGAATGGAGTGATCCTATAAAGGGAATTCAAGCCGATAATCAAGAAAATAATGGATTGAAAATGCAGCAGGGCTCGTTCATTAATCTCGATGGTGACCTTGAGCCAGACTGGCTGTATATAGACGCCGATGATGAAGTATGGGTTGATAAAGATACGGGTGAGTCCACTTCCGCTTTTTCTAACGCTGTTATTGGAACTCGTTTCGCATCTCATGATTTTGATGGTGCTGAATATCTCAAGACTTGTGAAGGATATGTTGAAGGGGACATTCATGGTGGTCGAACGTCGGCAGTGTTTGATTTGGATGGAGATGGACGTGACGAAGCGTTAGTATCAACCAAAAATGAAATCATTGCGGTCTTTTTTGGTGAAGACGGTTGTCTCGCTCCTTGGAGTGAGAGAAGCCAGAAAATCGCCGATATCGACACTGATGAAAGTCATTGGTATTTTGGTGATGTCGATGGCGATGCCATGCCCGATATCGTCTACCAGCGTTCAAACAAAACCTACATTCGTTACAACATCATGGCCGATAGCTCGACCAGCGATTACTTTACTGCGGAACAAGTCTTGAGTTTTAATATCACTTCACTTACCGGTGGAGGTAATCCTTGGACTAATCCTATTATTTCAACGGTCACTGTTAATGCGGATCATTCCTCATATGCCGATTTTAATTCTGATGGTCAAATGGATATGGTGGTTAAGGCCATTAAATCAACATCATTGTCGGCTGAGTATTGCGGAGATGTTAATCCTTATGATCCACTATGTGACTCGTTTACGCCAACCTACACCTCTCATTGGGTAATCGTAACTTTTAAGGGTAACAATGAGTTTGAAGAATTTATCACTCTTGGTGATCTAAGTGATGCTGTTACCAAAAGTCATCATGTTAAATTCGTTGATATCAATATGGATGGACTACCTGATTTGGTTTTTCGAAATCATAGTGATGATAGGTGGCGCTACAAAATATTTACCGGTACAAAGTTTTTAAATTCTCAAACAACTTATGTTGATAACGACAAAGACATTTACTTTGGTGACCACGACCTTGATGGTCGCATGGAAATATACAATATCAGCAGTAACCGTGTTTACAAGAGAGAGTTTGGCGTAAATGGCTATCTTCCATCCAATAACACAGATACAGGAATGCGTAGCCAAAATGGCTGGCGCTTCGCTCAAGTTGATCTTAATGCTGACGGTGAACTGGACGTTATTTCGGTAGAACCCGATGAGCATTTTGATCACACTAGTTATGATAATTACGCGTCATTTAATAAAACACCGTTTCAAATTCAAGACCGAATTGAAACAATCGATAATGGAATGGGTAACTTAACCTATATTGATTATCACGCACTCAGTGATCCTGCTAAATCTGATTTGTATGAAAGCCATAAAGGTTGGGAAACTACCGGTACATCAGGAGAAATACAATTTAACGTCAGGGGTCCACAATACGTAGTTTCAAAAGTGGAAAGCTCAGCGCCATCGTATAGCAATGTAAATAATCTAAATGGTGTTGAATATCGCTATGGGAAATCACGTAGTCACTCTGTGCACGGAAGTTTGGGGTTTGAATGGTTAGAAACCATTGACCTTCAAACGGATATGATTACCCGCACGACATACCATCAAGAATATCCCTATGTTGGTCGCCCACTGAAGAGTCAGGTTTGGTACAAAAGTCGAATTAATAGTCGTCTAATTAGTGAGGCTAGAAACGAGTACGATACACGGTCGGTAGGCACCTATGACAAGTGGAATAAAGATACCAATAACTATCAGGCTGAAGACATCCTATTTCCCTACCAATCTAGAGGCGAAGAAGATAGCTACGATTTTAATGCCAGTACACTCAATGCGGGAGCATTAATTAGCCGAACGATCACAACCAGTTCGTATAACGACTACGGCGACCCAACGGTTCAGAATATCTATAATTGTTATGGGCATGCACCAAATTGTACCAGTAGCGGTTGGATGAAAAGAGTTAGAACAACCAATACCTATGCGTCAGCGGATCTTAATAATTGGATTCTTGGTCGACTAACTCGGGCCAAAGCTAATCACTATGGGGACGGAGTAGCAACAATCACGCGAACAACCGATTTCGAATATGATTCATTAACAGGAATTCTAAAGGCAGAAATCATTGAGCCGCTGAGCGCGAGCCGTCAAAAATATTTGAGGACCGAGTACTCTCACGATACTTTTGGTAATACCACCAGGAAAACAGTTTGCGATAACGTTTCTGATTGCTCGAATGTGCCAACTAGTGACCCTTATCAATTATATCTAGTCTACAGAACCGCTGAAACTCGATACGATTCCGATGGCCGCTATATCACAAGAAGCCTTAATGGTTATGGTCAAACAGTCTCCGAAGTCATAGTGTTATTTACTTTTTTACCATCATACATTTTGCCGAATTATTCATCATAGGATGTGTTAAAAAATGAGCTGTTTTACCGCGTTATCGTCGTACCCTTTTTGAGGCCTACCAAATTGACGTCATACGTTTTACCACACT
>CAJQOL010000033.1 GCA_905479925.1 uncultured Kangiellaceae bacterium | reverse complement strand
GGGACTCAGACAGTTTTTTGGCGATTTTCTTTATTACAACATTTCGTGGATCTGAAACAGTATATACGGGATGCCCAAAACCAATAACGATTTCTTTTCTAGCCATTCGCTCTTTAATATCTGTCTCTGCTTCATCTGGCGTTGCATAACGCTTTTGTATATCCAAAGCAACTTCGTTAGCACCACCATGTTTTGGACCACGAAGAGCACCGATCGCACCGCTTACTGCAGAATACATATCAGAGCCTGTACCGGCTATTACCCGGCTCGTGAACGTTGAGGCATTAAACTCGTGCTCGGCGTATAAAATAAGTGATGTATGCATCGCTTTTTCCCATTGCTCACTGGGCTTTTCACCATGCAGCAAGTTCAAGAAATGCGCACCGATAGAATCATCGTCAGTTTCAACATCGATGCATTTGCCGTTGTGGCTAAAGTGATACCAGTAAAGCAGCATTGAACCAAACGAAGCGAGAAGACGATCTGCAATATCTCGTGCATCAGCCGGAGCTTGTTCGTCTTTTTCTGGTAATACAGTTCCTAATACCGAACAACCAGTTCGTAAAACGTCCATCGGATGAGCCGCCGCTGGAATAGCTTCTAATACTTCCTGTACAACGTTTGGCAGACCACGCATCGAACGCAATTTGCGTTTGTAATTAATCAATTCCGACTGTGTTGGCAGACGGCCATGAATTAATAAATGGGCAATTTCTTCAAACTCTGCAGTTTCAGCAAAATCGAGAATGTCATATCCGCAATACGCTAAATCATTACCTGACAGACCAACAGAACATAGCGAAGTATTCCCTGCAGGAACCCCCGACAAAGCAACCGATTTCTTCGGCTTTCTTACTACATTTGGTGAATTGTCACTCATGAATTATTTCTCCTTATTTTCGGCGAAAAGCGAATCAAGCTTTTGCTCAAATTGATGATAGTTTAAATATTGGTATAGTTCTTCTCGAGTCTGCATAGAGTCAACAATTTTGCGTTGATGACCATCATTGATTAACGCATTGTAAAACGATTCTGCGCCCTTATTCATTGCACGATAAGCGCCACAGCAGTATAGAACAATCTCTACGCCTACATCAGCAAGCTCAGGGGTTGAAAATAACGGCGTTTGTCCAAACTCGGTTATATTGGCAAGGAAAGGAACATCTATCGACTCACTTAACACTTTGTATTGCTCAAGCTGAGTTATTGCCTCTGGAAAAATCATGTCGGCGCCCGCTTCGATACATGCATGCATTCTATCAATTGCCGATTGCATTCCTTCAACAGCGAGTGCATCTGTGCGAGCCATAATGACAAAATTTTCGTCTGTTCTAGAATCCACAGCCATTTTAATTCGGTCAACCATTTCTTCTAACGAAACAATCTCCTTGCCCGGTCGGTGACCACATCGCTTTGCAGCTACCTGATCTTCAATATGACAACCAGCCGCACCAAACTTAGTTAATGATCGAACCGTTCTCGCTATATTAAATGCGCCGCCAAACCCAGTATCTGCATCAACTAGTAACGGCAAGTCACAGACATCAGTAATTCGTCGTACGTCTGTTAATACGTCATCGATAGTGCTTATTCCTAAGTCGGGCAAACCCAAAGAGTTTGCTGCAACCCCACTACCAGCCAAATAGATGGCTTGGTGCCCTGCTTGCTTAGCCATATGCGCAGTCAACGCATTAATGGTACCAACAACCTGCAATGGCTTGTTATCTGCTACAGCTTTTCGAAATTTAGCGCCTGCGCTAGGTATACTCATAATTTTCCACTCTCTCGCTAGTTTTGTCAGATAAAGTGAGGGGAATGCCCTCGTCACTTCTATAAAATTTAGAAACTTTTTTCCATCGTGAAAAACAACTAATCACATCCTAATAGTTATTCTCTTCTATTTTTAACTTCCAGACCGCTGGCCCGGTTTTGTGTACAGAGTCTCCCTGTGTATCGACTGCAACGGTTACCGGCATATCTTTAACCGTAAACTCATAAATTGCTTCCATACCTAGCTCTTCAAACGCAACAACGCGAGACTCTTTAATCGCTTTTGATACCAAATAGGCGGCTCCGCCTACAGCCATTAGGTAAACAGACTTATGCTTAGCAATTGATGCTAACGCTATATCGCCACGCTCCGACTTCCCAATCATTCCCATCAGTCCCATACCACCGTCGGCTTTATCGGAAAGCATCATTTCAGAGTACTTATCCATTCGAGTCGATGTGGTCGGTCCCGCAGGGCCAACAACTTCATCTCTTACTGGGTCTACTGGTCCAACGTAATAGATAAAACGTCCTTCGAAATCAACACCGTCAGGTAAAGGTTGGTTATTATCAACCAAATCCTTGATTTTTTTATGAGCAGCATCGCGTCCGGTTAAAATTTTTCCACTAAGTAATAACGAATCACCTGGCTGCCAAGATTCTATTTCCTGTTGTGATATTTCGTCTAAGTTCACTTTCTTTAGCTGGCTCTGGTCCGCCGACTCAATCACCGGCCAGTCAGAAAGGCTCGGAGCCTCAATAAAATTAGGCCCGCTACCATCTAAACAAAAATGCGCGTGCCGAGTAGCAGCACAGTTTGGTATCATCGCAACTGGCAGAGAGGCAGCATGCGTCGGGCAGTCTTTGACTTTAATATCAAGAACCGTTGTCAGCCCGCCTAAACCCTGTGCTCCAATGCCTAGCTGATTAACTTTTTCCATTAATTCAAGTCTAAGTTTTTCCGCTGAATTATCAGCACCACGTTCCTGTAGCTCCTGGATATTAACGGGGTCCATCAAGGACTCTTTTGCCATAACCATTGCTTTTTCAGCTGTACCACCAATCCCTAAACCAAGCATTCCCGGAGGGCACCAGCCAGCGCCCATGGTGGGAACGGTTTTAAGAACCCAGTCAACAATTGAGTCGTTAGGATTTAACATGACAAACTTTGATTTATTTTCAGAACCACCACCTTTTGCAGCAACGGTTACGTGGACCTCATTTCCTGGCACCATTTCTACATGAACAACCGAAGGGGTATTATCTTTAGTGTTAACGCGCGGCCCAATAGGGTTCTTTACGATTGATGCCCTTAGTGGGTTGTCCTTGTTAGCGTAAGCTCGTCGCACTCCCTCATCGACCATTTGTTGAATAGTTAATTGCGCATCCCACTGTACATTCATTCCGATTTTTACAAACGACGTTACTATTCCTGTATCTTGGCAAACAGGCCTTTTTCCTTCTGCACACATACGTGAATTGGTTAGAATTTGACCAATAGCATCTTTAGCGGCAGGGTTTGCTTCTTTTTGATAGGCTAGATACAACGCATCTATAAAGTCTTTAGGGTGATAATAAGAAATGTATTGAAGTGCTGATTCAACGCTATCAATAAAGTCCTGCTGTCTAATCTTACTCATTAAAACGCTCTCCAAAATTAAAAATACCGTCAATAAAGAATGTTAGTATTTAGCGCATATACAAATATTCTTATTCGCCTTAAACAACAGCAAACCAATAGACCAACGTTGACAAAATAGACATCCAAATTTGTGAAGTCGTAAAATCGAATCATCTAACTAGCTTAACACCTACACCTCTCTCAGAAGAAGTGATGACAATAAATTGGATAGAACTTATTGTTAGAAGCTAACAGTCAAACTAGGAACTGAACCATTAAGCTAGCTCAAGATGCAATGTCGTTAAACGAACCACACAACATGAATTAGCAAGACAATAAGAAACAAAATTACTTGATGACTTTAGTGCCGTTCCTAGAGTAACAATATCGGTCGTTTAAGATGGTAAGAATTATACCGTAAAATAGCTTACTGGTCAGCTTAGTTGGTAAATTTTATTACCCTAGAAAAGAAAAAACCGACAAAAAAGTCGGTTTTTTAATATGGCGTCCCCTAGGGGGTTCGAACCCCTGTTACCGCCGTGAAAGGGCGGTGTCCTAGGCCTCTAGACGAAGGGGACTAAAACATTTTATCGGATTGTGGTGGAGCTAAGCGGGATCGAACCGCTGACCTCTACACTGCCAGTGTAGCGCTCTCCCAGCTGAGCTATAGCCCCTGAATCCGGCGCGAATTTTAAGGTGTGGAAGGTTGAGTGTCAAGCGAATACAAAATTATTATTGAGACTTTTTCTAAATCGAATAAAAATCACCCAAACGATAGCTATTACTATACGCGATTTAGCAAAAGTGATAGTTTTAATATTAGAAATAAATTCAATCAAAAAGGGTCAAAAATTATGTCGCTAACGCCAGAATTGCTAGATGAATTAAAAATATTGAATATGTTCGACCTTAACTCTACCCAGGGCGGTTTAAAAGTTCACCACGATGCCGAAACCGCAACCATTGAAGCGGCGGCTCGCCTTCATGATAAAGGGATGACAACATTACCTGACGGCGGCTATCTAACCGACCGCGGTGTTGAAACAGCTGAACATGTCCAAGTACTAGTAAAAATGCTGCTGGCGGACAAATAAAGTTTTGTCACTAGCTAATTGAGCTCGAACCGGAACCAAACAAACGATAACCTGCTTTAACCAGTGGACTTTCCATCACATGACTAGTTTGGCAGTCTTGGTCCGAATTACTAGGTAAATGAAGCTCACCACAACATGAACACGCTTTAATTCTCATGCGGCCTTTTCTAAAGGTAGCCCATTGGTGTTTTATTTCTCGCATTGCAAAAATCCTTCTTCTCCGCTTTACCGAGTGACAATTATCACCTGCTGGTTAATTTTTAACCAGTGCATTTGAGCGAATCCGGATATCGGCAAAATCTGAAAGGAAGGTAAGCGATCTCGCACAAACCACTGCTAGCCAAAGCGCAGCAGCGTTGTGCTTTAAGATCTAATCGTTAATGGCTAGAGTTGCTCTAGCCACACTTTTTCCATTTATAGACTAGTTGTTACCAAAATAAAGTAGTAAATATTAGCGACCGATAGCCCAACGATAACTAACCAGGTTAATAAAATACCGACAAAACGCCCAACGGAAGTTCCCGATGACTTACCCAAGCCGTAGGCGTGTAAAAGCCTGGCAACCACTAATGTGATACCGGCAATATGAGCGACCATGTAATGACCGTGATTGCTCTCGAAAATAGCCATAAGAATCAAAGCAATGGGTACATATTCGGCGAAGTTAGCTTGTACTCGGATAGCGCACTCAAACGCTTTATTTTCACCGTCACCGGTACCTACTCCGATTAACAGCTTCTTACGCGACATAGCAATATTGAAAGATAAATAGATAAATATCAAAGCGAGTAAACCCGCATAAAGCGCTAGAATTGGCATATAAATGTCCTTGTTGATTGAAGTTTCATAATTGTTTGTTAAGTCGAACCATTTTTAACCGCCAATACGGTCTAAGAATTCAACAAATTCGTCTTCACTGTATATTGTTATACCCAGTGTTTGTGCTTTGGTCAATTTTGATCCGGCAGCTTCTCCTGCTACCAAAACATTGGTATTTTTTGAAACGCTTCCGCTCACTTTAGCCCCTAAGGCCAGTAACCTTTGCTTTGCTTCATTTCGTTTCATTTGGCTTAGTGTACCCGTCAGCACCCATACCTGTTCAGTTAATGGCATCATTTCAGCGGATTTCTTTTCGATATCAGGCCAATGAACGCCAAGTTGTTGCAATTCGTTTATTATTTGTAAGTTCTGAGGATTAGCAAAGAAATGAACAATGTGACCCGCTACGATAGGGCCGATATCTTTTATAGCCTCCAGTTCCTGCAAAGTTGATTTGGCAATCGTATTAATATCTAAGCACTGGTGCGCCAAGTTGTAAGCTGTGACTTCACCAACCTCTCTAATACCTAGCGCGTAAAGAAATTTTTCCAGTGTAGTTTGCTTACTATTTTCTATCGACTCAATAAGGTTGCTTGCTGATTTCTCCGCCATTCGCTCTAGGGTTGAAACTTTGTCAACGGTCAAACGATAGATATCAGAAAGATGATGAATAATCTCTTCATCAATCATTAGTTCGATTAATTTATCACCTAGGCCATCAATATCCATCGCTTTTCTAGAGGCAAAATGAATCATCGACTGTGTTCTCTGAGCTGAGCAAACCAGCCCACCAGTACAGCGATAAACGGCTTGGTCGGCTTCTTTTTCGACGGCGGATTGGCAAACTGGGCATACCTCGGGCTTAACAATCTTTTTAGCGTTCTCTATGCGCTCAGCTTTAACCACCGATACAACCTGAGGTATAACATCCCCAGCTCTTCTGACAACAACCGTATCACCGACTCGAACATCTAACCGGTTTATCTCGTCCATATTATGCAATGTAGCATTGCTGACGGTAACGCCACCAACAAAAACAGGCTCTAGTCTTGCAACCGGAGTAACTGCGCCGGTACGTCCAACCTGAAAATCAACACTGGTTAATTTGGTGACCTCTTCCTGCGCGGGAAATTTGTGTGCAATCGCCCAACGCGGCGCTTTTGCCACAAACCCTAACTGCTGCTGCTGATCAATTGAGTCGACCTTAAAGACAACCCCATCTATATCATATGGCAATTGATCACGTTTTTCAGAAATCAGTTTATAGTATTCAATATTCTGATTCACTCCGCTCAACAGCTGTATTTCAGGACAGATCGGTAGGCCCCAAGATTTCAGCTGTTGTAGACGTTGTCTATGAGAGCTGGCCAAATAACCATCGGAGGCACTGCCAACAGCATAAAAATATACCGATAGTTTTCTCTTTGCCGTTATTCTTGGATCAAGTTGTCTTAAACTACCTGCCGCTGCATTTCTTGGGTTTGCAAACGTTTTTTCACCACGCTCAATGGCATTGCGATTCAAAATTTCAAAGTCTGACTTGGCGATGAAGATTTCGCCTCTAACATCAAGCAGCGGCGGAAAGTCTCCTCTTAACCTAAGCGGCACACTTCCGATGGTGCGAACATTCAGGGTTACATTTTCGCCGGTTCGACCATCCCCTCTTGTAGCGGCATGTTCGAGCTTTCCGTTCCGGTAAATAATGCTGATGGCCAGACCATCTAACTTTGGTTCACCGACATAAGAAAGTTCTTCACCTTGCGGTGTTGTTAAGTCCAAGCGTTCGCTTATTTTTCTCGCAAAGTCTTTAAATTCTTGCTCAGAAAAAACATTGTCTAACGACAACATTGGCGTTAAATGTTCAATCGGTGGAAAACCATGGGCAGGTTTACCACCCACTTTTTGTGTTGGTGAGTTTTCTGAAACTAAGTTAGGAAAGTCTTTCTCAAGCTGCAAAAGTTCGCGCATCAACCGGTCATACTGCGCATCTGGCACGCTAGGTTGATCGAGCACATAATATTGATAGTTGTATTCTTCAATTTGTTCAATTAACGCTTCGGCTCTAACAGCCTCAGAGTTCGAGTTGTTTTCTGATAATGACAACGGAATGTTCCTAATTACTTTATTCTTATTGTTTCGGTTATTTGGGAATTATATCGCTTGGTCTGCTTTTCGATTTAAGGACACGTTAAAAATAGAGATACCTCGAACTAGCTCAGCTGGCGATTATAATCCTGTATTTGGTCTAAACGGTGATTATGCGTCTGTACGGTATAATTAGACTTAGACTCATCTAAAATTTCGCCGCCTAACTCTTGCTTAAGCAGTTTCGTCGTCTTATACATTGCATCGTACGCAACCTGCGCGTCTTCAGGGCCAGGCATAGTCATAAACAAAGCTAATGCAGGCGTTTCGAAAGAGTCTATCTCACTAATATTGAAGGTACCAGGTGCTATACCGTTTGCTAAACTAAATAAAACGGGACCTAGCTTTTTTCCTTTCATGATTCGCCGATGAAAAATATCCATTTCACCGTGACGTAACCCCTGAGAAAGAAAAATGGGTAAGAAATCCTTTCCTTTAAAACTTTCACCATCATTTGCCTGCAAAATAAGAGAAAGTACTAAAGCCGGCTTAGTTTCTAACTGTTGATTAGATTGCTCAGAACTAAATAAATCATCCGAGGGAGTACGCGTCGTTTCTTCGGGAGCCTCTTCACTGACACTATTGTCAAATTCACCGCTCTGGGTTTCTTTTAAAGGCGCTGGCTGTCTGTTACCTGCAACGTCGCCAACCTCATCGTGCTGCTGATTATTGGTTTCATTAATAAAACTTTCAATTGTCGAGCCCTTTAATTCAGCAAGCTCTATCTCATCAACGCCGTCACAATTAGACTGACTACTCTCTCCCTCTTCCTTTCCTTTTGCCAATCTAGGGCTTCCAACTCCGGTCATATCAAAGCCTGCACCATCAACGGTGTCAGAAAGATCACCATATTGCTTTTTAAGTTTTTCATTTTCTTGCTTACGCTTTTTTTTCTTCTTATAGTCGAAATAAATGTAAGCTATTAGCAAGGCTCCTGCAATAACCAGTGCAACGCGCAATTGCCAATCATTCATCAATATATTCCTTTTTAATTGCTATACAAGAATAAAAACTATATCCCTGCCAATTGAGCAGCTTCATCAACATCAACAGCTACTAGGCGAGAAGCTCCTGGCTCCTGCATAGTTACACCAGCCAGAGCATTAGCCATTTCCATAGAAACCTTGTTATGGGTAATATAAATAAACTGTAGGTGCTCTGACATTTCCTTAACCAATTTACAGAAGCGGCCAACATTTGCATCATCTAACGGGGCATCAACCTCATCAAGCATACAGAAAGGTGCTGGATTTAGTCTAAATATAGAAAATACTAGCGACAACGCGGTTAGCGCTTTTTCACCACCAGATAACAAGTGAATCGTACTATTACGCTTACCAGGAGGTCTCGCCATAACAGTTACTCCGGTATCAAGCAGATCTTCTCCGGTCATTTCAAGGTATGCATGCCCGCCGCCAAAGACTTTCGGGAAAAGCTCCTTCATACCGCTATTAACTTTATCAAAAGTTTCTTTAAAACGAGTCCTTGTTTCTTTATCGATTTTGCGGATTGCGGTTTCCAGCGATTCTAATGCCTCTTCCAAATCTTCATTCTGAGCATCAAGATAAACTTTGCGCTCTGACTGCTCTTTATGCTCTTCTATTGCGGCTAAATTTATAGCACCTAATCGCTGAATTCTAGCGGCAACGGTTTCCAGTTTTGTTAGCCATTCCTCTTCGCAGGCATCGAGCGGCAAGTTTTTTAGGATTTCTTCGATATCTTCATCATGGCTCGAAATATTCTCTTCCTGGGTCGACTGCTTGGTACTATTTTCTGACCACTGCATTCTTAGGCGTTCCAAACGGCTTCTAACCGCTTGGGCAGCTTGCTCCGCTTCCGAACGTTGTTTTTCAAAAACCCGAACAGATTTTTCAACTTCTTCTAGTTTTTCTCGAGCTGACGCAAGGTCTTGCTCCGCTAACAAACGTTTTTCAAGGGCGTCTTCTAATTCAATTTGTAAATCATCATCGGGCGACTGAGCTTGTTCTAACGACTTTTCTAAAGTTTGTTTACGCGTCTGCAACTCACTAATTTGAGAGTGCATTCGCTGGTTTGTCGATTGATTGGAATTAATTTCAGCGCGAATATTTGCTACTTTGAGCTCTAATTCATGGCTGGAATCCTTCGCCATTCGAGCTTGGTTTTTAGCTTGTTCCAGTTCGTTTCTCTTCTCCTCGCGCATTCTGCTTAGAGATTCCCGCTTGTCGAGATCATCAGCCATCGCGTCAACCAGTCTCTCCAAGCTCATACGGCTCTGAGACAATGATTGCTCGTCTATCTGCAGCTGATTAGTCAGGTCTGATTTCTCTTTAATCAGAGCATCTTTTCGAGCGATCATTTGCTCCAATTTAGCCTGCTGAGAACCAACTTGAGCTCTTAAATCGCTGTATCGCTTAGTCGTCGCACTTAGAACTCGTTGTTTTTCCTCCCAACTAGTCTCAATATCTTTGAGTTCGTCACCTTCGGTTTGACTTAACTCTTCTAGTTCATCGAGTTTTTCTTGCAATATTTCGAGCTCTTCGGACAAGCCTTCCAGCTCTGCCTGACGCTCTAAAACGCTGGACTGTTCCGCAGCTGTTTTGGCGACTCTCAACCAATTTTTACCTATCCAATAGCCATCTTTCGACACCACTGATTGACTTCCAACTAAAGAGTCTCGTAAGGTGTATGCTTGCTCCAAACTATCAACCGCCAACACCTGATTCAAAAGAAACGCTAGTTCTTCGGCTCCGGATACCTTTTCAGAAAGAGGCCGACTATCTGCCGCCGAAAATTGTTCACCGGAAGCGCTGTCGGATGTCATTAGGCACAAAGAGCCGCTCTGAAGTGCGGTGATGTCCATAAGGTTTTGCTCGAAAGAGTCTACTGAAACAGCCTCCAAAAAATCACCCAAAACAATTTCGACCGCTCTCTCCCAACCAGAGTCAACTTTAAGTTTTTCTGCTAACCTTTTGTTATTATTAAGGTTATTAGACTCTAGCCATTCGTTAATACCCTCATCACTGCTTCCTAACGAAACTGACTGCATAGCCGTTAACGATATATAACGACTATTTACCTGCTGAAAAGACTGACGACATGACTCGATTTCTTTCTGTCGCTCTCGTCTTAACTGCCGCTTACTGGATATTTCTTCAAAAAGCGATTCCACGCTCTCTGACAAAGTTTGAGTTTCTTCCTCAGCTTTACTTAACTCAACTGAAGCCTCAAGTACATCTTTTTCAATTGGTTGCGATGCCAAGCTTTGCGTCTCTTGGTCGTTATCCTCAATTCGCTTTGATAATCGCTCGATTACCCTATCGAAATGCTGAATCCTAGTTCTCTCAACTTCCATCTTCTGACTATTCTGCGCAGAAACGGTGTTGTATTCGTCCCAATCTTTTTCCCAATCCAAAATCTGGGACTCTAATTCTGCTAGCTGTTCGCTAGAATGCTCTAGTTTTTGCTGTTGTATTTCAAGATCCGGCTCTATCTCTATTAACTGTCCATTCAATAATTCGAGCTCTTGTTCATCTTGGCTCATTTGTTCCATGACTTGAGTTAAAGACGATGAAACTTGCTGGAAGTCTTGTCCTAGCTGTACTTGCCTTTCCTTCTTATGTGCAATGCCTTGTTCTAGTCGAGCAATATCGGCACCAATTCCATAGTATTTTCCTTGGGCGTTATTAAACTCATCGGAAAGCTCTATGTGTTCTTCTCTGGTCTTTTCAATTTGCGCGTCAGCGTGTCGCTGGTCCGCCACTCTTGCTTCTAAATCTGTATCTAACTTTGTTATTTCAGCGGAAAGAACCTCCACTTGCTGGTTGAACTTTCGCCATTTAAGTGCAGACAACTCACCTTTTAGTGTTCGCTCCTCATGCTTAAAGTCCTTATATTTTGATGCAGCATTCGATTGACGCTGCAAATGAGCCAATTGCTTCCCTAGTTCTTCGCGGATATCGGACAGACGATCCATATTTTCCCGAGTGTGTCTGATGCGATTTTCAGTCTCTCTTCTGCGCTCTTTGTATTTAGAGATGCCCGCAGCCTCTTCTAGAAAAACCCTTAGCTCTTGCGGTTTAGACTCAATTAATCTAGAAATCATACCTTGTTCGATAATCGCATAACTGCGCGGCCCTAAGCCGGTACCAAGAAAAATTCCTGTTATATCCTTACGACGACACTTAGTTCCGTTAAGAAAATAACTTGATTGACCGTCACGAGTAACGGTTCGTCGCAACGCTATTTCAGCATAACCGGCGTATTCTCCAGTCAAAGTACCATCTGTATTGTCAAAAACCAGCTCAATGCTAGCTTGGCCAACCGGTTTTCTCGACGTCGAACCATTGAATATAACGTCGGTCATAGAATCGCCACGCAAATGTTTCGCGGAAGACTCACCCATAACCCACCGAACGGCATCAATAAGGTTAGATTTACCGCAGCCATTGGGCCCCACTATAGCAGTGAGATTCTCAGGGAACGGAACGGTGGTAGGATCGACGAAGGATTTAAAGCCCGCTAATTTTATTTGTTTTAATCGCATCTATTTCTATTATTCGCTAAATTCTTTGGGACGAGCACTTCATGGACAATACTGGTGGATCACACTAGAAATTATTACAAATTAGCTCTGGTTTTGTTAAACGCATTAGTTTAAATTATTTCGTCAACAAAGCACACTCAAAATAGCTAATTTGCGAGATATATATTAACCGATGAACAGTGAATCATTTAAAGGTGCTCAATATTTGAGCAAGGGCTTCCATTTGGTTTGGCAGCCGGGAATAAAACGCTTTGTTTTTGTGCCGTTAATTATCAACTTTATACTATTAAGTATCGCAACCTTTTACGCATTTGATGTAATTGGCGACTGGTATACCTCTTTACCCCAATGGTTAAGTGCTCAAGTTAACAGTGAACACTGGTATATTAGTTGGCCAGCAAGTGGCTTGGATTGGTTAGTTAACGCATTAGACTGGTTATTATGGCCGTTAATCGTCATTTCCGTATTTGTAACCGTCTTTTTTGTCTTTGGCTTTATCGCAAACTGGATCGCAGCGCCATTTAATGGCCTTCTTTCAGAAGCCGTGGAAGCTCACTTAGCCAAAGGTGACTACCAAGCGGAAGATTTCAAACTGTCTGAGTTTTTAAAAGACGTGCCACGATTGCTTGCTCGCGAATGGAAAAAGCTCGCCTATTACTTGCCGAGAGCTCTATTTTGCTTAGTACTGCTGTTTACCCCTATATCACCGCTAATGCCGATTATCTGGTTTATGTTTAACGGCTGGATGTCAGCTATTCAATATATTGATTACCCTGAAGACAATCACAAGCGAACCTTTCAACAAACGCTTAGCAACTTGAAACAAAACAAGCGTGGTCCCTTTGGATTTGGATTAACGGTAATGTTGTTTACTATGGTACCAGTTGTTAATATTTTGGTGATGCCCGTCGCGGTAGCCGGCGCAACCAACCTCTGGTATGACAATTATAGGGACGGAAATGGACAATAAGCCTTGGGCGAAACTACCCTAGTTTAAGGTGTTCGATATTAGGTTGAGGAAGGTTTTCTGGGGCGCTTTTAGGCATAATGCGTTCACCAGCAGCCGCCAACGATAACTCGCTAGTATCAACGTCGCGCTTTTCGTAAACCTTATCGGGCATTATTTGAGCGCCTGCAGCGGCTAACGAAAAACTACCACCCTCTGAAGGTTCGTCGTTTGCCTCGGCCGCTATAGAGGCAGGCTCGGCTTGCTGTTGATTAACCGCGGAAGCTGTCGGAACTGAGCTTTGTGAGGTTGTGTTTGAATTAGAATGTACGCTGTCGGAAGAAGAGTCAGAATTTGGCGTAGCCTCACCAAAAACAGCTTTTCCAGAAGACGTCGGTTGTTGTGGAGGCTTACTTTCTGGAGCCGCAATTTCCTTAATTAGTGCTAATGCTCCGGCCTTCTTAAGGGCCGACTGGTATTTCATGGCGGTGCCATAATCTAAAGACTTGCGAACAGCAACTTCATCTCCACTAAATAGCTTTTCTATAGCTGCAGGACTGGAGCGAAAGAGACTAACCAAGTTCTGCTTTACTAAAGCAGTATCCATGCTTTTAATGGTCTGCCCACGAAACACTACGTCAAATTTGCCTTCAATCATCTTAATATTACAACCTATAAATTCTATTACTTATCTTTTATTATAGCTGTTCATCAACGGAAGTAAAAAATTGCTTCAACAATCAGGCTGTTAGACTAATATTTTGGCAATTTTTCGAACGCTGATGGCGGTGGTTAATTAAACGCTACCTGAGACTAAATAAGTGCTGAGTGACAATTGATTTTTACCCCAAGCAGATTGGGATATGATAATCTCACCAACCATAGTGTTATTCCAACAACCTCCATCGGCCAACAGAACGGTCGAGATAGTCAACCAAATACTGCGATTCTATGAGTAGAGATGATTCTGAAGACAATGAACTAGCCGAATTTATTCACGAAATGGGTGATGTTCAAAAGTTAAAACAAGATAAAATTGTTGCCAAAAGTCAACAAGAACAAGCCGATATTAATCAGCATTACCGGCAGCGAGCGGCGCTAAAAAAAGATGATAAATATACTAATTTTTTGACCGATGGCGAAGTGGAATGGGTCGAACCACTGTCCATTTTAAGTCACAAGATAAGTGGTATTCAGCCTAATGTGTTTAAGAACCTAAAGGCGGCTAAATATCAGTTCGACTATCATTTGGATCTGCACAAAATGAACGTAATCCAAGCTCGAGACGCCGTTTTTCAGTTAATAAACAGCGCTGAAGTGGAAGATTTTAGGTGCTTTTTGGTGATACATGGAAAAGGTGAAAGAAGTAAACAGCCAGCTAGACTTAAAAGCTATGTAAATCATTGGCTTAAACAAATACACCAAGTTGTCGCATTTCATACTGCTCTGCCCAAACATGGAGGCGCAGGCTCTACCTATGTTCTTTTAAAGAAGCCAAAACAAAAACGAAAAATCAACCACGCAAAGTATGATTAAACCCCAAGAACGCGACTAGCTAGCGCTATAGCGTTTTATCTTAGTTAACCCTGTACCGCTACTGCTTACCTAATTGACGCTCAATCTCTTCTTTTGAAAGTGCTTCCTGGGTTTCAATTTTTAAATCCCCCATTCTAATCACTTCATACTCAGTAACACCGGCTGGTTTTCTTTCACTGTTGTGCACAATTCCTTGTTCGTCGGTCCACCGGTAAATCAATCGATCCGCCAATTTAGCTGTCGCTAAACCAGCCTCTGAGACTTTCTCGCCAGAAAAAATTACACCAACATCACTGGTTAGACTGCCTATGTCGCCGCCGTGCTGATATTTATCCCAAGCAATGGTTATTTGTGTAAAATCTCGCCCGCCAAACAACTGTAAGCCGACCAGCACTAGGCTAAATAAAACTAAAATAATGATAAATTTTTTGAGCATTCTTTTACTTTCCAGTTCAATAAACGAAAATACTGAGCGATGAACAATACCTGTTACCCACCGCGAGCCTAACAACAAACGATACGCGCTTTTTGGTCAATGAGCAAATGCACACAGAGCAATCCTCATGCTCAGCAGTTCCTCAATTACTCCGTTAAAATAACTAGGGATAGCTATATTTCTCTAATAAATATATGATTTGTAACAAATAAACAATTCAACCATCTGTTTATAAATAATTCTAATAAAGTGAGTCTGAACTATGCGTTTTCTAACCGTTTTAGCTATCCTTTTCGTATTCACTGCATGTGGCGGAGGCGGAGGCGGAAGTGACTCCGACTCTCCCCCACCACAGCAAGCAACTTGGCTTATCAACAGCGATCAAGTCGTAGATGGTGGCCCAGGTAAAGATGGCATACCCTCAATTGATAACCCTACTTTTATAAACGGCGACCAAGCGACCTATTTAATTGATTCAGATTTGGTTATTGGATATTTGGTTAACGGGGCTGCACGAGCTGTTCCGCACGCAATAGTCGATTGGCACGAAGTCGTTAACCTCCAAGAAAATGGCGATTCAGCCGTTCTTAGTTATTGCCCTTTAACTGGCACTGCAGCACTCTGGGATGCTCCGGCGTCATCAACTAACAAAGAGTTTGGCGTTTCCGGCCTTCTATATAACTCAAACCTTATTTTATATGACCGCGAAACCGATTCTAACTGGTCACAAATGCTTCAACAGTCAGTAAACGGTGAATTAATTCGCCAAACGGCGACCGTACAAACCGTTATTGAAACAACATGGCTCACATGGCGAACAATGTATCCCGAAACACTAGTATTGTCAGATAACACAGGATTCAGCAGAGACTATCAGACCTATCCTTACGGTAGTTTTCGAACCGACTCTAATCTATTGTTTCAAGTTGCCAACGAAGACGCACGTTTACACCCAAAAGAACGAGTTCTTGGGATCTTAAATGGTGGTCTCAACAAGGTTTACCCCATCGATCAGTTTAGTGCCGGTGTACAGGTAATAAACGAAGCCATTAGCAACGAATCTTTTGTTGTTATAGGTAGCTCTGATTTAGATATCGCAATTGCATACAACTCAACTGCGTCGGACGGTACTCTTCTCCAATTTACGGCAATAGAGTCAAGCTTACCGATTGTGATGCAAGATAATGAAGGTAACCAATGGGATATTTTTGGCAAGGCTGTTTCCGGTCCAAGGGAAAATGAGCAACTTGCACGTATAAGTGATTTCACCGCCTATTGGTTTGCTTGGGTAGCCTTCTTCCCGTCAGCTGATATTCATAGTTTTTAATATGCTCCGTTATAAAAGCTATTTATGGATAGCACTATCTTTACTGGTAATTGGTAAAAATCGACCCGTTTTTGCTGCGACTTGCTCATGCGCAGGCGTTTCATTATCCAGTTCAATTCAGTTGAATAATTTTGAGCCGCAAGTACTGGATCTTAGCGTCCATGTCACTCAAAGTGATATTAGTAAACTAGTATCCGGGCGAGATACGGTAAATGACGAAACTTTAAGAAACAGAGAAACCGAAACCTATCTGTTACAGGCTAGCTATGGCATCACCGAAAACTTCGCAGTTACTGGCGTTATGTCCTGGGTTGAACATAGTCGCTCTATAGGCAGCAGTCAATCGCCTAGCGAGCGCTCCTCTGGAATGGGTGATTCGCTTGTCGTGGCAAGTTATTCATTTGCAAAAATCACCCCTTTTACTTCGCATGGTTTTGCACTAGGTCTTGGTCTCAGAATTCCTACGGGAGAAGACTCTAATGGTTCGCCAATAACCTTCGCTGAAGATTTGCAACCTAGTCAGGGAGCCTGGGGAAGCTCTTTATGGTTTAATTACCAATATGCCTTAGACCAACAGGCTTCATTCACTGTTTTTATTGATGGTAACTTTTCAACCAACAACTCCAACGACCGTGGTTATTCTTTTGATTCCGAGTGGAACTTAAGCAGCGGTATTAATTACCAGCTTTCTTCCGCATGGACAACAAGCGTCGGATTAGCATATAGAGACGCTAACCCTCATTTACGACAGGATGTTTCAATTCCAAATACCGGGGGGCGGTGGCTAGATGGAACAATATCCGCGAGTTATAGCATCAATCCTACTTCATCGATTTCATTAGCGTACCGTATTCCCGTCGCTAGAGATTTAAACGGTGCATTACAATTTACCACTAGAGATTCAATGACATTATCATGGTCGTCTCGATTCAAATAAAAATCAAGAGGCTGTTAGTCCTTTTGCTAGTGCTGACAAGCATTAGTGCAAAAAGTACTGAAACAGTTTCTTCGATCGTACTACCTGACTTCCATACCAACAATAACGTTGAATTAAGTAGTTTTAGCGGCCAATATGTTTATATTGATTTTTGGGCATCTTGGTGCACAACCTGCGTCAAATCCTTTCCATTTATTGCCCACCTGCAGAAAAAGTATGGTGATAAGAATTTCACGGTCGTGGCTATCAATGTCGATAGACATAAATCGGACGCCATCAGATTTTTGTCTGATCGAGTGATTGAATACCCTATGCTTTATGATAACGCAGGAATCGCAGGTATTCCTCTTGGGGTTAAAACCTTGCCGGTTTCGATTTTGGTTGATCCCACGGGTAAAATTATTCATCGACACACGGGGTTCGACGATGATTATATGAAATTTATTGAGGAAAAAATCAAAGAAAAGCTAACAAAACTGTAGGTTACTAGCAAAATAAACGTTAAGAAGCGGAAAACATATTTCGCCATACTAAGAAGTCCGAATGTTCAGACTCTATGATCTCGAATCCAGCCAGATGATCTTTTTCAGTTATCTTTTCCGACCACCGAACCTGCCCGGTTAGCAGAAATTTATAACCACCGCTTTCAAATGAAATAAGCAACTCAAGAATTGAATCGACGATGAATGGATATTGAGCATGAATTTTTAAACCGTCGGGAGAAATATCTTTAGTCGTGCATTCCAACATAATATTATCCTGGACGCCTTCTGAGGTTGCAGCTAGAACCTCAATGTAGATGACTTCTTCTCTCTCCTGCCGTTCCTGTCGTCGTTTATCGTTGCTCATTTAACAGTCGTCTGTATCATTATTTAATCATGCAAGGTTACTAGTGGAAGGAAAGTTCAGTTACAGCATTTCGACATATTTTCGCCAAACTTGTAGATTTTCTTGTTCAATGTTAATTAACTTGATACCGATATAGAAGGTCGGTGCATCATCAATTTCCAGGCACCACTTTACTTCCGCAACGACATCAATCACCGCCCACATTTCACCAAGGTCTATTTCCATTGGTAATTCATGACCAAGCGCCATAGGACAATGAGAGATTATTTTCATGCCATCGGCAGAAATGTCTTTTGATCGACAAAGAAAAGTTTCGGAACCAGTATCAGTGGCTTCATCGATAATGGTAACGCTGATATTCTTGGATGAAAATTTGCGCCTTTCACGTCTTAAATCATCTAAATCGTCAGACATAAAGCAACCCTTTCAATTAGTTACGGACTTTGTACCCCTTTAATCAGTATAGAGCAGCTTTTGAAGTTTTGCATAATTCGTCAACAATGACTTAGCAAGCCTCCTAAAACGCAGCGATAAGTCAAAGTAAATAAGCAGAAATAAATGAGCACCCAAGAACATAGGTGCTCAAGAAAGGGTTATTCATGAGAAAAATCTAGAGGGATTTATCGGCTATATACTCATCAATGAAAACCTCAAGAATATCCAGTGGTACAGCGCCATTTTTCAGCACAACGTCGTGGAAATCCCTTAGATCAAACCGGTCACCTAAAGAGACCTTCGCTTTGCTCCTTAACTCTAAAATCTTCATCATTCCAACTTTATAAGCACAAGCTTGACCAGGCATGACAATATAACGCTCAACCTCTGAAACAACATCAGTTTGAGCCATTCCTGTATTTTTCTTCATATAAGCAATAGCTTCTTCTCGGGTCCACCGCTTAGCATGAATACCTGTATCGACCACTAGACGAACGGCACGAAATAACTCAGCTTGCAGTCTACCGATATTGTCATAGGGGTTTGATTGAAAGCCCAACTCCCAAGCAACTCGTTCCGAATAAAGTGCCCACCCTTCGACATAAGCGGTAAATGGCGCAAACTTTCTAAACAGCGGCATGTCTTCTAATTCCTGCGCCACGGCTATTTGAAAGTGATGACCAGGAATAGCCTCATGGTAGGCCAATGTTCTCATACTATACTTCGGCGTCGCTTTAATATCATAAAGATTCGCATAAAATATTCCTGGTCTAGAGCCATCAACGGCGGGGCCATTATAGTAGGCCCCTGGACTTGTTTTTTCCTTGAATTCAGGGATCCGCTTAACCTCAACCCCAGCTTTGGCCTTGATACGAAAAGCGCTATCCATGCCGACTTCAATCTCGTCAATGATTTTCTGATAGTCATCTAATATCTGTTGTCGACCTTCATCAGTATCGGCATAATAAAATCGCGGTTCAGCGGCTAATAACTCGATGGCATTCTCAAAACCGGCACTTATATCAAAACCTTCGCTCTCAAGAATTGCTAAAATTTCCGCCTGTATCCGTGTCACTTCTGCTAGGCCGACGTTGTGGATGTAATCAGGCGTATAATCAGTGGTTGTAAAAAACTTAAGAGCAAGCCTGTATGCGTTATCGCCATCGGGTAACTTCCAAAAACCGTCATCGTTATTAGCTTTGTCACCTAAACCTTCAAAATACTGGCTTAATTGAACATAAGCCGGATAAACCTCGGACTCGATAACCTCTTTTGCCTTATTAAGCAGTCTCTGTTTGTCTTCCGGAGCTAAGTCTTCCAGAGCAGATAACTTTTTGTCAAAAGATTGATAAAGTATATTTTCAGTCACAGCCTGCTGAGAAAAATTAGTCATCTCCTCAATGACGCGGTTGATAACAAATTTTGGAGGAATAATTCCTTCAGCAGTTCTAACTCTTAACCCTTCCAGCACTTGGGAGAACTTTCTTGGCAATTTGGTCATACGCTGAATATAGAATTCAGCCTCTTCCTCATCATTGATTTGATGCTGAGCTTCCATGAAAGTAGGAAAACCATTTTGAACACCAAATAGTTGATTAACTGGGTAGTTATGATATTTATATTTTTCCGCGTCCTCGGCAAAATCCAACAAATACATGGCTATTTGTTTAGACATCAGCTCGTCTTTGCTCAAAGAGTTATCACTGTATGACTGCAGCACCCTTTTCTCTGAAGCTAAGAATTCAAAAAATTCATCTGTCGACTGTGGGCTTGCATCATCTAAATCTGCATTATGGCCATTTATTCCCATTGATTCTAAGAAATGCAATGAAGACAAAGTTTCTGGGCTACTCAGTGCCATTTTAAGCGCAAAACGATTGAAAAAATTATTTACGTAGAAGGGTTTTGCGTTCCACTCATGCGCAGCAAAGGCACCAGCTAAAATTAACAAAACAAAAACCAGACCTAGTAACCACAACAGTATCTTTTTTATCATTTTTTTCGATTCTCACTAATAAATATTTAGAGTTTTTTAGAGTATATTTTTCTGGATAGTCGGTGAAACAAATTGGGAAAAAGCCGCCTTCCATGGTAACCCAGTAACGCTAGGCCTTTTGCAATAACAACTTCTTCCTTTTTCGATTCTAAAGCCACCAAAAACCGAGTTACAAATTCGTCAACGGGCATTCCTTTTTCAATTTCTGGGTCTAGTTTACCGTAACTCGACATATCTGCCGTTAAAGAATTGTAGCTTATGTTAGTTTTGATCCAGCCCGGGCACACAATTAATACCCTAACGCCGAATGATGTAACCTCAGCCCGTAAACAGTCCATAAATCCGATAAGAGCGTGTTTTGCCGCTGAATAACCACTTCGGTATTGAGAGCCTACTTTGCCAGCAACGCTAGCAATAGAGGCGATTACACCGTTATTTTGACTGACCATTTTAGCTGCCACTAGCTTAGTTAAAGCAATTGTACCGAAATAGTCTACTTCCATAATCATTCTATCAACTTCTTCCTTGGTTTCTAGGGCCAAAGAACGCTGGCTTACACCGGCGTTATTAATTAATACATCCAACTGTTCGAAGCGTGAAAAGAGCGCCTTGCAGGCAGTCCTAATTGACTCTGAGCATGTTAGGTCTATCGTTAAACACCAATGCTTTTCCGGGTTTTGCATTAAAGCGCGAGTAGCTTCCAATTCGGTTTCGTTGCGAGCCGACAGCACAACAGCGGCTCCTAAGCTTGAAAGCCTGAGGCATAGCGCTCGACCAATTCCTGAGGACGCCCCCGTTACCCAAAAGACTCTATTATTAAAATAATCAGCACTCACCACCAAATCCCCTCGTTTAGCCGCCATATACGCCAAAATCAGTCAAGCACCGACTTAATCTGGCTTAATTCACACTCAACCACAACCGAGTCATATCAACGCTAATTCAACCAAGTTGATAAGTTGTGTAAAGGTAACACTACCGCGATATCAATTCAAAACTGATAAGTTCCACCTTTCTGTAAAATCGGGAATATTACCAGCAAAGCTAACTCATTGATTAATATAGAATTAAACCATCAACTAAATCATGAATAGCAAAAGTGTGCGTTGTGTCGCAAAAATTGAGCGCGAGTTTGCTATTATCCTTCGGCTTTTAACAATAACTTACATTTTAAACAAGCATATCATCGAAATATGTCATTTGGACTTAGGAGTTAATAAATGATTTGGTATACACAAGATGATGGAGTTTTATGTTTAGGGACGAAGGGCAGCCAATATGCCTATTTTCACGTTGCTACCGATGTGAAAATGAAACAACCAATAAGCACATCTTTGAGCGAATCCGATATAGAAATCATCGGCTCATTTCCTGAAGATTGGCGAAATGACAACAAAATAGCTGACAAAATCAACAATGCTGCAAAACATTTGTTCGGTTCGTCTAAACCAGCGACACAAGCCTATATTATTTAACGATTAGCAGTAGCATCAACTATGTGCGCGTCAAAAAAGCGCGCTTTAGATGTTGCGAACCGAATTGCTTGTGCCAATAACTTATACGGAGCGACAAATGATAGAGCTAAAAGAACGAGCTAAGACAGAAAAAACAATTATTAGTAAAAATGAAGAAGCTTTTGAGCAAGCTTTAAACAAGGCAATAGAAGCGGTTAAACAGCAAGAAACACATTATCAACACGCCGGTATGACCCACGTATCATCGTTACTCAAATAATAACTCTGTAGTATGCGCGGCTAACTCAAAATACTCAAAAAGCCGCGTTTTAATAATTCTGCAGTGCTTAATTGGCGCATCACCCTAGTGTGAAGCGCCTTTTTATATTAAGCAGCTGATATTAACGGTTCAAGCTCATTGTTCTGTTGCATTTCCATAATAATATCGCAACCACCAATCAACTCACCATTGACCCACAACTGGGGAAACGTTGGCCAATTCGCATAACGCGGTAATTCACTTCTGATATCAGGGTTTTGAAGGATATCAACGTAGGCGAACTCTTTTCCACAAGCCATTAGAGCTTGTACGGTCTGAGCCGAGAAACCACACTGCGGAGCCTCTGGTGAGCCTTTCATATAAAGGATTATTTTATTTTCTTCAATTTGTGACTTAATTCTTTCAATAGTTTCCATCAACTGAATTCCTAGCGCGTTGAGCTACATTAATTAGGTAAAAAATAATAAACCTGTGTTGCTTAGACAGGCTTTCGGGTGAGATTGTATATATATACGAAGGTTAAAACTAGCTAGATCCGAATTTTATTTGTATAAGGCCTAAAAATTCAAAGCTTGCATCATTTGTTTTACTTCTGACTGTGACTCCTTTAAAAAAGTTAAGCTTTCATCCGTATCTAAGTTGAGCTCTTTATGATTAGCTATAAAACCTAACTCAGCTAGCGGAGGCATCTGCTTGAACTCAGGTTTCCCCAAATGACTATGCCACAGGGCTAAATTAACCAAATTCACTAAATCCTCGGAATGCAACTTTCTCATTTCGTAGATTCCGTGCGCAACCGCCTTAATATCGTCAGGCATTCCCCATTTTGCAAGTACTCGAACGGAAATTTTTCGGAAAAACATCATAACGGTTCCCCAGTTTCTTAATATTTCGCTTTCGGTATTGCCCTGCTCTACCAGCTTAATAACCACAGGAATCATTCCAATATTGTGCATCAAACCTGCTAAAGACGCTTTCTCTGGGTCAGCGGCTTTTAAGTTTGAAGCAATAACGAACGACAAGGCAGAAACATAACACGCTTGTTTCCAAAGTTTATTTAGCAACTTCTTACACGTCTGTCCCTTGGTTTTAAACAACGAGCGAACAGCAAAAATCATTGCAGAAGATCGTGTGGACTCCATCCCCATTCTCCCCATAGCCACAGGCAATGATTCAATGGTATCAATACCTCGATAAAGGGGAGAGTTCGCTAGACTAATGAGATAAGCGCTAAAGGAAGGGTCCAAATTAACAATATGAGCAAGCTTGTTCAAATCGCTATTCGGATCTTTAACCGCATCTTTCACCTTAAAGGCCACGGCGGGTAATGCTGGTAAACTAAACGTTTCAGCGATGATTTCCTTTTCAATTTGCAGAAAAACTTGTGTTAATTTCATAATACAATGCTACAACCTTGTTAGCCTTATGGGTTAAGGCGTGCGCCTATCTTTGTTAGTTTACGCTTCTTTTCTATTTCTGTTTTATATCTCTGAAAGTGTAGACCAACTAATTCATAATTAGTTGCTTTGAACATCCCGTTGTCTGCAAGACTATTACGATTTCAAGCTAACTGGAATATCTCTCACTGAGTATTCCTCCAAATCTTACATTAACATACGCCTCATCGAATAGCTTTGTCGGCGGTTAAATGAGCATAATAAGAACTCAATAGGGAAAAAAATGAAAAGGATTTTCAATGAAACTAATATCACTCTACTTGCTTGTTTTATCCAGTGTTTTAGCAAGCCAGTCACTCTCTGCAGCAAAAATCTACCAATGGACTGATAACAACGGCGTGAAACATTTTAGTGACCGCATACCTACCGCCGCGAAAATTGTTAAAATCACAAAGTTTGAGAAACCTGAGTTAAAAACAACCCTCTTCAAAGAGAGCAAGGCTTTCCCCCTCCCGAAACAGGCAAAACGCAAAAGGAAAACAGCAAACTCGACTACAAGAAGTAAATGTGAGAAATTAAAGGTAGAAATATCTTCTATTCTAAAAAAACTAAAAGTAAAACTAAAGGCTGACAAGTTCGACCAACTAAACGCGAAACTAAGCACGCTTCGATGGAAAAAATTAACAGCCTGCTAAGTAGAAATGCCCCTTAAGCTTAAGCGACTTAAGCAGCAACTTAACATTCAAAATGCTATATACTAGAGAAAACTAGCATCCTTCAACCCTTATGTTTTCAAAGTATACGTTAAACCGCAAAGTAGAATTTATAACTGACCATCAACAAGCTGCCGTAAGCATGCAAAACTGCGTGAATACTGGAGATGAGCTTCTGCTGGTCAGTGATAGTGTCGATGACTTTATGTCACCTACGATGGATAAAATTAATACCTGTTTGCCATCGCAGATAAATCGCCACTTAGGCCAGGAAATAGATCACCTATTCTATGACTGCCACGACTTTAACCCCAACAGTTTTGCTGCAGCTATTGGCTGTTTATGTGGCGGCGGTAAACTATACCTGCTGATGTTTAAGGAAAATCAACGGCTAGCTAAGTCGGCACTAGATCAACAGCCTAATAAACCGGTTCAAACAAAAATCAGTGTTACCCTTTCGCGACTAATAGAACGGTTAAACGCAACAAACTTGGTAAAAAGCGCGCAACACTCTTATTCTGATGTAGATGTAACTGCTGAGGAACATAATGACTTCTTAAGCCATCAACGAACCGTTATTGATGCAATTAAGCGTTGCGCTAAGGGTCATGCCAAACGGCCTGTTGTAATTACCGCCAACAGAGGACGTGGAAAATCAGCGGCGCTTGGTATAGCGACGGCTGAATTAATCAATGAGTTTAATAAAAAGGTGATTATTACTGCGTCCAATCGCTCCCAAACAACCATCTACCAATCACATTTACGCAAAAACCTAGCAACCAACAATGAAACTGGAGCAAATTCAAGTAAAGAAACTCCCGAGCTAACATCTAATTTCGTTGCATTAGACGCTTTATTGGCCGCACCGAGAAAAGCTGATCTGTTAATTGTCGAAGAAGCTGGTGCTATTCCCGTTCAACAGTTACTACAACTTATTGACTCATACAACCGAGTAGTCTTTTCAACAACCACCGATGGCTATGAAGGAAATGGGCAAGGATTTCTTCTGCGCTTTTTACCTGTCCTTAGTAAACGATTCAAACAGTGGAAACATTTCGAATTAGACATTCCTTTCAGGTGGCCGATTAACGATCCAATTGAATCTGCCGTTTTCGACGCTTTTTGTCTACGAAACTCCAACCTGACACTACCGGACGATAGTGTTGCGAATTATACTTTAAATATTGGCCCCAATGCTGATCTAAGCCTTGAAAAACTTAAATTTAAAAAGATTGAACAACAACAACTTAGAATTAATGATGCACTTCTAAAACAAGTTTACCAATTGTTAGTTACAGCGCATTATCAAACACGGCCGACAGACCTAGAAAGGTTGCTTTCAGATAGCAGTTTCAGTGTTTTTGCTGCACTTGATGGCAACTCGGTCATTGGCGTGATTGTTCTAACTCAAGAAGGTGACTTAAGTAGCGAACTCTGCGAAATAATTGAAACAACTGGCAAACGTAAAAATGGCCACCTTCTGCCCCAGTCTTTAATGGCCTTCCAAGGTTTATCGAACGCAGGCACCTGCAAATTCTGGCGCATAATGCGAGTCGCTGTTCACCCAAACTATAGGCGGAATGGGATCGCAAGCAGACTCGTACAACTCGTCGAAGAATTTGCTTCAGAACAGTTTGTTACTCATGTTGGCACTAGTTTTTCGCTGGCAGAAGATGTTGTACAGTTTTGGTACCAGCTTGGTTATCAATGCAATAGAATAGCCTTACGTAAAGACTCTTCTAGTGGCAGCTACCCGGCTGAATTTATTAAGAGTCTACGCCCACAAACAGACGCAGAATATAGACTTATCGCCAACAGCCTAGAAAACTTTGCCAACGGCTTTTCTTACCGATTAAATTCAAGTTTTAAGAGCATAGACACTCATATTTTGTTGCATATGTTAGAAAAACAAATCCGTCAATATCCAGGTATAGCAATGCCGCTTGTGAACGCTGAATCTGCTTGGATATATAAAGAAGTTACTCGATTTACCGAAGGTGCAAGAGGCTTTGAAATGGTCGACTGGCTCATTTATAGCTTTGTCTGGAGTCAGATACTCAAGAATAAGACCTGGACTAGTTTGGATACAACAAGAAAATGTTTGTTAATTGACAAAGTTATGAGGTCATTTTCTTGGCAAGAATTGGTGACAAACTACAAACTGAGCGGTAAAAAGGCCGCTCAGTTAGAAATCAAAGAATCGCTATTGATACTACTAAAATAGCTTTTACTAGAAGTTGTATACGATGGTTACAGCAGTAACCGTATCCAACTCCTCAATATCACCACGAACATCCGACTGATGTGTCGCAGTCAGCGATAGTTTTAACGCCAGGTTTTCTGCAATATTAGCGCTTAATCCGGTATAAGATTTAGTTACCGTATTATCATCACCTATTTCTGTAGATACCTTTTGCTCAAACTTGGACGTTTTAGTGATATCCCAAACGTAGTTTCCAGCTAGGCGATAAATAGTCTCTTCTACTGTTTCAGCAGGAAGGTCAATTGTCGCTTTTAGCTTAGATTTACGATAACCGATACCGATTTCCAAATCCAATTTTGATGTTTCACTCATTTCGAAGGCAAAACCACGACCGCCTGATACTGAGCTCTGATAATCGTTACCAGAAAAACGGTCATCGTCATAGTTAGCTAAAAGAAAAGCATAACTGGATTTAGAATATTTATAGTCCGTTTTTCCTTCAATAAAATACCGTTCAGCATTTGTTTCTACTTCAGAGGTTGTTGCATCCTCCGCAGAGCCAAAGATGGTCTTTATATCTAAAGCATGACGCCATTTTTCAACTTCATAACTCGCAGCAAAGCCACCATTTATCGTGGTTGTTTCGGTATTACCTGACGTTGCGACATAACCGAATTCAACGCTTGACTTCCACTCCGGTTGCTTTTCAGCTTCTTCCGCACAAACTTGAGCGACAGATGCCGTTAACAAGATAAGTCCAAGACTAGTCTTTTTGATATCCATATAAGAATCCTAAATTTACAATTGATTAAAAAACGTCGCGTATAATAACAGGCGACAACGTCGATTAGAACTAATAATTAATGGGAATTACGCTATATTAAAGTTGCCACGCATAGGAAAACTTCATAAATAAGGTCCGGTCAGTCCGTTTAAATTGTGTTTGTATGTCGGATTTGAAACCATCATCTGAATACCCAAAATAAACGCGGCTATAGGGGTTTACTTGATAAGAATAGAGAAGTTGAGACGCGATAGTGCGGTCACTTCCTTCTTCGCTTGCTTGTACCGTTAGTCTAACAAAACTATTAACGTCAATTTGGTAGGCCGAACGAAAGTTGTAGAGGGAAACATCATAGACTTCGCTATCGGCAACGTCTAATGTTTCGTTGATGTAATCCAAAGTCACCTTCCAATGTTGGTTTAATTGATAGCTGACACTTGGTAAAAGGGTCACAATATCACCAACATTTGCGGTCGAAAAATCAATTGCATCACCAAACACTACGCTTGCAGCAATATCTAAGCCCGCAATTGGCGAAAATTCTAAGTAGGCCTCAAATGTATCAATATCAAACTCCTGCTCGAATAAAGACGGGTCCACGCTGCTGTTAACTCGCTGGGGAACAAAGTTTTTAATTTCACCCAAATAGGTAATGCCGAATTCAGACTGATACGCTCCTAACACGTTGATATTTAGGTTATTTCGGTCAATTAAATCATTTCCGTCTGTATCACTAACTTGAGCAACCTGCCCCCCTACACTAAATTGATTCCACCAACCTTCAGAGTTATCAGCATACCAATGCCTTTGCATCTGAACCGCACTAGATACCCAATCACTGCGACTTACAAAACCAGCATCAGCCCTAAACTCCTCTCCGAAACGGTGGTGAGTAACCAATAAATCCCAATCCCTCTTTGTATGCAAATAACTAACAGATAACGTATTTCCTGACTGGTTCTTATCGATTCCTAGTTGAGATGCTATCACTTCATCCGGGTTGAGAGTATCAGAGGTCATCATTTGAAACTTAAGATAATCAGAACTACTAAACCAGTACTTACCGTCAATTGACAACATTTCATTACTATAATCTTCAGAGTCACGGTTGGTATAGGTAAAACCAACATTGCCTTTTTCGCCAAGGTCATAGCGGTAGCGAAGAATTTGGTTATCGCTTTCTATTCCTTCTCGCCGAACAAACCGAGAGCTTTGGTTATCGGGTAACAGAAACACAGTGTCTTTGTCCTTAAGGGAGATAACGCCATAACTATGTGGGCCTGTTTTACCTGTCAGCTTCAAACCATAGTCAGGTTCAGCAAACAGTTTGGTATGTACCAGCTTGCTCCAGTTTGAAAAATAGTTAGAACCATCTAAAAAGAACGCTCTTTTTTCGGTGGTAAATACCTCCGATCGCTTATTGACCTGTAATTGAAGTTCATCGGCTTCCACTTGCGAAAAATCCGGGTTTACTGTGGCATTAAGATAAACATTTTGGTCTATTCCCCACCGCAAATCCAAACTAGCTCTATCAGTTAGATCGTTTGTTTGCCATTGTTGATTTATTGACGTGTCACGTGTTTGACTCTTAGAAAGGGTGACTGCAGGAATGAGGGTTAAGTTGTTCGTTGAGGCGATAGTCTTAAAACCAACCACAGGCTGATACTGACAAATCTGACAGTCATTGTTTCTATCGTCCTTTACATTTGAGAACTCCCGTTTCGTATCACGCGGCCACACCCTAGACAACTTAATCTTCCATGTTTTAAGGTTATCTCCTTCTTTAAATCGCAAAGACTTCAACGGAATTGCCATTTCCACAATATAGCCGTTTTCGTCTTGTTTAGCTTGGCTCGTCCATATTCCGTCCCATCCAAGATCTGTTTTACCGGTAATTTGATCAATTGTAGAGTCAGCTTGAACGCCTGCGGCGTTAGTATAAAACTGAAATGCTCTTCTAGAATCTCCAAATGTATCCAATGCAATCGACACGTAATCTGAGCTCCAAAGGTCATCTCTTTGGGAAAGGTAGGCCTTTACGTCTTCTTCAGAATTATCTTTAGCTTTAAAGCCAACGTATATATTTTTGCCATCTTCAAATAACCAAGCGGTTGTTTCTACTGGTGGTCGGCTGTTTTCGCCAGGGAAAACCTCATAAGAAAGAGAGATTTCCATAGCGTTTTGCCACTCAGGTTCATCAAGAGAAGCATCGACGTTAATATTTGCCAGGATATGGGGAATTGAGAGTTTGTCGGACGCCTGCGATGTAGTCATCAAAAACGGCATCAGCAATAAGATAATCGCAGAAAGAGTTTTGTATAGTTTCACGAAAAGAAGCCCAAAAAATCGATAATTATTTTTTTATTGTTTCATTTGGAAGAGAAGCTGCGACGTTAACATCTAATTTACTCATGTTTCAGTTACTCAACTGCTACTTGCCTATACCAGTGATAAAAGCTCAGCCAAAAAGAGGTGGTTGGAAGAGATGTTTAACTATTATCAGCGGACCTTAAACATTAACAAAAATACCAAGAAAATCAAAGAGCCATTGAATCTTTTTGAAGTAAAATTGAAGTTTTTAGAAAAAATAGCTCTGGAAGAGATTTTGTCGCAAGAAGTAAAAACGAGTACTAGCCTTCTAGAATTAGAAACTCTAGAATTTTGTTCATATCTAGATCAAAGTCATCAGCGCGAACTCCCTTCTCAATATGCTCCTGCTGACTATTGGACAGATCAACGTCTCGGCTTTCTAAAAAGTTTTCCTGACTGACACTGTAAAATGCTTTTACTTTGGGCCTAATAGGATCTTCGCTATTACGAGATTCAACCACAGCCAACTGGTTCGAGCTCAGTTTGACTAATGAGCCAACCGGGTATACACCCATACACTTAATAAACTGACTAACCAGTTTCTTATCTAGAGCGCCTGACTCCGCCATGCTTAATAAAATAGCAAAAGCTTTCACTTGAGCAATCCCGTCCTTATAAACTCTGTGAGCGGTTAGAGCATCGAAAATGTCACATATTGCTATAATACGTCCATAAATGGAAATTTGAGAATCTGTCAAAGCAAATGGATAACCGGAGCCATCCAGTTTTTCATGATGTAACGCAGCAACTTGAACACTTAAGTCACTTATGCCCTCAATCTTTGAAATTATATCAATCGAATGGTTTACATGAGTTTTTATGATTTCAAACTCTTCAACAGTAAGCCGGCCTGGTTTATTAAGCACCTCATCGGCAATTTTAATTTTACCAGCATCGTGCAGAAAGGCGCCGACGGCTATTTCTTGGGTAGTTGCTTCGTCAAAACCTAAATAACGCGAGAAAATAGTCGTTAATATTGAAACTGACGTTGAATGTTCGAGTAAATAGTCATCTTTTTGGCGAATATTTATAACGCACGCCAGTGCATCCGGATTTTCGAATATTGCCTTTGTGGTTTCCGATGTAATTTTCTCAACAGGCTCAAGCTCAACATCTCTTCCACAAACGATATCATCAAGTAATTTGCGCTGAATATTTTTTGACTCTTTAAATAACTTTTTCGCTTTTCCGGCTTGCTCAGCAAAGCTTTCCGACATAGGTATAGCGGTTACAGGACTCTCGTCTTTTAATTCGGGCGTTAGTTTTGTGTCTTCGTGGCCTGAGGGCGCTGTCTTTTCTAACTTTTCTACCTCGGTAGGTAAAACTTTGCTGGTATCGATGACAACCCGTTCAACTCCCCTTTCAATTAGAACTTCAATTGCGTGAAGATCTCTCACCCAGCCGCCGCGTTTAACGGTATTCTTGCCGGTTTGTTTTGCTATAGACACAACAAAACTGCCAACGCTAACCCTCGCAATGTCCTTTTCAACAAGCATGTATTAGACATCCAGATCGGTAAACCAACAAAAAGCCGTGCGTTAATTCTAGCATCAAAAAATGGATTCGCATGTATCGGCACCTCATGTAATTATAGTCAAACCAAAACAAGGTAGCCTAAAAAACAACAAAGCGATCACTCTACGACTAATAAAAATCATTTTATTAGTCGATGAATTTTCCATGAGAAAGTGTCATTGACAAACAATAAGGCTACAGTCACTTGGTTAAGTTTAGCCGAAGATACTAGAAGTGGGAGTATTTGAAAGCAGCAGGTTAGTTCGGGTTAAACTTTTTCAACGTCATAAACTTCAATCCAGTCACCAGCCAACTTTGTGCCAATACTTTTGGTCAGCTGTGATTTTACTGGTTTGAACTTGAAATTTGACGTTTGCTGTTCGGCATAATGTTTAACTTTTTCTGACACGTATATTTGTCCAGAACTAGCCATGGATTCTAATCTAGATGCCATGCTTACTGCTGAACCTTCTAAATCAGACTGCTCAGTGACTTCATTATGAACAATTGTCACCTCGCCTAAATCAATGCCTATCCTTAATTCAAACTCTGCTGCGACTAATACGTGTCTTATCATCCAAGCGCACTCAACAGCTGAACGTGCATTTTTAAAGGTTGCCCGGAGAGAGTCACCTTCCATATTAGGGTAACTAGCGTTCCATTTAGCTAAAATCGGCTTTAGTAGTCCTCTAAACAATGAAAGTCGTTCAGATATTGTGACATCACTCCACTGAGTAAAACCTTTCAGGTCAATGAATAAAACACAGAAGTTTCTAACCTGATCTATTTCATATTCAGCCGCTAGCTCTAGTAGCCTTGGCCAAAACTTGTCTTTAATGCCCGCAACGGCTTCCCGCAGCTGTTTTGTCATATTTTTATCGGCGCGCATTGCCAATTGAGCATTTTGAATCCGTCTTGACTCCTCCTTTAAGGAGTTTTCCAGTTCTTTCACTGAATAATGCCCAACTTCATCAACGACTAACTCCACAAGCGCCCCACCGGCAACATCTTTAACGGATTTAAGTCTTAACGAGACGCCCCAATGACAGGCTTGCAGATGTTCTATTAGTATTGGTAGAGTTGCTATTTCATTGGCGGTTAAACGAAAGTCGTACTTAAGATCAATGGTCAACGATTCCGCATACATTCTTTCGAATTCATTTTCAGAATAGCTAGTTTTGGTGGTGGCGTCCTGATCCCAATAAGCATACTCACAAAAAATTCCGCTTATATCCCAACCAATAGAGTTGATATTAAATAATATCGTATTAGTAATATTGGCTTTCGTGAGGTTAGCCTCGGAAAGGTTTGTGCCGCTTAAATTACAACCGGTTAGATTAGCGGAATTAAGATTTGCCTGTGAAAGATCTAATGTTGAAAGGTTGATCCCGCTTAAATTAGCGTGCTTAAACTGACATTTTTCTACATGAGTAGCTGCTAGTAACGCTGACGATAGGTTTGCATGATTAAATATCGCCTTACTAAGTGTCGCTCCTCTTAAGTCGGCACGCTTTAAACTTGCGTAGCTTAGGTCCTTACCGGCTAAGTTTTGCTTACGTAAATCGCAACCGTCTAAGGTAATTCCTCTTAAATCAATACTTTGCAGATCTATATGGCTTAAATCTGTATTAACTATAATGGTTTTCTTAAATTGCGCAGTAAGGAAATTTACTTGCTCTAGCTGACACTTTCGGAACGCTGTACCATCTAATTCCGCGGCAATAAAACTTGAGCCTAAAAAATCACAATGTATAAATTCTGAATTGTGCAGGTTTGCAGAGATAAAGTTAGTATTTTGGAACTTACAATGGTTAAAGTGGCAATTTATGAACCGAACCTTCGAAAAATCAAGCCCGGAAAGGTCTAGTTCCTGAAAATCCTCATCTTCAAAAGCAATTTCACTCTGATTATTAGTTGCTTTCCATTGAGGCCAAATCGCAGGGTCCAATAAACACAAAGCCTCTGTTAAAGCAGTAGGCTCAATAGATGTGGACGACTCCTCATTTTTGCTTTTTAAATTTGAAAGATTATTATAATTCATGCACTATTATTTTTATTGTAACCCTTTATAGTTTTTTGGTCCGTTCTATCAACTGACGTTTTATTATAGTTAGAATTTTTATAGTTTTGTTTGCTATCGCTCTATTAAACTGTGATATGAACGCAGGCTATCTTATTTTTCAGCAATCCGCCCATTTGAACATCTTTCTGTTTAAATTTCAATCAGTAAGAAAGTTTGTTTAATATCAAATCTAGATAAAAAACTAATTTTACTGGCAAATATAGAATAAGCCAGCAAATTAACGCGCTATAAAGGTAACGCGTAACAATATATTTGGTGGTCTTTAGTCTTTAGATAGGCTTCCGTCATCAAACTGCTGAAACTTATTAAACCTAATCATTGATGCCAGTTCTTCGCCATACTCAGCGCCCTTTTCGGAGTATTTGTCCAATTTGGTCACTAATACAAAAGGATCTGGGTTTAGCATTTTAGCCTTTCTAAACTCTTCAAATGCAAAACCACGGCCTAAAACTCGGTAATAGTCTGATACCGACTCCTCAATTGAAGCATACTTCTTGACCCAAATGGTTTTATCCCCTCGCTTTTCCGAAGCAGCAATACGCGGCTCGTTTTTATCGAATGACCATACGCCAAAGATATTATTGGCTTTCGTAAAAAAGCGAGAAGTTCCCCAAGCACTTTCCATTGCTGCTTGAGCCAACGCAATACTCTTGGGGTGCGGTTTTATAGCCATAAGCAAGGCAGCATTGCTATTTTCAGCTTCTGGGTCGACTTTATAGCTAATTTTTAGCGCTTCAATTTTTTGCTTATTATTTCCGTTCTTAATTGACGCCTCCACCTCATCGTATTGCCGTTCAAGTCTAGTGTATACGGAGTCAATTGCCGGTACTAACAATGCTCGAAAGCGATTTTTCTTTTCCGCAACAGTCATGTTCTCTGGAACGACTGACGCTTTATATAAGCCTTTTTCTTTCTCTATCTTCTCGATTGGTGTTTCAGTTTCTGATGGTTTGTGGTCTTTCTGAGAAACCTTTTCTTGCGGTTTAACGACATTGTCTTCCTGCTCATCGTTTTTCTTTGAATCACTGCAACCAACAGTCACTAGAATAAACGTAGCTATAGCGACGGTTAAAACCAATTTTTTATTAATATCCACTTTCCTCTCTCCTTTTATATATTTTATTCTTCTGAGATTTTGTTAACGATACTGCTCTATTTTGAATTCTTTGGATCCTAAGTCCCTTTAAAAAGGTTATCCCGCAAAAAGCCTATTTCATCTCTAAGTTTAGCTGCTTTTTCGAACTCAAGGTCCTTAGCCGCTTCGAACATTGCTTGTTCAAGCTGTTTAATCGTTTTAGATGCTTGTGCTGGGGTTTTAATCTTATATTTTGCCGCTTGTTCGGCAACTTTTCTCTCTTTACTTAAGTTTGATACGCTGAATTTCTCACCGGTCTGCATCACGTCTGAGATTGCTTTTTTAACCCCAGCAGGCGTAATGTTATTTTCGATATTAAACTGCTGCTGGATTTCTCTTCTTCGATCCGTCTCGTCAATGGCTTTACGCATTGATCCGGTAATCCGGTCAGCATACAAAATCGCTTTACCATTTAAATTTCTCGCTGCCCGCCCAATAGTCTGAATCAAAGAACGCTCTGAACGTAAGAAACCTTCCTTATCAGCATCTAATATTGCCACCAGCGAAACCTCTGGCATGTCCAAACCTTCGCGTAATAAATTGATACCTATTAGAACATCAAACAAGCCGCGTCTTAAGTCTTGAATAATTTCCATTCGCTCGACGGTATCAATATCAGAGTGCAAATATCTAGCACGAGCGCCATGCTCATTTAAATATTCAGTTAAATCTTCTGCCATTCGTTTAGTGAGTGTAGTGACTAGCACTCGCTCTTGTTTAAGCACTCGTTGATTAACCTGAGATAATAAGTCATCGACCTGTGTCGATACCGGTAAAATCTCTAACTCAGGGTCAAGCAACCCCGTTGGTCTAACGACCTGGTCAATAATAGCGCCGGAATTTTCTTTTTCATAATTCGCAGGGGTTGCGGAAACAAAGATAGTTTGCGGTGCTAGCCTTTCAAACTCTTCAAACCTCAGTGGACGATTATCTAACGCCGAAGGCAACCTAAACCCGTACTCCACTAAATTTTCCTTGCGAGATCTATCGCCCTTATACATTGCACCTATTTGAGAAACCATCACATGAGACTCATCAATAACTAACAATGCGTCAGCCGGCAGGTAATCAAACAGTGTCGGCGGATGCTCGCCCGGTTTCCGTCCAGAGATAAATCGGGAGTAGTTTTCTATACCTGAACAGTATCCAAGCTCTTGCATCATTTCAATGTCAAACTTGATGCGTTGTTCTAGTCGCTGGTATTCGACTAATTTGTTCAAACCTTTGAGCTGTTCTAAACGCTCTTTCAACTCCAGTTTTATTTGTTCAATTGCATCAAGAATAGTCTGTCTTGCCGTAACGTAGTGAGACTTAGGGTACAGAGTAATTCGTTGTAATTTTTTCAATACTTCACCGGTTAACGGATCAAATGTTCTAAGTCCGTCGACTTCATCATCAAACAACTCAATTCTAATGGCATACCGCTCGGACTCGGCGGGAAAGACATCAATGACATCCCCTCTAACTCGATAAGTTCCTCGCTGTAGGTCAACATCGTTACGGGTAAACTGTAGTTCCGCTAACTTCGCTAAAATCGCCCGCTGTTTAACCTCATCACCGATTTTTAGGTGCATCACCATACTATGAAACTGTTTTGGGTCACCTAAACCGTAAATTGCTGAGACCGAGGCAACAATAATGGCATCTTTACGCTCCAATAATGTGCGAGTCGCTGACAACCTCATTTGCTCAATATGGTCATTAACCGATGCATCTTTTTCAATAAAGGTATCACTACTTGCGACGTAAGCTTCGGGCTGATAATAATCATAGTAGGACACAAAATACTCGACGGCATTGTTAGGAAAGAATTCTTTCATTTCTCCGTATAATTGAGCAGCCAAAGTTTTATTTGGCGCCAAAATAATGGTCGGCCTGCCGGTATTCTGAATAACATTTGCGACGGTAAATGTCTTTCCTGAGCCCGTTACTCCCAATAAGGTTTGATGACTTAATCCGTCGTCAAGCCCCTCCATTAAGCGCTTAATCGCTTCGGGTTGGTCCCCGGCTGGTTTAAAATTCGATTGAAGACTGAATGGAGAACTCATTGAAAAGCCATTTGGTTAATAAAGCATACGAGAGACATCGAAAAAAGGTTCGACAATTTCGACTCTTATAGACATCGGATCTATACCATTTTAAACAGTGTGATGTACAATTGCCATCAAACATTGCAATACCTAACGGACCAATCTTGTGAAAATAAACCTGTCTAACCGAATTCAAAAAGTAAAGCCTTCTAGTACACTTGCTGTAGCGGCTAAAGCGGCTGAGCTTAAGGCTCAAGGAAAAGATATTGTTGGCTTAGGAACGGGCGAACCAGACTTTGATACACCGGAATTTATAAAAGACGCAGCTATTATTGCGATTAAGAACGGTGCAACTAAATATACAGCTGTAGATGGCACCCCTTCGCTTAAGAAAGCGATTATCTCAAAATTTGAGAGATACAATAACCTCCGTTATGAACTCGGTCAAATACTCGTTTCATCTGGCGGTAAACAAAGTTTTTTCAACCTGTGCCAAGCATTATTAAATGATGGTGACGAGGTTATTATTCCTGCCCCCTATTGGGTGTCCTATCCCGATATGGTCTTGCTTGCAGATGGAAAACCGGTAATTATCGAAACAACCATCGAAAATCATCTAAAGATAACCCCCGAACAATTAGAAAATAGTATTACTAACAACACCAAACTATTCGTAATTAATAGCCCGAGTAACCCGACTGGCGTTGCCTATAGCAAACAAGAGCTCGCTCAGCTAGCGGATGTATTACTCAAATATCCGGATATTCTGATCGCAACAGATGATATGTATGAGCATATATCTTGGTCTGATGAGCCATTTGCTAATATTCTAAACGCCTGCCCAGAACTCTATGAACGTTGCATAGTACTAAATGGCGTTAGTAAAGCCTATGCCATGACTGGATGGCGAATTGGTTACGCAGCGGGCCCGGCAGCATTGATAAAAGCAATGAAAAAGGTTCAATCTCAAAGCACCTCCAATCCTGCGGCGGCATCTCAAGCTGCAGCTGAAGCAGCCTTATCAGGAGACCAAAGCTGCATACAGGGAATGCTTAACGAGTTTAAAGTTCGACACGATTATGTTGTTAGTGAGCTCAACAAGATACCCGGTGTTAATTGCTTAGAAAGCGATGGAACCTTTTACGCATTTCCTGATGTTTCAACCTTATTAAAGAAATGTGGTTGTATAGACGATTCAGAATTTGCCGAATATTTAATCGAAAAAGTTGGGCTAGCGTTAGTACCCGGAAGTGCTTTTGGCGCAAACGGTCACCTAAGATTATCTTACGCCGCTTCAATGGATACGTTGGTCGATGCAATTGCTCGATTAAAGCAAGTCGCTCAATAGGCTTGCTTGGCGCGGAATTTGACACAGTTTGAACAATTTTCAACCAATAACTAGCTGGATTTATTCAGCAAATAAAAAAGATCAAAAAAAAGTTCTAAAAATGGAAAATCAGAGTTGACCGGCTCATAATCATCCACTATTATAGCGCTCCCTCTTACAGAGGGTGCTGTTCCCCCTTAGCTCAGTTGGTTAGAGCGACGGACTGTTAATCCGCAGGTCCCCCGTTCGAGTCGGGGAGGGGGAGCCAAATATATGGCTTGGGAACAAGTCTAAAAAGCCTCTTTAGAGGCTTTTTTTTCGCCTGGTGAATTAGCACCGTTAAAAATAGTTTCAATACCTTTGAAAATAGCGCAGTTATTTTCCAGCCCCTTTGTTATTCCAATTAACTAATTATTTTTATTTTAACCGATATGCTTAAGTATTATATGCTGCTCCAATTTGAGTTGTTATGAGTTCACTTCCAAGGTACAGTAACCTTCAATCGCAACCCCCAGCCTAAATGAAATTAACCAACATGCAATTAAGAGCAAAAGCAGCTGAGAACTTGTTGCCTATCTCGTTTACTGTGATAACGCTGCTCATAATGGTGCTGGAACCAACTTCATCTGAATGGTTACGCTACCAATCTAACGAAGTCTCCTCGGGTCAGCTCTGGCGCCTAATGACTGCAAACTTGTGCCATAGCAACTGGAACCATTGGCTACTAAACATTACAGGCCTTTGGTTGATGGATTTGTTTTTACAACCGGTACTGTCAAAAACTCAGCGGACATCACTTTTGCTATTTTGCTGTTTGGTTAATGTTGTACTTATGCACCTTACTATGAACTTAGCCTGGTATGTCGGCCTCTCCGGGGCCCTTCACGGCTATTTAGTTGGTGGGGCGCTACTTTCCTGGTCGTCATCGAAACGACTTAACGCAGCCATTTTGGTGGTCATAGGCGGAAAGCTATTTGTCGAGTTGTTTTGGCAAATCAACCAAGCAACCGAACAACTAATCGGGGCAAATGTGGTCGAAGAAGCGCATAGCTATGGCGCAGTATCAGCGCTAATTTATGTGCTAATTCTTTACGTCGTTAAGAAATTAAAGATAATTACTAGAAAGCTGCAATAGCTAGTTCTAACCAATTTAAACGACATACCAGCTAATTTTATCGCTGGTATGTGTTTCTACCCTAAAAATTGATAATATTTCGCACTCAAGAATTTTATTTTAGGGTAATGCGCTTAAAGTTTTTTGCTACTGTAGCAACACCGATGCCTTTAACGCTAGCTAATTCCTCAATCGCTTTGAAGCTGCCATGTTTTTTTCTATAAGCAACTATCGATTTTGCTTTGCTAATCCCAACGCCTTTTAAAACTAACGCTAACTGCTTAGCATCCGCCTTGTTCAAATTAACTGTTTTGTTCTGAACTTTAGCGACTTTAATGGTTGGTTGAAGCTCGGTATTAGTGGACTTAGCTAAAACTTGTTGAGTTCCTGTAATTGATAAAAATGCAAGTGCTACTACCGTTATAATTGTTTTCATGATGACTCTCCTTGTGAGTATAGAATTTTCCTTAATATAAACCCGTTGATTAAGTCGATGTATAACAACTAATCAATGAGTAAAATCATCATAACTCTGTCTATTTTTCTTTACTAGAGGACGGCAATACTTTCAGAGATATCGCACAAACGCTCAAGGGGATCTGAGGCCTGAGTAATAGGTCGACCGATAACAAGGAAGCTTGCGCCGGCTTTAATGGCTTTTGCCGGGGTCATTATTCTGGATTGATCACCTACGGCGGAACCTTCCGGACGAATGCCTGGCGTCACTAGTTTAAAGTCTTTTCCTAACTTCTGTGAAAGTAACTCGGCTTCTAAAGCCGAACAAACCACTCCGTCCATTCCACTGCGCTTAGCAAGTTCAGCAAAGTGTAGTACTTGCTCGCTAATCGTTTTTTGGTAACCTAAATCACTATACCCTTGCTCATCCATACTTGTCAGAATTGTAACGGCCGTTATCAGCGGCCTTTTCTCACCATATGGCTCTATGGCTTCCCTAGCAGCCTTCATCATGCTTGCTCCACCTGACGCATGCACATTAATCATCCACACGCCTAGTCTTGCTGCCGCGGCACACGCTTTAGCAACTGTATTGGGAATATCATGGAATTTCAAATCAAGAAAGACATCGAACCCCATTGATACCAACTGTTTAACCCACTCAGGGCCAAACATTGTAAACATTTCCTTTCCTACCTTTAAACGACAAAGTTTAGGATCCAGCTTGCTAACTAGCTCATTCGCTTTACTCTTATCATCAAAATCTAAAGCGACAATAATTGCTTTAGACGCATCAACTGATAATCCGTTGCTCATAATATTTATCCTTTGGGAGTTCTCTAATTCTGGCTCAATGAGTAATAATCGGTAACAATAGAAATAATGCCGAAAGTAAAGCTATTACTCGCCCTCAATTCCTGTAATCGGCTTAACAACTCCCCAGTGCTTGCAACTAGGGCACTGCCAAAATAAGGTCTTGGAATCAAAACCGCAATGATGACAATGATAAACCGGTTTATTTTTTATTAATTTAGTTACCACATTTCTTAACATAGACAAACTTTGTTTTCCGCTGTCTGGTGCGTGTTTTATATGTAAATCAATTAACCTTAATAATCCTTTTACGGACGGATGCTGATTCATTTGACTTGCAATAAAATCAGCGGCTTCCCTATCACCATTAGTTGTTTGCAGAATATCCGAATAAGCTAGAATTGCACTAATCCCCGCGCCCTTTTGAATAGCATCCTGCAGAAAATAAATTAGGCCTTTTTGGTCATTAAGTGCAGCAAAGCAATCGATTAGACTATCCATGGCTTCTGGCAAGAAAGCGAGATCTTGGCGTATTAGGTCTTTATAACATTTAACGGCGTGTTTATATCGCTTCTTGGAGAAGTGTATTCGTGCACTTATTAGGGTTGCTCTTACATTGTTTGAATCGACTTGAAACGCCTTTTTCAAAAAGCCAAGCGCTTCACGATAAGCTTTACTAGCCAAAGCCTCATCTGCCAACTCACAATAAAAATGCGAAATTTCAGCGCGAGTACTGTTATCTTTTTTCTCTATTTTATCAGCAACACCAATCGCTTTTTCCCAGTCTTTGGTCTGCTGATAAATGATTAAAAGTTGGCTGAGGCTTGCTGCTTTGTGGTTGGGAACGGTTATCAGCTCCTTAAAAATATTTTCAGCGCGATCAAGCAGCCCTGCACTCATATAATCGTAACCCAACTGCAATAAAGCTGATTTTCGATTTGAGGAAGATAAAGAGGGCCTAGCAATTAGGTTTTGATGAATACGAATTGCTCTGTCGACCTCCCCTCTTTTCCGAAATAGACTCCCTAGAGCAAGATGAGTTTCAACGGTTTCGCTGTCTACCTCTAACATACTAACAAAGGTGTCAATTGCCTTATCTGACTCTTCATTTAGTAAATAGTTTAAGCCGGTAAAATAGGTTCGAGAGAATCCAGCTTTATTGCCTGAAGACCTCTCTTTCTCCCTATTTTTTCCATTGCGAAACCCGAAATACCAGGCAATCGGCAATAAAAAGACAAATATGAAAATCAACTCATTCATTTACAGCAGTTAGTCCAATTTTCGTTAATGACCAAGTAAGATTGAAGATACATTGTAAACTTAGTATTTGTCACTTACAGGAAGTGTTCTCAAGTTTGCTAACTCTCTCTCACAATCCGCAAGTTTTCGTTTGGCATGAGCGAGCTTCATTTTGGTCGTAAATAGGCTTGCCGAAAAGGAAAATGCTCCAAATAAAAACCCAAAACAAAGAAATGCGACCAGCACCCAGTTCATTTGCCAGCTTATAACGCCGCCAAAATAACGTATTTCGACTAACGAATCATTCTGGGCGAAAAAAAGTGCAGAAACCGATGCGATTACAAGTACTAAGAGAAATAAAATAAAATTCTTCATAGAACGCCTTTTCAAGTATTCGGCAATCTAGATATGTGCCGATAAAGTTGAGTAATTCTAAACTAGTCTAAGGCGAAGCCCAAGGAAAAACGAAGCTTCTCCGTCTATTTGCTAATCACTCAGCTTCCCATAAAAAAAGGCTTATCCGAGGATAAGCCTTTCAAATACTTTAATTACAATGCACTAGTTAGTCATCTTGAATACTAGCATTAACACGATCTCTCAACTCTTTACCTGGCTTAAAGTGAGGAACATATTTTCCTTCAAGTTCAACAGACTGACCCGTTTTCGGGTTACGTCCTACTCTAGGGGCGCGATAATGCAGCGAAAAACTTCCAAAACCACGTATTTCGATTCTCTCGCCCTGCGCGAGTGATTGAGCCATATGCTCTAGCAAGCTCTTTACTACAAGCTCTACATCTTTTAGCGACAACTGTGTTTGACGCGCCGCTAGTTTTTCGATCAACTCAGACTTTGTCATTAAGCCTTTCCTTTACACGTTTTAAAAGCCAATAAACCTTACTTGATACCTTAGTCAATTTAATTATAAAAAGCAAAAAAAAATGTCCAAAATCAATAGATTAAGGACATTTTTTAAGCTTAAACTAAGAGTTTTAGTTTCAAATTTGCATGAAGCTATTATTCTTGGTCTAACTGCTCTTTCAACAAATCACCTAGAGTCGCTGGTGCATTTGAATCTTCGTCTTTGCTAAACTCTGCAACAGCTTCAGCTTCTTCTTGCTTGTACTTCGCTTTAATAGACAATGTGATACCACGATTTTTCTTGTCTACGGCAGTAAACTTAGCTTCTACAGTATCACCCTCTTTGAAATGCTTAGCAGCGTCATCAACACGTTCTTCACTAATCTCAGCCGCTCTCAAGTATCCTTCTATATTTTCACCTAGAGAGATACGTGCACCTTTCGCGTCAACACTGATTACTGTACCAGTAACAATTGTGCCTTTTGCATTTTCAGCGATAAACTGAGCAAACGGGTCAGATTCAACTTGTTTAATTCCAAGAGAAATTCTCTCTCTCTCTGCATCAACAGAAAGAACAACCGCTTCAACTTCGTCACCTTTATTGAAATCTCTAACTGCTTCTTCACCAGTTAGTGACCAAGAAATGTCAGATAAGTGAACAAGTCCGTCAATTCCGCCTTCTAGACCAATAAAGATACCGAAGTCTGTAATCGACTTAATATTACCAGTAACTTTATCGTTCTTGTTGTATTTACCAGCGAATTCGCTCCATGGGTTAGCAATACACTGCTTAAGACCTAGAGAAATTCGACGACGTTCTTCGTCGATATCAAGAACCATAACTTCAACTTCGTCACCTAAGTTAACAACTTTGCTTGGGTGAATGTTTTTGTTAGTCCAATCCATCTCAGAAACATGAACAAGACCTTCAACGCCTTCTTCAATTTCAACGAAACAACCGTAATCAGTTAAGTTAGTAACACGACCAAATAAACGTGCTCCCTCTGGGTAACGACGGTTTAGGTCAGCCCAAGGATCTTCACCTAACTGCTTAATACCTAATGATACACGTGAACGCTCACGGTCATATTTAAGTACTTTAACATCAATCTCATCACCAACCTGTACAACTTCAGATGGGTGCTTAACACGTTTCCACGCCATATCAGTGATATGCAGTAATCCGTCAACGCCACCTAGGTCAACAAACGCTCCGTAATCAGTAAGGTTCTTAACGATACCTTTAGCTACTGCGCCTTCTTCTAGTTTTTCTAGTAACTCTTCACGCTCCGCTGAGTTTTCAGCTTCAATAACGCTTCGACGAGAAACAACAACGTTGTTACGCTTTTGGTCAAGTTTGATAACTTTAAATTCTAGGTCTTTACCTTCAAGATGCGCGGTGTCGCGAACAGGGCGAACATCAACTAATGAGCCTGGAAGGAACGCACGAACGTCCTTAATCTCAACAGTGAATCCACCTTTAACTTTTCCAGTGATAACACCGATAACCGTTTCAGCAGCTTCACAGGCTTTTTCCAACTCAACCCAAGTAGCAAAACGCTTAGCTTTTTCGCGTGATAATTGAGTTGTACCGTAACCATCTTCAATCGCGTCAAGTGCAACATCAACAGCATCACCGATTTCAACTTCAACTTCACCTTTCTCATTTAAAAACTGACTAATTGAAATAACGCCTTCAGACTTAAGTCCAGCATTAACAGTGACAGTTTCGCTATCAATAGCAACAACGGTTCCTGATACAATCGCACCTGGGCGCATTTCAGTTTCTTTAATACTCTGTTCAAATAACTCTGCGAAATTCTCGCTCATCTCTATTTACCTAAAATACATCATTAGCAAAAGAACACTAATTGATGCGTAGTTACAAACTCCAAAAAAACGTCCGGTTATTTCGGGATTATTAATAAAAGCCAATTAATCCATTAATTAGCAAAAAATTTGATATTTTTGGGACAAAAAGGGTTTAAGGAGGCAAATCCTCACTTTCCGGCCTCTATGTCTTTAGACAAAATTTAGACCAGAAAAACGATTAACGTTTCGACTTAGTCTAGATGATTGCCTGGGAGCTTTTTTTCAATATAAACAAGAACTTGACTCAATACTTGTTGTATATCAAGTGAAGAACTATCAACAACAAAAGCGTCAACTGCGGGTACCAAAGGGGCCACAGAACGCGTTCGATCTCGCTCATCGCGAGCTTGTATGCTCTTCAAAAGCGCGCGCATATTAGCACCAACCCCTTTATTTATCAACTGTTGATAACGTCTTTCAGCTCGACATTCGGCACTTGCGGTCAGAAAAATTTTAACTGGCGCGTCGTCAAATACGATAGTACCCATATCGCGGCCATCAGCAACCAATCCAGGTTGCTGGTAAAAATCTCGTTGACGCGCCAAAAGCGCATCCCTTACCGAAGGAATAGCGGCCACTTGAGACGCCGCTTGGCCTGCCTCATCGGTTCTAATCTCCTTCGCTAAATTTTGTCCAGAGAGGTAGGGTTCAACCTCACCGTTAGTAGTATTTAATTGAAACTCGACATCCAGGTGTCTTGCTAAATGAGTGACTTGATCAGCTACATCGGTATCGATAGTATCTGACAGCAGCAATCCTTGGTTTTTCGCAGCCACACCCAATATGCGATAAAGTGCCCCGCTATCCAATATATGCCAACCTAAACGCTCGGCAACCAACTGGGTAATAGTCCCTTTTCCCGCACCAGAAGGACCGTCTATGGTAATAATGTTTTTCATTGCGACCAAAACTCTTAATGCAATAGTTTCATAGGATAAAGTAGCGTAAAGCGATTATAGAATTGTATTAATAGAGTCGATATATTTTTGGTTCTCTAGTTCCAACCCAATACTTATTCTCAAGTGATTTGGCATATTGTAATTTGCAACAGGCCGAACGATCACACCTTTTCGCAATAACTTTTCGTAAATGGGCATTGCATTTTGACCCATATCAACGGTTAAGAAATTACCTGCAGAAGGTATATACGAAAGCCCTAAAGACTCACAATTTGAAACAAGCTGTTGCATACCACTTTTATTAACTTCAATTGCTTTCTGTAAATAGGCATGATCTTCCATGACGGCAATACCTGCCGCTAAGGCAAAGCTGTTGACATTAAACGGCTGCCGCAAACGGTTCATAAGACCACAGATTGCTTCGCTGGATACCGCGTAACCTAACCTCAATGCAGCTAAACCATAGGCTTTAGAATAGGTTCGAGTAACCACTAAGTTATCAAACTCAGATAACCATTCAATCGTGTTAGGAATAGAGCCATCGGTAACATATTCTGTATAGGCCTCATCAACCACTACAATTACATTTTGGGGAACTTTCTGTATAAAACTCTTTAAAGGTTCCGCACCTAACCATGTACCGGTTGGGTTATTTGGATTGGCAATAAAGATCATTTTAGTTTTTTCAGTAATCGCCGCCAATATCGCATCTAAATCGTTACCGTAATCTTTAGCTGGGACCTCGACTAGTTTAGCTCCTAACGATTGTGCAACAATTGGATAAACACAGAACGCATGCTCCGAAAAAATAACTTCATGGTGACTTTGCACGTAAACCTTTGCGATCATCTCCAAAACATCGTTCGAACCATTCCCTAGCGTAATTTGAGAAGGCAATACAGCCAACTTTTCACTCAAGGCGGCTTTTAAATAGTGACCATTCGCATCAGGATAACGACAGCCATCGACATATTCCTTCTCTAGCGCTTTTCTAACTAAACCGCTCATACCGATGGGATTTTCATTGCTCGCTAGCTTAACAATATTAGTTATGCCTAACTCCCTTTCAAGCTCGCTAACGGGTTTACCCGCTTGGTAAGGATGTAGCTTTTGTACGCCCGGATTGGCTAACTCTATATAATCACAAGACATTTTTTCACCTGCATTAAGTACTATGATGTTGCCGGTCAGATCTTCAATTCGCCGAGCCGACAACAATTATTTTGATATTTAGAATAACGGATTTACGGTATTGTTAAACAATATGGCGAATCTAACCGTACCGAGTTTTAAAGGCACGCATAAAGGAGTTTAATGCTAAAACCCCGTCAACCGGAATAGCATTGTATAAACTAGCCCTCATACCGCCTACGCTTCGGTGGCCCTTAAGCCCAACGAGTCCCGCCTGCTTTGCTTCATTAAGAAAACGCTCATTAAGAGCTTCGTCCTTTAAGATAAAAGGAATGTTCATTCTAGAGCGGTCTTTTCTGGCAATTGGGTTTCGATAAAAATCATCTTCATCAACACATTGATAAAGCAAGTCAGATTTTTCAATCGCTAGGGATTCCATGGCTGACACGCCTCCTTGCTCCTTTAACCACTCAAATACTAGACTAGCTAAATACCAAGAATAAGTTGCAGGGGTATTAATCATTGAGCCTTGTTCAGCTTGGCGTTGATAATTAAAAACCGAAGGTGAGCGCTCAAAGTGCATTTGTTCAAATAAATCCTTACGAACAACAACGATAGTCATTCCCGCCGGACCAATGTTTTTTTGCGCTCCCGCATAAATTAAATCATATTCATTGATGTCAATCTGTTCACTCAAAATACAGGATGACAAATCGGCAATTACTGGACCCGAAGTTTCCGGCACGCGTGCGTAACGCAGCCCTTCAATGGTTTCATTCGGCGTAAAATGGGTATACACAGGATTTGACGGGCGAGTAACCTCAGAAAAGTCCTTTAGCGACCGGTTTCCCTGTTCATCGATATTGAGCATATCAACCGCTCTGATGGTTCCATATCTAGCGGCTTCTTTAGCAGCTTTGCTCGACCAAACGCCATTACATAGGTATTCAGCTTTAGACCCCGGCGCTAACAGTGTCATCGGAATATTAGAAAACTGCAGCGTCGCCCCACCATGCAAGAATAACACTGCATACTCATCACTAATGCCTAATAACTCGCGAAAATTAGCTTCCGCCTGCTCCGCTAATGCTTGAAACTCAGCCGAGCGATGGCTAATTTCCATTACCGATACGCCGAGGCCATTCCAATTAAGCAGCTCAGATTGAGCTTTTTTCAATACCGCTTGCGGCAAAGCTGCCGGACCGGCACAAAAATTATGCGTGGGCTGGTTCACGTTAACTATCCTATTCTTCGGTATCGTTATCTTCTGACTGTTGAGCACCGCTCGCACTTTCACCAGCTTCATCTGATGGTGAACTTGGCTCTGACTCTGCATCGACAGATTCATCTTCGTCTGTTTCAAGCTCATCGATTCTTTGCAGACCGACCAACGTCTCATCTTCTTGAAGGCGAATTAAGCGAACCCCTTGAGTATTTCGTCCCATAATTCGAATTTCATCAACTCGCGTTCTAACTAATGTTCCACCTTTACTAATCAGCATTATTTCGTCGCCATCTCTTACTCTTACAGCACTGATCGCTTTACCATTTCTCTCACTCAAGGTAATTGAAATAACACCTTGACCACCACGACCTCGCACTGGATGTTCGGTCATATTAGTACGTTTTCCATAACCATTTTCGGTTACAGTCAATATCTGGCTGTCATCGTCAGCTCTAACAAGAGCAATTACTTGCTGTTCCTCGGTGATTCTGATCCCTCTAACACCTCTAGCAGTCCGTCCCATTTGTCTAACGTTTTGTTCATGGAAACGAATAACTTTTCCGGCGTCACTAAACAACATCAAATCGTCATTTCCGTCGGTCACTACCGTTCCTATCAGCGAATCTCCCTCGTCTAAACGTAATGCGATTATGCCATTAGCTCTAGGGCGCGAAAATTGTTCGAGTGATGTTTTCTTTACGGTACCATTAGCGGTCGCCATAAACACATATTCATCCTCTTTGTATTCTTTTACCTGCAAAATACTAGTAATTCGCTCGCCTTCTTCCAGTGGCAAAATGTTAACAATCGGTTTACCACGCGCACCTCGGCTAGCTAGCGGCAGTTCAAACGTTCTTAACCAATAAACTTTACCAACGCTTGAGAAACATAAGATAGTTGCATGGGTCGAAACGACCAGAAGTTTTTCTATAAAGTCTTCTTCTTTCATTTTGGTAGCTGATTTACCTTTACCACCTCGACGCTGCGCTTCATACAAAGCAAGCGGTTGGTATTTGACATACCCTTCATGGGAGAGTGTTACCACCACATCTTCTTCTGGAATTAGATCTTCAATCAATAAATCGGCTGAGCTATTAGTAATCTCAGTGCGTCTCTCATCGCCGAAGCTATCTCTCACTTCCACTAATTCTTCAGTAATCACTTCCATCAAGCGCTCTACGCTATTTAGCACTTTTAAAAGTTCCGCAATTAACTCAATTAACCCTTTGTAATCATTGATGATTTTCTCGTGTTCTAAACCAGTAAGCTTATGAAGCTTAAGATCCAAAATAGCCTGGGCTTGCACTGGAGAAAGGTGATATTTACCATCAAGTAGACCGTATTGTTCTTCTAGATCGTCAGGTCGACAAGCGTCTGAGCCTGCGCTATCCAACATGGCTAGAATAGCTGACGCATCCCAGCCTCTAGCAACTAACTTCTCTTTTGCTTCAGACGGGCTCGCAGCGTTTCGTATTAGTTCAATAACCTCGTCAATATTGGCAAGAGCTAAAGCTAACCCCTCTAAAACATGGGCTTTTTCTCGCGCTTTGCGTAAATCGAAAATGGTTCTTCGTATAACAACTTCTTTACGATGTTTAATAAATGCCTCTAGCATTTCTTTAAGCGTAAAGAGCTTCGGCTGGCGGTTTTCTAACGCAACCATGTTAATACCGAATACCGTTTGCATTTGCGACTGCGAATAAAGGTTATTCATTAAAACTTCCGCATTTTCTCCACGTCGAAGTTCTATTACCATTCGCATTCCGTCTTTATCGGACTCATCCCTTAAACCGGTCACACCTTCAATCTTTTTATCTTTTACAAGCTCAGCAATTTTTTCAATTAGTCGAGCTTTGTTCACTTGATAAGGTAATTCGGTTACAACAATACTTTCTTTTCCGTTCTTATCATCGGTTTCAATATGATGACGAGCTCGTATATAAATGCGGCCCTTTCCGGTTTGATAGGCTTGCAGAATTCCCGCTCTGCCGTTAATAATGCCCTCAGTAGGAAAATCTGGCCCTGGAATATATTCCATAATTTGCTCAAGGTTTAGATCGGGGTTTTCGATCAAAGCCAAGCAGGCACCGATTACTTCATTCATGTTATGAGGGGGAATGTTCGTTGCCATACCAACCGCTATACCAGACGAACCGTTTACCAGCAGGTTCGGTACTCGAGTAGGCAGGACTTGTGGCTCGCTTTCGGAACCATCATAGTTTTCGTCCCAATCGACGGTTTCTTTATCCAAATCACTCAATAACTGATGAGCGAGTTTATCCATTCTTACTTCGGTATAACGCATAGCTGCCGGAGAATCACCATCGACAGAACCAAAGTTACCTTGACCATCAACTAGCATATAACGCAGCGAAAATGGCTGTGCCATACGTACTATGGTGTCATAGACTGCCGTATCTCCGTGGGGATGGTATTTACCAATTACATCACCAACTACACGAGCTGATTTTTTGTAGGGTTTATTGAAGTCATTGGAAAGGACATTCATTGCGTATAAAACGCGGCGATGAACCGGCTTAAGGCCGTCGCGAACGTCCGGTAGAGCACGCCCAACAATAACACTCATCGCGTAATCGAGATAAGAGACCTTCAACTCGTCTTCAATGTTAATCGGAAGAACTTCTTTTGCAAACTCACCCATAAACGGCCATCTTTCCTTATATTATTGATTTTATACGTGTTTATCCCATCAAATCACAATAGCGACCGTGGTTTTAATAACACTAAACGAATAGCAAGATTGGGTTCTTTTTAATACAATTTAGAACGCAATTTTCGGCCGCAAATGATACCACAAAACCATGCTTAAGTTGCAGCACTATTTCAGTAGATTTGGAGTTTGTTTGAAACCATAGCAAATAACACTCAAGAGCTAAAACTTAGCCGTTAAAACTGTCCAAACTTTAACCAGTATTGGTCAAAAATTAATCGAATACCCACAATACATAAACATTGATGATATTCGCCGTTAGATTAGCAAATAGCCTGCTAGTCGCTTACCAATTAATTTAGCTCAATCGCAGACATTGATAATGTCTTCTATTGAACTAACTAACTAAATATTAGAATTATCGCTATACACCCAAACCGATAAGTACGCCTATAACCAACGGCCTATCTCGAAGAACCTGCCTCGACCAACCTGCATTCTCCTACGACAACAAGTAACCGGTGGGCGCAAGTTTCGTTTTTACCTCGCTTTTTTACCTCGCTTTTACTCGACATGAGTTGCATTAGCCCTTTTTGCGTCAATGATTTAAAGGTAGAATGCGAGGTAATACAAACACCTACTCATAAATTTAGTGATGACCTTTTCGCGTTCAAAAAACTCCGTCCAGCATCAAACCGGCTATATCATCAAATCCAGCTGGCTTATTCCTATGCTGGATGCTCCGCTTTCAGATAAATTCCCAGAAAGCCCAATGTGGCTAGAAGAGCAATCCGTGGTTATCAGAAACGAAGAAATCATTGACGTTCTTGCTAGCCAGCTGGCTCAAAATAAATACCCTGAATTAGAAGTCATCGATTTAGAGGGTATGGCGGTAATGCCCGGATTCATAAACGCTCATACTCATGCAGCGATGAACCTGTTAAAAGGTTACTCGGATGACCTTTCGTTACATGTATGGCTCGAAACCGCTATTTGGCCCTGTGAAGCAAAATTTGTTGATGATGATTTCGTCCAGCTAGGAACGCAGTTAGCCATTGCAGAAATGCTTCGAAGTGGCACCACCTGTTTTCAGGATATGTACTTTATGCCTGATCAAATTGCGAAGGCTGTTCAAAAATGCGGTATAAGAGCGAATATTGGCTTAATGGTTGTAGATAGTGAAACCGTTTGGGCAAGAAATGCCGACGAGTGTATCAGCAAGGGTTTAGCGGTATTTGACCAATTTAAGCACGATGAAAAACTGTCCTTTAGCTTTGCGCCCCACGCGCCCTATACGGTAAGCAAAGCTACATTAGAACGCCTAAATACAATTAGCTTTGAGCTTTCTATGAATATTCATATTCATTTACACGAAACCATTGAGGAAACCTCGCAATACCTCAAGTTAAATGGAATACGGCCAGTAGAAGAATTGAAAGAGATTGGTTTACTCAATCCGCAGTTAAATGCAGTGCACATGACTGAGCTGAACGACCAAGAAATAACTTGGCTTGCTGAGTCTGGCTGCCATGTTATCCATTGTCCGCAGTCAAATATGAAACTCGCCAGTGGAATTTGCCCAACTCAAAAACTAGTCGATGCAGGGGTTAACATAGCCATTGGTAGCGACGGTAGTGCGAGTAATAATGACTTAGATATGCTCGCAGAGCTTCAATCAGCCGCACTACTAGCCAAAGTGCACACAGGTAATGCTGAGGCTTTCCCCGCCTACCAAGCGCTCTATAGTGCGACTATGGGAGGAGCGAAAGCGTTAGGCCTCGACAGCAACCTCGGCTCAATCGAAATTGGTAAACAGGCCGACCTTATTGCTATTGACTTAAACCAAATAGAAACCACTCCCGTATATAACCCAGTATCTCAGATAGCCTATGCAGCATCACGAGAACAGATAAAGCATGTTTGGGTTGCAGGAAAACAACTGTTAAATGACCGCGAACTCACAAGCATAGATTCTCGTTCATTAATAAAAAAAGCTAATCAGTGGAAAACCAAAATAGAAGGCTCCAACAAATGACGATCTCTCAGAATGTTGACCATGCTGAAATTAAAAAATTCTCAGACCTAGCATCTCGTTGGTGGGATTTGGATAGCGAATTTAAGCCGCTGCACCAAATAAACCCATTAAGATTAAACTATATTCAAGACAACGCTCAGGGCTTAAAAGACAAAACTATTGTCGATGTCGGTTGTGGCGGTGGAATACTGGCAGATTCTTTGTCGAGAATGGGAGCTAATGTAACCGGTATCGATATGGGGGAAGCGCCATTGTCGGTTGCTAAGCTACACCAATTAGAGTCTGGACAAACCGTCAATTATATTAAAAGTACAGCAGAGGAACTTGCATTACAAAAACCAGGAGAATTTGATGTCGTAACTTGCATGGAAATGCTCGAACATGTCCCTGATCCAAGTTCCGTAATACAAGCCTGTTCACAACTGGTTAAACCGGGCGGAGATGTCTTTTTTTCGACCATAAACAGAACAGCAAAAGCATTCGCGTTTGCTATTGTAGGTGCGGAATACCTACTTAACATGCTTCCAAAGGGAACCCATCAATATAGTAAATTTATAAAACCCTCGGAAATCAGTCAGTGGTCAAGAGCTAACCAGTTAGAACTCAAGAATATCATTGGAATGCATTATAACCCGCTTTCAAAGACTTATAAGTTAGCGGATGGCGTAGACGTAAATTACATCATGCATTTCAAACGAAAACTAACTAGCTAATTCTTTTAAGCTGAAGTCGATCAAAATATCTACGCCACTTTGGTCGGCTTTGTTTCTCGCCTTTGCCGAAGCACCATGAAACTCAGCAATCAATCGAACAACATAAAGCCCCAAACCAAGATTGGTCCCTGTGCTCTGCGTGGTCGAACGGATGGAAACTAAAGAATGAAAAATCCTCTTCAAGTTTTTCTTCTCAATCATCGGACCTTCATTACCAACAACCAACCGTAACTTGCCCCTTTCTTTTGATAACGAAATAGTAATTTTTCCGTTGTCGCAACAAAAATCCATTGCGTTCGAAATAAGTTTATCGAGCATTTCAGTGAACAGGTCGGCGGACAAAGAAATAGTTGAGGTTGAAATTTTTGAATCAAAAACAAAGTTAAACCCGACAAACGAATTTCTATATCCATCAACTAATAAACCGACAAAGTTCACGATTTCAATTGACTCAGTATCAGCGCTTTGCATTGCCTGTTTTACTCCCGAGGCTCGGCGCATACGAGTTATGATTTCGCCAAGCCTTCGACTACCGGAAAGCGCTCGTTCAATGGTTTTCTTTTCCTCACCGTCCTCACAATTGATTAGCAAGTTGTCCAACGAGGAACGTACAATTGCTATCGGCGTTCTTAACTCGTGAGAAAGGCGCGACGCTAGCTTTTCCAGGTGGTCATTGTACTCAAAGAGCCGAGTCCCCATTTGTGAAAATGCTCTGGTTAACTCATCAATTTCATCTCCCTCCTCCACCTCTAACTCCAAAGGTTTATTGATTCGCCCTTGCGAGTCAACAGAGGCTTCAATGGACTGATTAAGACGGGTAATTCTATTAACCATTCTCGACACGTACCAAAAGATAATCCACATAACAAGTAAAAAGACACTTAGGATTATTAGAAACATTCTTATTAGGGTTTTTCTTTGCAGGATTTGCACTTTAGCAATATTTTCTTCAAGTAAAACCACTCCGACAATTTGCTCATTGATAATGATCGGAAAGGTAGCAATTGCCAGTGATATATCAGAGTCTCTCACGTTTTCAATTTTTGATGTCGCCTTTCCCTTTAATGCCTGATAGATAGACTCGTCATCAAGTTGCAATACATTCTCCCTTGGGTCAATATCTAACTCAGTTTGACTTGCCAATATCCAATTAAAAAGCGGAGAACTACTGTAAGCAACTTGTTCATTGTCAATACGACCATTACTAGCTAAAACCCGCCCTTGATTATCAAGCAGCCAGACACGTTGTGACGGCGAAAGCTGAATATTTTCCAAGTGTTGAACCAGTTTTATTGATGGCCATACAATAGGATTAAATTCGTAGCGAGTCGAAGAATACCTCTCACTAAATTTCTGTTTTTTTTCACTATCTACGTTATTGTGCGTTACACGTATTTCTCTAGGTTTTATTCCGGATGGAAACTTAATTTCAATATTATACCCATTGGCGGTAAGCCTCCAATACGCTTTGTATCGCCAATCATTTTTTTGGATTCCGTTATCGTAACTCATAACCGGAAACAGGCCAGCGCCACTAGCGGACAATAGAATTCGTTGATAGTTTGACTGGGACGTTTTAAATTCTATTTCAAATTGGTCCGCCACATATTGGCTATTCATATTCATATAAATGGGCAACTTATCATCAACCTTCAAGGAAACAAAAAAGTGACGTTCCTTTCGAGCAAGCTGCATCGAAAAATTGGCGCTAGGCCCAGAAAAAGTCTGCCGATGTATTTTGTATTCGCTCCAGTCAGCAAGTAAACCATCAAGTTCAAAGGCTTCACTCAGAGGAAAAACAAATAGTTCTTTTGCAAAATAGTTTTGTGGGTCTGGTAGTAAACTTTCATCGAAAGCGAGCTTTTGCTCCTTAAACTGTCCGCCAATTAATTGTGAAGACAGTAGTAGGTTCTTCTTCACGCTCGACTCTAATGTTTTTTCCATTTCGCTCAGTAGTCCAATTGAAGCGATAGGAATTAACAATATCAGAAGAATAATGGCCAGAAATTTTTTACTTAACCGCCAATAGTAAGGATTAATTAATCTTTGAATACTCATAAAACAGAAACCGAACCTAAGGCTTCCACCGGTAACCCATGCCATAGACGGTTTCAATTTTATCGAACTCAGGTTGCAACGCTATAATTTTTTTGCGCACTCGCTTAATATGAGAGGTAACGGTACTGTCATCGACCACAGCCTTCGCAGCTTCCATTAATTGCTCACGAGTTTTAACGTGGCCAGGATGTTTGGCTAAAGCATTTAGAATCCAAAACTCGGTTAATGTCACATCGAGAGGTTTACCATCCCAATGAGCGGTAAAACGGTTTATGTCTAACTTCAACTCTCCTACTTCGACAAACTCCTCTGCAATCGCCATATTTTTTTGTAACGCATCGACACGTCTAAAAAGGGCAGAAATTCTGGCCATAATCTGTGTCAAACTGATGTCCTTAGTTAGGTAATCATCTGCTCCTAATCTAAGGCCTGAAATCGTATCAAACTCACTATCAAGAGCGGTCAAAAATATAATCGGTAACGACGCAGAGCGTGCCCGCAAATATCGACAAAGCTCAAAACCACCTTCCGGTTCGTGCCCAAGGCCGACATCAAGAATTGCGAGATCAGGCAGTCTGGTTTCAAAAGCGAGCATTGCATCGGCCTTTGATTCATAGGCATACACTTCATAACCTTGTTTACGAAGTGATGATACATAATTTTCCCGTATCGCTTTCTCGTCTTCAACTAACGCGATTCTTCTTGCCATGCTGCCTCTCTTACCCTCAACAAATTTAATTAACTGTGACCTAATCTAAACATCGCCTGCTAAGTGCAACAAACTCGTGTACTAACGGCAACTGAAGTATATACCGAAAGATAGCTACTTTAGTCTAAATAACCTTCAAGAAGTTCATTTGCCACAATTTTGCCACATTCATCCATAAAACCAACAGGGTCCACCGCGGAACACGACATAATTATTCGATTTAATAGCACTGTGTTCAGGAAAACCTAACAACGCAGGTACTGAAGACAAGAAAGAGGCTCTGCTAGTCTGGCCTTTTATTCGCAAACAAGGATAGAGAGCAGCCACGGATGGCAAACCAAAACACAAACAACTGAAAAACTAAAACTGATAGAGGAATTAACATGAAAAAGATGACCATTACTGCAGCATTACTACTAACAGCAACTATGACTTCAGGTTTTGCAAAAGCTGACGCAAGCAAAGAAGAAAATATCGGATTTATTTCTGGAGCTTTATCTGGTGCCGCTGTTGGTGGCCCAATTGGCTTCATTGTAGGAGGTGTATCGGGTGTTCTTATGGGAGAGCAAGTGGAAAAAGCAAACCAAGTGGATAAGGTGCAAGCAGAGCTATTGTCGCAAAAGCAGGCTTACCAGTTAATCGAGCAGCAATTAGACAACGCACACCAGGAAATCTCCGCTGCAGAAGAAAGGATTCAAACGGAAGCGCAATGGCTAACAGAAGGACTAACCCTGAATATGATGTTTTCAACCAATTCATCGACGCTTTCCACTAATGACAAAGAAATTATTGAACGAGTCGCTACCGTACTAGCTGAGTTTCCTGAACTAAGCATACACCTTGACGGTTATGCTGATCCACGAGGTGATGAACAGAGCAACCTTCAGCTTTCACACAGTCGAACCAGTGCTGTCAGAAATGCGTTTATTGCAATGGGCATTAGTGAAGAGCGGCTAACCAGCCAAGCTCATGGCGAGTCGATGGTCACCGTATCTGAAAATGACCTAGACGGATATGCAATGGAGCGTCGAGTAAGCATCAATTTTTCCGCTAACGGCATGACAAGCGTCGCTCAAAACTAAAAGTACCGGATTCACAGAGCTAAACTACCGCACCAGAGAAACTCCGCCCTTGGGTGTACTTTTCAAAGAGTACACCCTTTTTTCCTATGAAAATCTAACGCTTTCCCTTTGTTGGCCGATAACTTTAAGTAACGAGCAGTGAACTAGCTGGATAATTTTAAGACTAATAGTCTAGGTTAATGCATCCAATAGAAAACCTTTGCAGCGGCTTTAACTGACTTTGAGCGTAAACAAAAGGAGCTATTGTTATATAATGACGCGAAATGTACCAAGCAAAGAAAACTCTCATCACTTTAGATTTTTAGCTAAAGCTAAGACACCAACTCAATTGCAAAATTGTTATTTTTCGAAAGCTAATTGGCTGATTATATCGATTATATTGATAGCCATGTCTACTAACGCAGTTGCAACTAACTCCCTGCCTAGTGAGACAACAAAGACGCACATTCCATCGCTTAAAAAAGACTTATTTATTGAGGCTGAGAATGCCCTAAGAGATAAACAGTATGCAATTTTTGAAAAACTTCTTTCCCAGTTACAAGATCACCCACTAAAGGACTACCTTTATCGAGACTTACTGCTTAATCGGCTTAAAAATAATCCACAGTCAGCAGCCAACCTTACAGCTATAAAAGGTTTTCTGAAGGCACACCATGGCGAAGTTGTTTCAAGAAAACTCCGCTATCTTTGGCTAGACCATTTGGCGACCACAGGCCAAGAGACGGTATTTCTTGATTATTATCAGCCAACTAGCAGTATTGTTAATCGATGTAGAGCGCTTGAGTACCAACTGAAAAAGCGAACTAACCTCGCTGACCTTCAACCTAAGATTGCATCGATTTGGCTCACTAGCGACTCTCTTCCCAAAAAATGTGACCCGATGCTAGAAGTATGGAAGAACAATAACGGGTTAACCGAGTCGCTAATTTGGGAACGTATGATACTTGCAGTTCAAGAACGTAAATTTAGTCTAGCCCGATACCTCAATAATCAAAGAGACGCGCACCTGCAGCCAAGTGGTACATTACTGATCAACGCCTCTAAACGGCCTAAAAACCTAGCAGTTTTGCTGAGCAAATATAAACCGCCTCGACAGGTTAATAATAGACATTTTGAACGATATATAACAAGCATCGCTTACTATAGTCTTTTGAAACTAGCCTGGTCCGATGCCCACCGAACGATTAGTTTATGGCGCTTATTAGATCAAGAGCTGTCTCTATCCGAAATTCAAATAAAGCGATTAAAGCGCAATATAGCGCTATCCCTAGCAATTCAAAAATCGCCAGATGCTACCCAGTGGTTATCGAGCGTTGCAAACCATGCCGATGAATCTATTGATCAATGGTTATTATCAACGTTATTAGTAAACCATCAAAAAGGTCCCATTGAGCCACATATTGCAAACCTTGCATCCAAACAAACTCAATCCGATAAATGGTCCTATTGGCTAGCTATTATGGGCTTAGATGAATCTCGCATTTTAGATGCTAAAGACCTCCTTTCAAATCTCGCTCAACAACGCAGTTATTATGGCTTTTTAGCCGCTATAGAAAGTAACCAACAACCAAATCTCAATAACCGTTCTTCATCAAGTAGCTCCGTCTCGCTGGCAGATTTAAAAGCAAAACCGGCAGCCAAACGAGCTTACGCATTTTTTCTACTTGAGCGCTTTCACCAAGCAAGAAGTGAATGGAATCATTTGAAGAAGCAAACCGCTAAAAAAGACTTGGTCTATTTGGCTGAACTAGCGCACGAATGGGGTTGGAACCATCAATCAATATTGGCTTTTGCAAAAAGTAAACAGATTGACGACGTCGAGAAACGCTTTCCCTTTTTCCAGCGCCAAGATTTTGAACACGCAACCAGTACCTATGACATTCCAATTAGCTGGGCCTACGCTATCACTCGCCAAGAGAGTGCCTTTAAGATAGACGCTCGCTCTCATGCAGGCGCTAGGGGACTAATGCAGCTAAAACCATCAACGGCGCGGCAGGTTGCTAAACGACAAAAAGTAAAACATTCTAAACAGACTATTCGCCAGTTGTTAAATGACCCGAAAATGAATATTAAGCTGGGTGTTGCTCACCTAAAAGAAATGTTGGATTATTATCAAGGAAACCCTATTCTTGCTACCGCTGCGTACAATGCTGGTAAACATCGAGTAAACCAGTGGCTGTTAAACAATCAAATTTCAGACTCACTTGTTTGGATAGAGCAAATCCCGTACAAAGAAACCCGCGAATACGTCAAGAATGTCCTTACTTATGAGCAGATATATGCCCAACTCGAAGGTGAAAACTCGAGTTACTTAAATAGGCTTTCTAATTTTTCAATTCCAACCGCCAAACAACAAGTTCTTGATATTTCAACGCGCTAAAAACCTTACCAAACACATGACCTATAACGAGCTCCCGAGATAACCCGAGCCCTACATAAAGTAATAAAAGAACGTTTTTAAAGAACAATATGTTCCTTCTGTTTTTGCGCAAATTGGATAATGATTAGTACAGACTGAAATTAACCTGATTCCATGAACACCCTTAATTATGGGGGCTTAACAATGATGTCTGGACAAGTATCTGCTGAAATTGGCCATTGGTATAAACCAATAAACCAAGGACACCTTTTTGAAGTAGTTGCAATAGACTATGATGAGCAAACTATTGAAATTCAAGACTTCGATGGAAGTATTGATGAGCTAGAGTTCGTCGGCTGGAAAGCAATGATTCCGATTGAAATAGCTCCCCCTGAAGATTGGACGGGCCCGTTTGAACTAGACAGCGAAGAAGTCGCATTTAACGCATACGCTCTTGATGAGGCACTTCGACAACTTAAGGGTTGAGCTCGCTCCATATTCAGTATATTTACTTAGCTAATAGAAGAAGTTTCTCGCCTTTTATGGTTGAGCTAACACCTGCTAAGCTCTTTATTTTCTTAAGCCACCGTATTTCACATCTCCGTTAACTTTAACATTTACAATAGTTAACTTGCCTAGCCTAAATAATTGCAGCTTAATGCTCGATCTAACCGCCAACCCTGTGTAAAATAGCGCCCAAATTAACTCCTTGAACGACAGGCAACAAACATGTCAGAAAACTCTGGTAAATCCCTCAGTTACAAAGATGCAGGCGTCGATATTGAAGCCGGAAATCAGTTAGTCGAGCGCATTAAGAGTGTCGCAAAAGCGACTAAAAGGCCTGAAGTAACTTCTAATCTCGGTGGTTTCGGAGCAATGTTCGAGCTACCAACAGGATTCAAAGAGCCGGTATTGGTTTCAGGCACGGATGGCGTAGGCACCAAACTCAGACTTGCCATAGATGCGGGTATACACGATAAAGTCGGTATTGATTTGGTTGCCATGTGTGTCAATGACCTAATTGTGCAAGGGGCTGAGCCGCTATTCTTCCTAGATTATTACGCAACAGGAAAACTAGATATAGACACCGCAGCGAGTGTTGTTACAGGTATCGGCGAAGGATGCAAACAGTCAAATTGTTCACTAATTGGTGGTGAAACAGCCGAAATGCCGGGCATGTATGAAGGCGAAGATTATGACCTAGCAGGCTTTTGTGTTGGTATCGTTGAAAAATCAAAGGTTATTGATGGCACGCAGGTAACAACCGGCGATCAACTAATTGGCCTAGCATCTAGCGGCCTACATTCCAATGGCTACTCGCTGATACGTAAGATCATCGAGGTTTCTGGCGCAGATCTGCAACAAGACTTCAATGGCAAAACGCTTGCGGAAACATTACTTGAGCCAACAAGAATCTACGTAAAACCAGTTCTCGAACTGATTAATAAAGTTAACCTAAAAGCATTGTCTCATATCACTGGTGGTGGCTTGCTCGAGAATATACCAAGAGTTTTACCCGCTGACGCTTGCGCTCAAATTGATCAATCGAGCTGGACTAAGCCGGCAATATTTGACTGGTTACAAGAAAAAGGTAACGTCGAAACGAACGAAATGTACAAAACTTTTAATTGTGGTGTTGGTATGGTGCTAGTAGTGGCTAAAGACGAACTCGAACAGGCTCTAAGCGTCCTTAAAAGTAGCGGCGAAAGCGCTTGGCACTTAGGAGAGATAACTGAAATGGCTGACCAACAACAGGTTAGTTTCATCAATTAGACGTTGAAGCTTATCTCCACGCTTCTTAATTAACGCTTAAAGCCTTGCATAACTAGCGCCCTATAATAAGGTCAGTGATTGTGTTTGCAGCTTTTAGCGTTTTTTTTTGTCAATTGATAGTAAATTACGGAACGTCACGAGAAAAAAATGACAAAATCGAATATTGTAATTCTTATATCTGGTAATGGTTCAAACCTTCAGGCTTTTATTGAAGCGCAGAAATCGGCAGATTTTCACGGAACAATTGCCGCTGTAATAAGTAATAAAGCAGACGCTTATGGGATACAGAGAGCTAAGGATGCCGATATTCCAACCGCAATTATCGAACACACAGCTTATTCTAGCCGCGAAGTTTTTGACCAAGCATTATTAACTGAAATAGAAAAGTACTCCCCTAGCCTGGTAATTCTAGCCGGATTCATGCGAATTCTTACGCCACAATTTGTAACAAACTTTACCGGTCGGTTATTGAACATTCATCCCTCATTGTTGCCCAAATACCCGGGGCTACACACACATCGGCGCTCTCTTGAAAATAATGATGAGTTTCACGGCACCAGCGTGCACTTTGTTACCGAAGAGCTAGACGGGGGGCCCGTAATAGCGCAGTCACAAACTAAAATTTTGGCGCAAGACACCGAGGAATCATTACTTAAAAGAGTGCAAAGTCTTGAGCATAAACTTTACCCTGTGACAGCAAAATTATTATTGGACAATGACATAACTTGGAAAGATGGCGACGTATACTTTAAAGACAAAGAGTTAAAACAGCCATTACTTATTGAATAACAAATAGAAAGGATTTAGTAATTACAAATGGAATATATAGACTCGCTTAGCAGTCATCAAAACAATTCCTCAAAGAAGGATATAGATTTTGGGGGTGCGAAATTATCTAGTAACCTCAAATTCTTGATTACACTAATGACGTTAGGTCTAGTTTTTTGTAGTGCTCAAGCTTCAGCGGAGGCTGAACCACTGCCGACTAACAAAAACCAGCCATCAGACAAAGCTGTAAACCTAAAGACCGTTGACTCCCCAAAAGCGTCACAGTGGAAATTTCTACACCCCTATTCTGCGATTTACGACGTTTATTCATCCGATGACAAATTAGGACGCGCGACGCGTAAGATGACTAACACCAATGGTCAATGGCTGCTTGAAACCAAAGCAGATATATCAAAGTATTTCATAAAGTTAAAAAGCAATGAGTCCACTAGGTTCCAGGTTGTCAATAGAGAGCTGCAAACTGACTGGTTCTATTCGCACACCAAAGTTACCTTCAAAAAACCGCGAGTTATAGAACAAACTTTTGACTGGAAAAATAAAGTTGAAACAGGATCAAAAGGTAAGCGTCAATGGCAACTTAAACACCAACAGCAAGTTTTTGACCGAGTCTCACATATCATCCAATTAAGAGAAGATTTGTTGCATGGAAAGCAAGTGTTTAACTATAAAGTAAGCTACAAAGGAAAGATTCACGATTACCAATATTCGATAGAAAATAACGAGACTATTGACACAAAAATGGGCGCCTTAAAGACCCTAAAACTAGTTAGAAACAAGTCGAACGGTGACGTTTTTACCCTATGGTTAGCACCGGAACTCAATTTTATTCCGGTGCAGATAGGACAATTCGAGCAGGACAAGCCCGACGTAAAGCTGAAACTAAAATCGTTAACTTATGAACCGTTAGCTAGCAACAGTTAAGATTGCTAGCCAGTGATGGCTAGTTTTTGGTTGACGTTATTATTTGCTTTAGTGACTTTTCTGTACTTCTCATTCCACCTTTCTTGCCAAGAGAAAATGCATCTGCTGCGGAAAAATTTTGGAATAGATAAGCCCTTGCTGCCAACAATCCGCCAACCCGGTTACTACTTGCACAATGAAGTAAAGTTTTGCCATTAGCCGAATTTAGCGCTCGGTGCAACCGTTCTGCATTGGTTTTATCGACACCTTTAGCACCGTTAACAGGAATATGTAGATAACGCATTCCCAGCTCATTAACCAGTTTTTTCTCATTAAACCCGTCAAATTCACCGTCTGTTCTCAGGTTTATAACTAATGTAACCCCTTCTTTGGCCATTTTTTTCAAATCATCAACCGTCGGCTGACCTCCGGTTATCAAATCATCTACCGGCATTGCAGAATTCTTCATACTGTACTGAACAGCGCTATTTGACTCAGCGCTAGTAATAGAAGGTGCGAGCACCAACAATAGACCAAACATGAGTAGGATCTTTCTTGATATTAACGACTGGCTCATAAGACTCTCCAAAATTCACACTAAATAAATACGAAACGAAACGACTCTTAACGAAGCCGACCTCTGAATAGCGTTAACTTATCAAAAGTTATTGCGCTAGATCAATAATTATTGAATTTGAAATTGACGTAAGTAAGTTATTTCGCTTAATCTGTGGCGAGTTAATTAAAACAACAAAGAGGATAATATGTCACTAACAAATGCCTTCGCACTAATGTACGCTCCGTCAAAAGAATGGAAGAATATTAGCGAACAGAAACAAAGTATCAGCCATATTTATCTGACCTTTCTAGCTTTTTTCGCGGCGATCCCGCCTGCATCAGCATTTGTAGGTAGTACCTATGTCGGCTGGCAAGTAGGAAGCGGTGAAACGCACACTCTGACCACAGAAAGTGCTATGTATTTATCCATAGCTGCTTATTTGGCTATTATGGCAGCCGTTTTAGTGCTATCACTTTTTGTACAATGGATGGCTAAAACCTATGGAGCAAAGCCCACTTTGTCAGAATGTCTGAACTTGACAGCTTATAGTTTCACACCGCTATTTCTTGCCGGTTTTCTCGGCGCTTTTCCTATTTTATGGCTGGACATGCTTGTCAGCTTAGCCGCGATTGGAATGTCAATAAATCTATTGTTTAAAGGGGTTCCACAGCTGATGGGAATCAATGAGGAGAAAGCCTTTTTGTTCTCCAGCTCAATCTTGACAGTAGCCATGGTAAGCCTTGTTGGAATGCTCGCCATCACCGTTATATTCTGGGGCACAGGTCTTTCTCCTGTATTCCAATCAAATTAACCAATTAGATAAGCGTTATTAATTAAATCAGCTATCGCTTATAATAGAATCAAAGAGATAGTCTGTTCGCAGGCGATTTTATATGGGAAACCTGAATATTGGACATTATCTACTGGTTAATTCCACTAAGTATTATTTTACTGGTCATCGCAGTGTCTATCTTTTTCTGGGCGGTTAGCAATGACCAATTTTCCGATTTAGACTCGCCAGCGGTTAATATATTGCTTGATGATGACGCGCCTGACGAAACAACCTATCGCTAACCCCTTCAAAGGTGCCCCAATTGATGAGCTCTAAAGTATTAGCTACCTGGTTTGTTATTCTGCTTTTACTTAGTAGTCCCGCAAGCTCAGCCACTTCGCACATTTCAATTCCAGAAGAATTTAACCTGATATCTTTAAACGGACAGGAGCCTTCGAGTTCTCTAATACAATCTAAACGGGACATCACTTTACATCCAGGTATTAACTTACTCGCACTAGAATATGAGGCCGTTTTTGACGATGATGAAAATGATAGCTTTGATATTATTACATCCGATATATTCATTGTGAGCGTTTATGTCGAAGCAAATATGAGCTACCAGATCCGGTTTTTAAGGCCTCATATGGCTCGTGCAGCGAGGATCTACGCTACACAGAGCCAAGTCTGGTTTGAGAGTAGCTCCGGAAAAACAATCAATCATAAACAATGGTTTGCCAATACTGATTCACTATCGGCAATTCATCGTCAAACAAGAAAACCATTAAATAGGCAAGCTCCTATAATTCTAAAAAGCGAAAAACCCAAAACCAGTGAAGAAGAAAATGCAAGACTGGGCAAAACTGGCGAAAAAGAAACAAACAAAGCGGAGACTCTTGCCCTTAGTAACCTACAATACTGGTGGAAGAAAGCGAGTCCCGAAGAAAAAAGGCGTTTTCTACGCGCCATAAAAGATAGCGATGCTAAGGAAAACAATGGAGAGCATTAATTTCGTTGGTGCGCTCACACTAGGAATTATGGGAGCGGGACACTGCATGGCTATGTGTGGAGGAATAATCTCTACTTTGTCAATGGTTACGGGTGCAGACGAGTCAGCCGGTCGGCGACATTTATTTCTTTACCAATTTGGACGTATTTTTAGTTATTCATTAATTGGCGCTATTGCCGGCTCTCTTGGATTCTTGTTAGATAAAGCAACGACGCTACCATTCTTGCAGGTTTTTTCCGGCACCCTCCTGATTGCGATGGCTTTGTATATTAGTAGAGTCTGGATGGTTCTCAGCAGTTTAGAGCGCATAGGTAAAATTCTTTGGAATAGAATTAGTCCATTAAGTAAAAAACTGTTACCTGTCAAAAACAACAAGCAAGCGCTATTACTTGGAGCTCTTTGGGGTTGGCTTCCCTGCGGATTAGTCTATACCAGCCTCGCATACGCTATTACCCTGAGCGATAGCGTTCAAAGCTCTCTTTTTATGTTAGCCTTTGGTCTTGGAACTCTACCTGCGACGTTAGTGTTGGGGGAGGCTAACAAAAAATTAAAAAAACAACTAAACTCGCCCGTAGCGCGCTATTTACTTGCCGTTCTCTTCTTTTCCTGGGGCTGTTTCACCCTTTACTCCGCTCTATTTACCCAAGTGGGACACCATCATTAGTTTTAAAGCGAGTCTAGACTAACTTTGATTAGCACTTTCGCGATTGTTGGCTATACTAAAAAGTAACCAAAATTCGTGGCCATCACGTGGTAATAAAGGCACTGCAGCATTTTAAATTTTCGTCTATTTCTCATCGGTACTTTGTTACTAACATGTTCTTCACCGTGTTGGGCAGAAGAATCTGTTGATGAACGGCCAACGGTAATAACCAATGTAAGTGTTAACCTCGAGTCCATTTCAAAAAATCAATTAAGAAGTTTCTTTGCAATGCGCCGGCAAGAATGGCCCGATGGAAAACCAGTTAAGGTTTTCGTACTCGCCGACAGAAATCCAATTCACCAAGCATTTTCAATTAGTCACCTAGGACTTTTTCCTTACCAGCTGAGAAAAAGTTGGGACCGCCTTGTGTTTTCTGGCACAGGTGAAGCCCCTATCGAAGTAAAAACAATCGAACAAATGAGGGAAAAAGTTTCCTCGATTACAGGAGCCATTGGCTATATTCCACCGAGTATGATCGACCGAAGTGTCAAGGCCCTGAAGGTAAAACAACAATGAACGGTATTACTTACAAAATACAATCAACGATTGAGCGAGCTGCAAATGTTCTTAAACCAATAGCAGTAACGTTGCTATTTATATTGACCGTTAATTGCTATCAAGTAAATGCGGACAATAAAACCTCTGTAAATGGGTTTATAAGCCAAGGTTATATTATTACAGACGACAATAGTGTTAATGGTAATAGCGAATCTGGTACCTTCAAATTAACAGAAGTTGGCCTTAATGCTAGCAAAAGAATATCCCCGAGATTGAGGATTGCATCTCAGGTTATTACTCGACGAGTCAATGCAAAAAGCGACGGCGATATTAACATTGATTACGCGTTTATCGATTATAAGGCCCCTATCAACCAGAACAATCAGTGGGGGGCACGCCTCGGAAGGGTTAAGAATGCGCTTGGCTTGTATAACGAAACACAAGATGTCGCGTTTACTCGGCCGTCAATTTATGCGCCAAAGGCGATTTATTTTGATTTTGCTAGAGATTTACAGCTTTCATCTGACGGTATTTTGTTTAATTTTGAAAACCGTTCAAATATTGGAACGACCCTTTTCGAGACGGGCTATGGGAAAGCTAGAGCAAATAGAGCAACCGAAGAGTTATTATTAGGAAGCAATACAGATGGCAAGTTTACCGGGGAAACAATGTTTCAGTCCCGATTAAGCCTTACCAGTAACGACGAGCGTTGGAAAATCGCTTACTCCAGACTTGATATCGACTTAGACTTCCAACAGGCTACATCTAGTCCGTTTCCAAACGGCGATATAGCGATTGATCTAAATCTGTTATCCGCTGAATATAATGCTCGTAACTGGGTATTTTCAGCGGAATACTTAAGAATGAATTACAAGGTACGGTTCCCTGCGTTATTTCAGTTTTCACTGCCAATCGAATCTTGGTACCTTCAAAGCCAATACTATTTTGACCCAAACTGGTCGTTTTATTCTAGATATGAAAATTACTTTCCTGACAAAGATGATAAGAATGGTCAACGATTAAATGCTATAACCGGACGTCCCGCATTTTTCGGGTTTCAGAAAAGTTTACTGGCCGGAGTCAAATGGCAGCCGAATAAAAGTTGGATGTTGATGTTAGAGTTACAGCAAAATAACGGTGTAGCGCTTCTTAATACTAACTTTGGTCTAGACCCTTCTGACACTGAGAAGCATTGGCAAATGCTTAGTATTATGCTTTCTTACAGGTTCTAAGGGATATAGAACAGTATGGTCACAACAAAACTAAGTACTAAGCAGGATAACCGCTTTAACAAAGTTCAATTTAGCTTAAAGTGGAAAATCGTCACGATCCTGAGTGTAATTCTAATTATCATCAATGGCAGTATTCTAATCCATACCTATAATAGCCTTGACCAACAATTTGTATCACAACAAGAGCAGTTACTTTATAAACAACAATCAGAAAATGATCGATTAATCGCTCAAACCTATCGTCGCTTAGTCGACTTTGTTGACATTTTTTCAATGTTTTCCCAAAATAATAGCGAATTAACGGTAAAAAAATCCCTCGATAGTCAATGGCTAAATATTCAGATTTTGTTCGATATCAAATCAGCGCTATTACTTAATATTGATAAAGAGACCGTTGGTCAATGGGGCGAACCTTTTGAATCTCAGGTCGACGAGATAGTCGACTTAGCAATAAAGAACCAACAACCAACAAGCCGCTTTTTTTGTCGTTATAGCTGCAGTTTTTATCTAGCATCTCCAATTTTGGAACCTGATGGAAAAATTTCAATTCTAGTGGTTTCTCACTCCGTTGCTAACTGGTTAATCAACTTGAAAGAAGCTAGCGGCGCAGAGACAGGAATTATATCGGTAAAACAATTTATGCCAAACCATGTAGGGTTGGGCCTTGGCGATAAAATTTTACCGCAATGGAACGCTAATATCATTGGGCTTACTAACCCGAAATCCAGTTATCCGTTTATTCAACAAGTTGCAGAGGCTCACTCTTTAGAAGTAGCCACAAAACAAAGTAATTTTATAGAAAATGGAAACAAAAGTATCAATGTTAAATTTCTGCCACTCGATACTAAAAGCCAATACTACCCCGCTTACTTAGTGTTAATTAATGACATAACGGACAGCAGAAATAAGATTACAGACGGCGTTTACAAGGCTTTGGTAATCGCTATTATCGGTATATTTGTTACGCTCACATTTATTCTATTGTCTCTTTGGAGGCCAATTAATCGCCTCTCGATCCTCTCCCGAACTTTGCCGTTACTCGCAAGAGGAAGGTTCAAAAAAGTACAAGCGATACTTTTACAGGGCAAGAGAAAACCGGTTTTACATGATGAACTCGACACTCTTGATGATACTGCGTTGTCGCTCACCGGACAGCTTCAATCCCTGGAAAAAGAAGTAAAAATTAGAGAGGATATCCTCAAGCGTAATGCACTTTACGATGAGCTAACTGGCTTAGCTAATCGTCGATTGTTTATGGATAGAATTTCACAAAACCTTACCAAAATAAACCGCAATCAAGAACAGTTCGCAGTGCTTTTTATTGACCTTGATTTGTTTAAAAGAATTAATGATTCGTTAGGTCATGATCAGGGCGATAGACTCCTTCTGGAAGTAGCATCTCGACTCAAACAATGTGTCAGAGATACCGACACAGTAGCAAGAATTGGCGGAGATGAATTTACAGTGCTAATCAAGCATTTAGATAATACCCAACGTGCCGGTTACATAGCAGAAAAAATTCTGAACGAATTAAGAAAACCAATTATCTTGCTTAACAAACAGTTTACTGTCACGGCTAGCATAGGTATATCGATAGCTCCTGATAACGGTGAAGACCCGGAAACTATTCTTCGTAACGCCGATCTAGCGATGTACAAAGCCAAAGGATTTGGTAGAGACCATTATCATTTCTATACAGCGGCAATGAATAGTGATGCTCATGACAAAATGGAGTTAGAGAACGACTTAAGAGAAGCTTTGGAAAATGATGAGTTTTTCCTACAATATCAACCGCAAATTTGCCTTAATAATGCTGGAATTATCGGACTTGAAGCTTTGCTTAGGTGGAATAGCCCTAAGCGAGGTCTAGTACCGCCCTATTTGTTTATTGATGCTTTGGAGGATACAGGTTTAATTGTTCCGCTCGGGGAAAAAATCCTGGATATGGCTGCCAAACAAGCAAAACTGTGGAGCAAGTTGGATATCGGTAAATTTAAAGTCGCCGTTAATTTGTCCGCTAGACAATTTCGAGATCCTAATTTAGTGAAGTGCATTCAGTCGACTTTAAGTAAATATCACCTTGATAGTGACTATTTAGAAATGGAAATTACGGAAAGTATGTTGATGGATGATATTGAAGAAGCCATTGATAAGTTGCATCAGTTAAAACTATTAGGTTTGTCCCTCTCTATAGATGACTTTGGAACTGGCTACTCATCACTTAGCTACCTAAAACAGTTTCCTGTCGACATTCTTAAAGTTGATAGGGAATTCGTTAAAGATATACCAAACAACGAAAGCGATATGGCTATTAGCTCAGCGGTTATCGCAATGGCCCATAAACTTGGTATGGTTGTAGTCGCCGAAGGCATCGAAACCATCGAACAAATAGCCTTCTTAAAACAAAACGATTGCGAAATGGGACAAGGATATATATTTGATAAACCTTTGGATGCAAATGAAGCGACCGACCGACTAATAAAAAATAACTATATGAAAAAAATCAACAAAGCAGCAACCGCTCAACTCTAAATCACCTTATAAACTAGCTATAGCTGACCGTTGAATCATCAATTATTAACTGTTCAGCTTCACCCAAAAACCACGCTGAAATGGTCTTTCTAAACCGTTCACTCTGGGCCTGTTGCGAAG
>CAJQOL010000032.1 GCA_905479925.1 uncultured Kangiellaceae bacterium | reverse complement strand
CGAAATATGTGGACGGTTTAAAAAAGTTGATTCATCGTTTTCTCGAAATTTACCGGACTTTGATTACCCAAATATCCATGACGACGCTTTTGATTATAAAAGCATTCGATGTAATCAAACAAGTCACTTTTCGCTTCGTCTCGTGTGCGGTATTTTACACGGTTAACTCGCTCTCGTTTTAAGACACCAAAAAAACTTTCTACAACGGCATTGTCGTAACAATTTCCACGGCCACTCATGCTGCATTGAATGTCATATTTTGCCAACTCATATCGAAAGTCATCGCTAGTGTATTGGCACCCTCTATCTGAGTGATGAATTAATCCTTCCTCGGGTTGACGCATGGCTATGGCCATTCTTAATGCGTCAATAACCAACTGTCGTCCCATCCAGCGACTCATAGACCAACCAACGATTCGACGCGAGAATAAGTCCATGACAACCGCAAGATAGAGCCAGCCTTGACTCGTCTGAATATAAGTTATATCACCAGCCCAACATCGGTTGGGTTGCTTGATATTAAAGTCTTGTTTAAGCAAGTTGTCCGCGACAGGGTGCTTTGGAAAGCGAATAGTGGTCACCCTAAACGGCTTCTTCGGACACCCTCTAAGTCCCAGCAGACGCATTAAGCGGGCTATTTTGTGGCGACTAAAATGGTATCCTTCATCGTGAAGTTCCGACCGTATTTTGGGACTTCCGTATACGCCGCCGCTCGACTCATGGATTCGTTTTATTAATGGGCATAGGATTTTATCGGTTCTTGTTCGCTGACTGTCTACGTGATTGCGCCAAGCATAATAAGCGCTTTTCGATACACGCAATAATCGGCACATCATTCTTATTGGATACATCTGGCGACGCTGCTCAATGCAATTAAATTTTACTTTGATGTTTTTGCAAAGTACGTCGCCGCTTCCTTTAAAAAGTCACGTTCCTGCTTAACTTTAGCGAGCTCTCGCTTCAGATCAACGAGTTCTTTGTCGCGACTTTTACCTTGACCTGGAAAAGCATCATTACCTAAAAGTCGATACTCATCTCGCCAACGCCGAAATTGACGTGTGCTTATTCCTAGTTCCTGGCAGACAGATTTATCTGAGCTTCCTTCTTCACAAGCTCGCTTGAGTGCTTCAATTTTAAATTCAGAACTATATCGTTTATACGGATTACGTTGTTTCATAGTGCACCTCCTAACCCTTTATAGGCCTATTTAAGGTGTCCGGCAAACCCGGGCAAGACTAGGTTGCTGAAATGAGTGAATGACTTAAAATGAAACAGAATAGCGAATATACTACGGTCAAACGCCTTATGTTCTGCTATTTGATCACACCTTTGTTAATTAATTGTAAAGCTTTTTTTCGTGACCTCGCCCTGTTATTAATAGATGGTTGCATTTGAAGTTTTTTCGATTATGATATGAGCTGGTCAATATTCTGTTGGCCGGATTGTTTTTTAATAAAAAGGACTAATAAAATGAAAAATAAAATAAAATAAAATACGGGTTATTTTTAGCATCTACGCTAGTTTTTAGTGGCGCGATTATGGCCGATATGGGCCCTATAAATTATAGTTGCCAGGGTGGTTTATTGCATAAAAATGGGGTTAACACGCGAAATGTTTCTGAAGGCACGTGTTCGGGTGCGACATATACAGTTTTCTGGTGTAAGGGCAATTCTCTACAGGTTACAACTTTTAGATATGCGTCTATCTGTGCGGATATTCCAAATTAAGTCTGTATCTGGAATTGATATTGAACAGCATAACCGCAATCAAGAAATAATGGATATGCTTATCAAACCTTAAGAAAATAACTTTTGGCCGCTTTGTGCGGCCAATTCTTCAATTGGGCCAAAAATGAATTATTCTAATATTTTAAACGTGGTGCTTTCGATAGTAACTATTACATTGTTCGTCAAACTATTAACTCATGATTGCGAATGTAATGATACAGCCGCTCTTGTAACTCCAACTGAAATAGTAAATGAACCTATAAAAGGCAATGTAAAAAAAACAGTTATCGTTGAAGATAAAAAACAATACCCAAAAACAGACGAACAAAAACCAGATATAGAAATAATTCCTTTGGTTACTCTTTCCCCCGAAAACCATCGAAAACAACCGCGTGAGCAATGGCAATTAGAAGCAATTTCTTATATTCATGAAACTATTGACGGCATTGTAGCTGATGGCGGGGGCTGGACCGAAGAAGAGAAATGCGAAGATGATAAATGTCAATTTACATTTAGAGCTTATTCAGGAGGCCCCCCACCTGATGAAACGACAATAGCTATTTTGAATGCGCTTCGCAGTGCCAACAAAAAGAGGGGCAACGGCGAGAAAATAGCGCTTCAGATAGTTGATAAAAGCGAAGATCCTTGGGCTTTTCAAATTCAAGTCGGTCGATTCGATGATACCTTCCCAGAGGTAAAACATTTCTTGAAATCATATATCGACATGCAAGAAGAAATAACAAAATTATCAAGAGAATAAACTCTTTGTGATTGGGTGTTGCGTGTGTTAGCGGGGTTAGATATGATCAATCACCCTATATTGCTATCGCTGCTCAAGTGATTACGTTCAACAGTAAAGGCCGGTTAATTCCAGCCTTTTTCTCTGATTAGTTCCTTGATTGAACAATGGTCACCAATTTTGATGACCTCGTCATTTTCTGTCATCAACTGATTGATCAATTCAGCTATGCCTTTAAGCCTACATATTTTGCATTGTAGTGGTCAACTAATTCCGGACAACTTTTTATAAAATGCTTCATCCTTTTGTTTCGGTGTTAATCCGAGGTTGGCAGTATGAGGCCGCTGTTGATTAAAATAAACCATGTAATAATAGCTGGCCGACCTTAATGCTTCGTCAAAGTTTCGATAACCGAGTTTTGGCATCCACTCAGTTTTAAAACTTCGAAACGTTCTT
>CAJQOL010000031.1 GCA_905479925.1 uncultured Kangiellaceae bacterium | reverse complement strand
AATCCTGGTACTCATTGATAAAATACAGAAGTTGGTCTTTGTGCCGGTCGCAAGGCTGCTTGCTAGAGTGTTGGTTCTCATTCTTTTGAACTAGGTATTCATCCACAGCTAGTTCGAGGATCGAATCGGTTGAAACCTTTGAGCTGACACGTTTTGCCAACGCGATCATAAGCGGGCCAGGCCATTGCACACTGGAGGAAAGTTCGACCAAAGCGGGCGAGAGTCTGTCAGAGTGTTCAATATTAGACTTTCCTACCTCCACCAGTCGAGGAAGTACTTCACGATTGCCTGAAACTAGCTCATCCAACTCCCGGCGCAATGCAAAATAAGTCACTTCGCTCGAAAACATGCGTATTTTGAGTGCCATGTTTACTGCTTCGTCAACAAGGCTGAGTAACTCCAGAGCGCTCTTGTTCCATACCACCGTTAGAAGGGCAATCGATTGACCAGCATGGGCGAGTCTCAACGCAAGAATTCGCTCTTCGTCTCTACTCAAAAGTTTGAGAGAGGCTAAGCTGCTCTTAATAAAAGCGATAGGATCTGAAACCTGTTCAGTCGACTTATGCAAAACTCTGTGTCCAACAACTCTCTCTAAATCTAAACTAGAATCATCGAACCATGGGCGCTGTAGCCCTTGAGTTTCTCTCGAAGTCTCTTGATTGTTGTAGAGGCCATTGCCGTCAAACATTCTGATACCTATATTGTACATCTAACCTAATTATACGACTAATATTTGTATTTGGTTGTAATTGGTTGTTTTTGAGTGGCTTAAAGCTATACAATAGTTAGTCAAATGGGTCTTGGTTTGAATAAATGATGGGGGTGGAAAATTGGAGCAGGCAACAATGAGTATTGGTGTTGCGTCGCGCATCACGGGTATCAATGCGAATACCCTGAGAATGTGGGAACGGCGTTACCATTTGGGATCGTCAAAACGCAGCTCGGGAGGCCAACGAGAATACACCGCAACAGATATCGATCACCTGCGAATGATCAAGAAGCTGGTAGACAATGGCATGCGAATCGGCGACGTTGCTCAATTATCCCCTGAGACATTGACTAGTTTGCTTCTCGATTCCGGGGAAAGTGCAACTAATGATGATGACTCGTTGGACCCACTGCAGACCCAGGTAGTTGGCCAAGCTTTGGGAAACTACTTCAAAACGCATATCAGGCGTTATCCCAAATTAGTCATCCATTTCTCAGAAAACGATACCGAACGTTGGCTGAACGACACAAAAGTGTGTGACAAAGAACTACTGATATTGCAGCAGAACTCTCTCAACGGAAAGCAGGCTCAAAGTATCATAAAATTTAGCCAGAAAAAGACCCATGTGATCGTCTTATATTTATATTCTCACCAAGAGGTTCTGGATAAAATGCGGCGTGAAGGCATTACATTGTTGCAGGGAAGTATTGACTCGGCACATATCGACCAAGCCATCAATAAGGTACTTCGCTTAGAAACAAATTTGTCCGCGCTCAAAGAAAGCGGAAAAACGTTCGATATTTCTCAATCTCCGAGTCATCCCCATCAGTTTAATGAATTAGCTCTGATCGAAGCGGAGGCGTTATCGAACAAACTGAATTGTGAGTGTCCCTCGCATTTAACCGACCTGATTCGCAGACTGAGTGCTTTTGAGGAATATAGCCAAACCTGTGGTGCTGAAAACTGGAAGCAGGCGGCAGTGCATGCCTGTGTTTATTCCTATGCGAATAAAGCTAGGTATTTGATTGAAAGAGCCCTAAGAGCAGTGCTGGATGAATAGGCGAAGGGCCGGTTGTAAATACCTTACTTAATTATGAGGGCACCTGTCCGTTATATACCCATCCCACCTCAAGGTGCATACTTCAGAGCTTCACCAGAAAGCTTGAACGAGGCGCAGCTTGTAGGGAATGGCTAGCCCTTGGCAAAAGCTGTAACGCTGTGCAAGTTTTCTGGTGAAACTCCCGTAGGGCGCGGCAATGAGCTATCATCTTCTTCGTTACTGCCACTTGAATTAGAGTGACTAATACGGCATTGCAGCGCCTTAAATATGATAGCTTATTGCCACGCTGAAATATGCATCTTGAGGTGGGATGGTATATAGCAGAGAATTCTAGGTGTGATGGATGCCCTAATAATCACAAGGCGGAAATAGTCAAAAGGCAAAATATCAGCTCAGAATTAACACGTTAAATTTTAGAGAATTATTTCGCTGTTTCTTGTGGAACGGGAACCTGCCTCGGGGCTATTGTCACCGCTATGATAGGTGAAAACGAGCGACAGTTTGGTTGAATTGGTTTGGTTTCTTGATGCACTATGCAGTAATTTACAATGGAAAAATAATAAATCTCCTTGCTGTAATTCAATTGCACGGGATTTGTTGATCAACGCTAAGTTTTTTGGCCGATTGGCAACAAAAAATGACATGTCATCAAATTGTTTTGATTCAAGTGGCATGCGGTGGCTACCAGGAATAACGCGTAAACCACCGTTACTAGAGTTTTCCTCCCCCAATGCGAGCCATGCGGTAATTAACTCGGGCTTTTGAAAACTCCAATAACGACTGTCTTGGTGCCAGCCTGTATCACTGCTATAACGCGGTGACTTCGTCATCAGACAGTTATGATGAGCCTGGCTCAGAAAAATCTCGGTATGATTAAAAAGCTGTTCAAGACAAGTTTTTAATGGTGCGCTAACGGCAAACTCTCGCCAGAGCTTTTCACGCTGATAAGCAGCTAGCAGGCGCCTAGGTGTTTGGCCTCCAATCTCATTAATCGTCGAGGGTGCGCCTGGATAACCGAGTTGGTGTTCCAACTCCCAGGGTTCAGTAGGATGATTGAATTGATGCTGAGTGAGCTTTTGCATAGCTGCAAGCGCATCGTCAACTAGCCAGTTTGGAATGACAAGGTAACCGTCTTTTTCAAATGTTGTTAACTGAGTTTCAGTCAGTTTGAAATTACTCTCGCTCAATGAATATATCACTCCATACAAAAAATATTACAGGCTCGACAGGTTGTCCAAGCACCAATTGGCCCGCGCAAGAGTTGCTTTCTTTTGTTCCTCTGCTTGCTTGTCCCAATTGCGGTACACCATGCCAATACGAGGGTTGTTAGCTAGTTTATCGCGGTGTGTATTCATAAAATGCCAATAGAGGCTATTGAATGGGCAGGCGTCTTCAGTTGATTTCTGTTTAATTTTGTAGTGACAGTTTTTGCAATAATCACTCATTTTATTGATGTAGTTACCACTGGCCGAATAAGGTTTAGTCGCCACCCACCCGCCATCTGCAAACTGGCTCATTCCGCGAGTGTTGGGCATTTCAACCCATTCGATCGCGTCGATATAAACTCCGAGATACCACTCATCCACTTGATCCGGGTGAATCCCCGTTAGCAGACAAAAATTACCGGTAATCATCAAACGCTGGATGTGGTGAGCATAAGCATAGCTTAGCGACTGCCCAATTGCTTGTTTCATACATTCCATTTTGGTTTGGCCATTCCAAAAATAAGCGGGCAGGTCTCGCATCGCTGCGAGTTCGTTGCGCTCACTGTAGTCAGGCATATTCACCCAGTAAACACCGCGAATATATTCTCTCCAACCAAGTATTTGACGAACAAAGCCCTCTATCTGAGGCAAAGTAATAAGACCATCGGATTGCTCGAACTCGTTAATAGCAGCAGCGATGACCTCCTGAGGGTGCAATATTTTGCTATTCAGAGCAAACGATAGGCGCGAGTGGTATAACGTCCACTTATCGGGATGTTGGCAGGTCATGGCATCCTGAAAACGCCCGAACATGGGTAAACATTGGCTGCAAAAAAACTGCAATAACCGCAAGGATTGCGCTCGAGATACCGGCCAAAGTAGGTCTTCATCGTGTTCGCCAAAAAAGGTTATGTTGTGTCTCTTTATTCGCGCAACAATCTCGCTAATATCATTGGAAAAAACTAGAGGCTGAGGAATATCTTTCAAGTCATTCGTTTTTAGTTTTTGTCGATTGGCACTATCGAAATTCCATTTATCGCCAACTGGCTGGTTGCCATTCATGAGGATATTGAAACGCTTGCGCATTTTTCGATAAAAACCTTCCATGCGGTTATGTTGTTGCGGCTTGAGGTAGTCGGTAACTTCTTGGAATGGGAGCAAAAAATGCTCGCTATCATATTCGATCACTTTGATGCCTGGCGCAAGCTTCAGTGAGTTGAGTTGCTGTTTAAGCCGGTATTCATCGGCGCGTTGATAGCTGAATTGTTTGACTGAAAAGCGATTGCACAGAGAGGCGGTTAACTCTGCTAGGCTATTAAAATTTTTGGTATCATCTAGAGTAAGGTGCAATACATGATGCTGCTCTTCGACAAGCGTCTTGGCAAAAGATGCCATCGCTGAAAAAAATGCACATAATTTTTGAATATGATGTTTAACGTAGTTCGCTTCTTGATGAAGTTCGGCGATAACATAAAGTACGTCGTCATTGGTTTCTTCAAACCAGCTGTGCTGGCCATTAAGTTGGTCACCAAGCACCAATCGAATTGTATGATATTGTTTTTTTAGTTTCATCTGTGGGCTATGATTCTATAGTGAGTCCATTTTGTAAAGCATTTTGCCGCGTAAGCTCACGCGGGCGAGGTTGTCCATGATTCGCGCGGTCGGTGCAGAAATCTTGGCTGTTTCAAAAGTAGGGCGCTCTGATTCCTAATAATAAAACAACAGGTTTAACTCTCACTGCTTCAAGCCTCAATTGCTATTTATACGTTGTTTCTATAATCAAGGATCAGTTAAATTGCCTCGCTGGCTATACTACACAATTTGAAGAGGATAAATTTTAAACAGGTCATAAAATTGAGACCGTCGTCTGACGGCACCCCACAAAATTGCCACTTAACAATACTCCAACCCATTAACTAACGATTTTATTTTTTCGATGGCAGTTTTATAATGTATTAGTTGAGCCCTAAATCTCTTACTTAAAATATTTTTTAGACCTAACGTTTGTAATGATAGAACGCGTCGATTTTTTATCGTATTCGCTTGATAATGTCTATGTTCATCTTTAATACAAATAGTAGGATCAATCATTGTTAATACAATATTGGTTACACTGGCTAGAAATATCAATATTTTTAGTCTGTGTAGATCTTTCGTTTGGTTTTGACCGAACCCAAGCCCGTACTGCCTACGTTTCATATCTCTAAACTCGTCTTCAATTTGTCTTCTTCCTTAAAGCATTGAGTAACACACTAAAAAAATGGTTATAAGGTATGAGCCTCCGCAAATCTTAATACTTTGTTGGTTATTAAAAATTGCTAACGGTGATTTGACCGGAAAGGGAGGGGAGCGTCAAGTAGCCCTTAAGTTGAACCGTCGTTTGTAGAGTTCGGCTGACTTAAATGATTAGACTCGACCCTTTTTAGAATATTAGTATCAGGACAGATGAAAAAAGGCGTGTATTGCGAATATATTTTAGTAGTAAGTCGACCATAGTTCGTCATTTGTAATATTTGGCCGCTATCTGTGAACACTACGTTATTAGCTCGTACCACATAACGAAATATACAATCTTTGTATTCCTCTTTGTATTTCGGTTGAATCCTAGTTAAGAACTCAGAATAAACAATATCGAAATCTTTTTCAGTCTGTGAGTACAACCAACGCTTCACTAAGGAAGTATCTAAATAGCTTATCCCTCTCTTCTTCATTTTGTCTCGAGTAGGTAATTCGCTACCGAACTCTCTTTTGCGACCGCGCGTTTCAGAAAAAGCTGGTTTATGGGTATACCTAGCCTTTGAACCTGACACCTTTCTGAGCAAATACTTAGACTTCAATGTTTTATCCATGTTTTATATTTAAAAATTTATTTGATGGAATATTGTGCAGTTCCCTAAATCATTTCTGTCAACCGATATAAGACTAAATAGCAAATCCAAAAATTTCAGCTGAGCGGACATTAAAAACGCTTAGGTAACAGGTTGCGTTGTAGCAAAATCTCGCTTTTTGGCGATCTAGCAGAAGGAGACCATTGACCGCCTTGTTACGGGAGGTTTAGCACTCAAGACACGCCTCGCTTACTTCATTTGTTAAAAGTCCTTTTAGCTGACCGCAGAAGGTAATGATCTCCTGTGTCTCAGGTTGTAATTCTAGGTAAATACTAGCTTTTTCTTCGGCGCGACAGTCAGTGTAAGGGCAATCTGCCAACTCAACCAGAACACCAGCGCGAATGTTGGAGAGCAAATAAAACCGCAATGAAAATAACTTATCTATTAGAATTCCATCCCCATCCCAATTTCCGCCCGCAATTTCGGGTGGGTTTTCCTTGGTTTTCGCAAAATTCTCCAATTGGACAATAAATTCCTTAACTTCAGAGAGGTCAAACCAAGCCTGACCGATACCAGAGAACCTATTAGATGAAACAACACCGGTTAAACCAACTGTGCCGTCATCCTCAATGTCTGCTGTGACCTTTAAATATTTTTTCATCTTTATTCGCATAGCATTTCTATTAATTGGCAATTTAACGCATTACTTTGTTGCTTGTCCAACCCGATGGCAGCCTATCATTGTTTGCCAGATACTCGAACTAGCCTTACAAATGTTAACTGCTGCATTATAAATGCGATACAAGGTTTTGAACGCTATTCGCCGTCCGGCTAAAAGCGGACAATATTCTAATCGACTCTGAACCTAGTTATTAAAATACAATAATTCGAGTCGGCAAACAGCCGTTTTCGGCCACATTTGAGCCACTTTAGTTGTCGTTTTCTTTTTTTCGGCCTGCTTTATTGCACTTTAGTTGTTTTTTGGATAGAATAAATCAAGTTTAATTGCTTTTTTAATTCGGATTCTCTTTCATGAGCAAGTTTAGTGGTTCTTCATCTCCTCAGTCGATCTCAGAAGACATTTATGATCGTGCAAATGAATTGGCCGCTTTGTCGGACAATCTTCGGCACTCTCTTTCTAGGTTTCAGCCAAAACCGATCGGCGATTTTCATGAGATCATCAAGAAAAAGAGAAAATCTCTCGAAATGAGCGGCGAACTAGTTGCGGAGCTGTCTGGGATCAGCACTACAGCTTACCGGAATATTGAGGCTAATAAAACGAGCCCGAAACTAGACACCGTTCTGGCCATATCTGAAACCTTGGGACTCAACCTATGTATTATTTAGAAGCTGAGGTTTTTTACCATGGTGAGCCAGTCGGTCTTTTATCCAGGCATAGTGATTTTTTTCGCTTTCAATATCACCGCGAGTACGTTCTGGGTGGCGGCGATCCAATAAGCTTTAGCTTGCCGGTTAGAATTGAACCCTACGATTCCGAACTATTGCACGGCTTCTTTTCAGGCCTGGTCTCTGAAGGTTGGCTGAAAAACCTGCAAAGCAGAACGCAAAAGATTGATGAAAAAGACGAATTTTCTTTACTTGTTGCCAATGGGCACGACTTGATAGGAGCAGTAACGGTTGAACTGCCAAATATGCCTTAATGAAATCAATGATAGCCAGGATTCTGCCTATCATGCTAATTGCCTGAAAAAGCTGTTTGGGAACACCAAGGTTCCAACACGCCTCAATTATGATCGTCAGGAATTCAAACTTGAAGTAAAAAGAGCCGTTCAAGAAGGCAGAATGTCTATCAGTGGCGTTCAACCAAAAGCACAAATGACACTCGAGTCCCCATCCGGCCCTCTAATTGTTATCAAAAGTGGTGGCGAATACATCCTCAAACCGACTCCAGAAGAATTTCCAGATGCGGCCATCAATGAGCAGGTTTCAATGCTAATGGCTCAAAAAGCGGGTTTTGATATACCGCCTGTTGGCCTCATAAGTTTCAAAAGCGGTGAAGAACAAGCTTATGTCATTAGAAGATTTGACCGATTTGGCGATAAAAAGCTACATCATGAAGACATGATGCAAACGCTTGGCCTCAATAATAATGAAATCAATGCGAAATATGATTCTGCCACCTATCTGGATATTCTTCTCTCGATAAAGATGCTAGCTGGTGGCGCAGTCGCGACCGAGTTCTTCAGACGCGTTGTATTCAACTATTTTATTGGCAACGATGATTTTCATCTTAAGAATATTAGCTTGATGCACGGAGATGTCATTAAGCTAACCCCTATGTACGATTGCCTTAATAGCCAAATCTATTCCGGTCCAACACATAGCCCTCTAGCATTAAGGCTAACCGATGATGATCAGAGTCTTCCTTATTACGGATCAATGGCCAATGGCCGTTATGGCCTGGACGACTTTATCGTCTTTGCAACTAAAGGGGGAATATTGGAAAAACCGGCTCGAAAGATTATAGGTCGTCTTACCAAGCTGCATAAAGACTTTACGGCATTAGTTGCAAGCAGCAACCTGACAGAGGAATACAAACAAAAATATATTGAACTACTTGATAATAGGCATGAAGTACTTAATTACTCTTTGGCAGACAAAGGGAATCTATAGACTTTAATCAAGATCCGCTTTTTGGTTAGTTCCTAATCAAAAAAAACACCCGACTTGACTCTATTTTTTAGTCTCAATGAGGCCAATGGCGGACATATTCAAAAACGAATTATTTATCTTTGTTTCGTGGGGCATGGAGTTGTCTCTCGCCTAGTGGTTTAAGTTCGACCTGAAGCTGGTGATAGAGCTCTATACTCTCTAGAATCCACTTATCATTGTCAAAAATGCTAACGAAAATTTCAGAGTCGTAAAGTACATAAATACTGTGCTCTGATTTGTCGATAGATGAAGAAAGTGAATAATGTTTAAATTCGAAGTCATTGTATTTGCTGTATGAAACCGGCCTGACATACTTTTGTAAGTTGGCATTTTCTAAGTCGGGTAGACAAAGATCGCAGGCGGCTCGTTTTCCGATGGTTATAGAGCCTTGCGGTAACTTTTCAACTTCTAAGTCAAACTCTCTAAATAGGTTGTGTTCTAGACAACTGGAATCAAATTTAATCCCTTGGCCGCGATAACCAGCGGTTAACGCGTAATGAGATGGGATAAAAAGGTGCCCGCGAAAAGCTCTAATCGGGTGCTCGAGCTTAATTTGCGTGCAGTTTTGTCTTAATTTATTAAAGAGTGGTGTGTTCTGATCTACGCCTTTTGTATTTGCCGTTACATTACAAGTTCCTAGAAAAAACAAGAGAGACATAACAGACAGTATTTTATGCGTACGCATCATCGTTGATATTCTATCCTTTTAGTTACTAGGGCTGATTGAATAAAGTGCATTGCCTATCTCTTTCATAAAACGCCCAATACCGAATATTGAGATTTGCTAAAAATTACCGTTATCATTGGTCTATCTCGTTTACCTCTTCTTATGTATCTCACTGCGAGGATCAACCTGAATAACTACAGTTAGATCCTTTAGGGTAAATGGGCCGGAAAAATATTTGTTGTTTTTTAATCTATAAAAGCCTTCTACTCCAGACCACAATGAGCTTTCATCATCGGCATTAATAACAAAGAAAATAGAATCTTTGTTACTACAGGTGACTTCTATATCACCAAAACCTAAACCAGTTTTTTGAAGTTGTAGCTTCATTCTATCTAGTGAATCGCTGGGTAGGAATCTTGGGAATTTTTCAAATATGCTAAATTCATCGAATGAGTTGGCTTTTCTAACTACGGTTGAGTTGAACCTTTCTGAATTAGCTTTAGAGCATTCATTATTCGAAGCGCGAATTGTCGTACTTGAACTAAAGCAAAGCAGTGCGACTAAAAATATTATTATTCTCATAAATCGAGCTATTTTCCTACATTACTCGCCTGACGCCCAAAAGCGGAAGTTCCTTCAAGGAGACTTTGCATAAAAATCTGACAATTAAAGGCGCGACAACATTGGTTACGACCCCATTGGTTAGGCGGTTTCCTTGATGGAGGAAGTTATAATTTGATCAAGCGTAAATTTACTACTGTTATTTTTTTAATGTCTCAAGGCCAGATATAAAAGTGTTAGTTATTTTTTCCAGCATCGGACTTGTTCTTACTCTATAACGATTCACTAAAACAATGATGGTAAGTTCATGATCGGTTAAGCGTATAAAATTAGCAATAAAACCTGCCACTTGCCCACCGTGGTGAGTAGCTTTAAGCCCCTTATAGTCACTCAGTTCCCAGCCATATCCGTAGTGTGGATTTTCACCAACAGGCACCGCGACTTCACGCCACATTAGGGCCTTAGTTTTTGAACTTAACAAATTTTCACCATAGAGAGCTTTGTCCCATTTGACTAAATCAGTTGCTGTTGTCAGTAGACCACCGGCCCCCAAGGTAGAAGATGTCTCGGTTGGATTTATATTGATGAGATTGTTGGTTTTATTGACCCAGTAGCCTGAAGCGCGATTAGGAATGATGGTTTCGGGATCGGCCATACGAGTGTCTGTCATCTGTAGAGGGTCAAAAATGCGTTTTTTCAAGACCCTACCAAATGGTAAACCTTCAATTCGTTCGATGATCATACTCAGTAAAAAATACCCAGTATTGCTGTAATACCACCCCGTACCTGGCGCAAAATCAACGGGACGAGACTGGGCAATTTTTATAATATCTTCTGGTGTGACTCGATGACGATAGATGTCATAACTTCTTATTTCTTCATAGTCAGGAATACCAGAAGTATGGTTCAGTAATTGATGCACTGTCACCCCCAACCACTCACCGGGTAAAAACGGTAGGTATTGATGAATGGGGGCATCAAGATCTAATGTATTCTCCTCAACCAGCAACAAAGCAGCCGCTGAGGTAAATTGTTTACTGATCGAGCCAATTTCAAAAACAGTTTTTTCAGAAACAGGAACGGACAATTCGACATTGGCCAGCCCATAAGCCTTGAAATGAATGAGTTCTCCCTTTAATGCCAAAGCTACCACAGTTCCCGGTATATTGTTTTCCTGAGTGTAGGCTTGGATAAATTTATCTAGTTCATTTAGCGTGTCAGATGTTGGGGTTTGTAGGGCAGGCTTTGCGACTGTCACTCCAATATTGACTAGAATAAAACCCAGAATTATTACAATATTGAGCATAGACTTTTGATGTTTCAAAGAGAGTAATTTATTCATTTTTTATTCCTAATATGCAATACCTAAATGTCAGAAGGCTAGATATAGATTTAATCTGTCAGTCAGTTTATCACTATTTATAGTAAGTTCAGTAATTTTATCATTGGCAGCTCTAGTAACAATACCGGCCCCTTAGAATAAATGAGTCACGTCCGTATTATGTTAGTTTTCTTTGGCTTAACACAACATCTCTAATAATGTCTGCTTTAAGATAATTCAGAAATCGGCCAGAAGCAGACATTGGATAATACTAATGATTAGTCTAATTTGGCCTGTTAATTCAATTTATTTTTTAGTTGAAATAATTGTTTTTCTACTCTTTGTTTGTAATTATTTGAAGGCCACTTGATATAAGGCGATTCGAAATCATACTCTTTTGCCAAGTTAGGCGATATTAAAAAGTCAATCTTACTTTCAATGAGACCTTCCATAAGATGTTCATATGTTTCCGTTTCACTGGATAAGTAGTCTACAGCGTACAGCCCCCAGCAATCATTGATAAAAGGATCTATCAATTTATAAATAAAGTCGATTGCCGAGACATCAACAGAATCTGGAACTGCAAAGTGTTGTATTGAATTTCTTAAGTAGCCAAACTGGCGATAAAGGTCGATGTCTTTTAGTTTTATTCCAGTAGTCGCCCAAAGCCTTTCTGGCAAGTCTGAGTATTGAATAGTTCTCGCGTTTTTAAACAAATGTTTAAAGTCCAAAAGTTGCTCATCGATTGAGGATGAATGAGGTAATTTTTCAAAAATAAGAAGTGGATGTTCCTCTGCAATTCGAGCCTTAATCAGAATTTCTGCTGTATGTGCTGCTTGTAGTGCACCCAACTCCGATTCAAATTCGCTATGAAAGTCCATAAAATGCAAATTGTATCTGGCTTGAGAAAGTGCAGCCAGTCCGAGTCGCTTCATTTTTTCTGCCATATTCTTTAGCTCTTTATTCATTTGCTTTCCTTATCTATGGTACCGGAACGAAATTTGGTCAACATACTTAGTAAATCTAACTAGAAATGCTCCCTTTAAGATAGGCTCAGGAACCGGATAGTAGCAGGCACCAATTCAAACTGTGCCTTAGATTTACTAACCAAGGTATCTGTCCTATTGGTTTTAGTCTTGTTAGATGCTTTCCATAGGCTTAGATATAATTTGCATTAATTTTTGATGTTCTTCCTGGTTTGGCTTTCGAGAAGACGCTCTTAAATATTCTCGAATGTTCTTTAGATAATCGCTAATATTTATTAGTTTGTCCTTTCCATTGTCTTCACCAAGGTAGCGGCAAGTTGCAATTACAGAATATTCGGCTCCTAACTTCTGGTCTCCAATTTTTGCTTTAAATGTTTGAGGAAAAGAGCTGTCAAGAATCACTCTAAAATCGTCTTGCTCCCCAAAATCAAAAAGAGCCTCAGATACAATCATTCTACCTAGCCAATCTAAACCTGAATCTTGAAACTGTTTTTGGCGAGCGGTAAGCACGTCGTTACATTCTACGACTATTTCTGTAAGCAGCGACATCCTCTGACTTGAAACTGAATTGACGATTGTAAAACGTAGATTGAACAGGCCATCTTTCTCCCACCAGTCCACTGACCAATCTGTATACTCATCACCTTTTTCTAACCTACTTTGTGTAGGGTTTGAAATTCGTGCTACAGCATTCATAATAGAGTTTAAGCCAGTATCGAAGTCAGCTCTAATGTCAGCGTACAATTTTTCTCTGAGAAAAAGCGGAATTTCGCAATCTTCTAGAAGCACCGGCAAAATAACAATGCGTTTTTCGTCTAGCTCTCTGAACAAACCGGAATTGAGTTCCTTTTTACACCATTCAGATTGGACGGAGGCTTTCGATAGAACGACAAGCAGCGCATCGGATTCTGTAATAGCCTCTTGGACTCTATGTATTAGCGAGTCACCTACATTCAACTCCCATGTATCCACCCAGACCTGAGCGTTACGTTTCACCATGTGTGCAGCTAAGTGATCAACTTTTTCTTTATCTGCATGTGAATAACTAATAAAAATGGTCATAACTATCCTTTCCAGTGTGCTTTTTTTTAGATACAGTAAATATGTCTAGCAAAACGACTTCAACACTATTTAATTATTTATATTAAACAACTTATAGGACCCCATAAAGTTTCAAGCTGGAGACAAAAAAGTCTAGACTCATTTGAACTTCACACTTAAGTTGAAGTAGCCCATCGGGTTATACAGTTTCATCCTTCATTTCAAATATTTCAATTTACCCTTAAAAAGTTGTTTAATCAAAGTTTTGACAAGTTTTCCAGCTACTTTTTGTAAGGTTGCATATGTCCGCTTCATGCCCTGAGGCATTAGGTCAAAGCTTTTTCGCTAATAAGTAGCTTTGAACCTCTTTTATCCAGCGCCTTCAAGTAAACGGCCTCATTGTATCGTATTTTGCTCTTCCAACACCGATAGAGAATTCTAATCC
>CAJQOL010000030.1 GCA_905479925.1 uncultured Kangiellaceae bacterium | reverse complement strand
TTGGGCAGTGTTTTACAACCCAATGGCAGTGCCGGTGAAGGTGACGTGTCTATCGCTTCCTGGACTGAAGGAGAGGATGGTTTGCGAACACCAAATTACCAGTTTAGCCAAACCCGTCCAGCGACATTCTCAGCGCGAATTGCCCCTCGTCTAGTAGGAATGGGTTTGATGGAAGCGATTCCAGAAAGTGCTATTCTAGCGCTTGAGGATATTGATGATACCGATGGTGATGGTATATCGGGTCGGGCTAGCAAAGTGGTAGACCCCGAAGACGGAACAGTCACTCGCTTAGGGCGTTTTGGTTGGAAGGCTTCAACGTCAAGCGTACGACACCAAGTGGCAGCCGCTCTAAATACAGATATAGGTGTGCGAACTTCCGTTCTACCTAACCCCGATTGCGGATCGCAACAAACCAACTGTGGTGAAAGTAGTCCACTAATGGAAGAAACAGATCTAGACGATCTTGTCTTGTATATTTCTACCTTGGGTGTCCGCCCGCAACGTGTTTGGAAGGAAGGTGTCGAAGACCAACAAGTACTGCAAGGTAAAATGCACTTCAAAAATATTGGTTGCGATAGTTGTCACGTAGAAACATTCCAAACCAGTGAGTTTCACCCACTAGCCGAAGTACGTAATCAAACAATTCACCCCTATAGCGATATGTTGCTACATGATATGGGCGAAGGACTTGCTGATACATTAGGTGAAGGCACGGCTAGCGGAAGTGAATGGCGAACCACCCCATTGTGGGGCCTTGGTTTAGCAGCCTGTGTAACCGGCGGAGTAACAAATCCAAGTGGCGCAGAAGGCGGTGAAATTTGCACTCCTAAGCATACTTATCTACATGATGGTCGAGCACGCTCCATCGATGAGGCAATTCGCTGGCACGGTGGTGAAGCTAATAGCACGAAGGTAGCGTACGAGGCATTATCTAGTGAAGATAAAGCAGCGCTGCTGGCCTTCTTGGAGAGTTTGTAGAATGTGTCAAGCTTGTCAAATCTGCATAGCATTAGATGAAAAATGTTAGACATTCTCATTTCTCCGGTCAGCGGTTTGCAATTGACGGATACATTCCGTAGCTTCATGAATAACTAAGCTGAATGTATTATTCACGCAATCCCTAGTTATTTTGATTCTTTTTAGAACTCTTTCTATTAATTTTATTGCCTGCACCGTCGCGCCAACCGTCAATTTCGGGTGTCGACAATAAATAGCTATGAAATGTTACAATGCCAAACGACCTGCGGATACGTTCCGCCCAGAAAACCCCAATAAAAAATCCAATCAATAAAAACCCATAAACGACATTCATCGCTGAATTAAACTCAAAAAAATTAAAAGCTATGGTTCCAATTAAACCGATTATAATGGTAGGAGAAGCAATGATTTGTAAGTAAAACAAAACTATAACAAAAGCCCCCATAAAGACTAAATGCCATTCCATTGGTTTGATAATAATTAGCTTAATTTTTTTTAACATATCCCTCTCCCTAAGTAATATAGCTTGAACTATTCTCTTACTTTTAACGCGACTTCCTTCCCTTAAATCTCTAGAGTTAAAATTGGCAACATGCGCCCCGGAATACTGCCAGATTCTTTCTGTCCAGTTTCGATTGCGCCCTCTTTTAGATAGAATCCTAACGCATGAGGATCTGACTGAATCATGAGTTTACTTACCTTGCTCTCAGCCGCTTTTTTCTTCGCGTGACTCATCAAAGAATGACCGATCCCTCCTCCTATGAACTCTGGCTCCACATAAAGTCCGTCAAGCTCAAACTCTTGGCTTGATTCCTTCTTTAAACAATAGAAGCCTGATATTTGGCTCTCCTGCTCTTTGACATAAAAGTATAAACTCTCATTTAAGATATCTTCCTTAGAAATCAGAAGTTCTTCACGGCACAAAGCCATAAACTCCTTTGAATAACCCCAATGAGCCTTTGCGCGCAAGCATAGCTCGTTAAGCTTTTTGATATCCTCGACCCTAGCAATTCTTATCATAAATTTTCAGACCTAGAGTGACCTAGTAGAAATTGGCCAATTAAACAATCGACTTAAACTCACATATGTTCTTTTTATCAGTTTTTCATACTATGAGATATTTTCCTAGAATACTAGAACTAACCTTACATCATCCAAGCCCATTTCCATTTCTATTTCCATCACTTTTTAAACTTGGCTTACTACCATTTCACACTCGTTTCACGACTTAACGGTTATTCTGGTTGCAATTCAGCATCAATAGCAACCGGAGAGTATATTTATGAAAAAGATACTATTTAGCGTAATTACTATTGCTATCCTAGTAGGCTCATATTATGGCGGAAAGTCATGGTTAAAAAGCTTACTGCCTAGCAAAGCCCATTTTCAACAGATAAAACAAACAACTGTCGCCGACTTACCTTATTTAACCGAGGCGGTCCCAGCGTTCCGAGGTAAAATTTTAGCGGTAGTTACCAGTACAGAATCAATGGGTGAAGACACCTCAACCGGTTACGAGCACACGGAATTAGCCAGGGCCTATTGGGTATTTGTTGCAAATGGGTTTGAAGTTGACATTGCCAGTCCAAAAGGTGGAACACCGCCAGTAGTTTACGATGGCGAAGACATGGGCGCTTATGATTATGCCTTTTTAAACGATGCCACGATTCAAGACAAGCTAAGTCGCTCAATTCCGCTTGCTGAGGTTAATGCTAACGAGTACGAAGCGGTGTATTTTGTTGGTGGTAAAGGCACCATGTTTGATTTCCCAGATAACCCTTATGTTAAACATATCGCCCAAACCCTTTACCAAAATGACAAGGTAGTAAGTGCGGTATGCCATGGCCCTGCGGCCTTAGTAAATGTGGAGTTGGACAATGGTGAAATGTTGCTGGCAAATAAAAAAGTTAGCGGTTTTACCAATGAGGAAGAACTAATGCTGATACCAGAGGCGGAAGAGATATTTCCTTTTTTGCTGCAGAGTAAGCTAACGGAGCAAGGGGCTAATTTTCAGCAGGGAACTGCATATTTGGAACGAGTGGTACAAGACGGTAAGTTAATTACCGGCCAAAACCCGTGGTCAGTATGGATGTTAGCAGAGTTAGTCGTAGAGGAATTAGGTTATCAGCCTAAACAACGGACGAGAACGCCGGAAGAACATTCCATTGATCTTTTAATCACCTACAACCAGCATGGATATGATGCTGCAAGCGAGCAAATGTCGGTTCAACCGCAATCTTACCAAATGGTTACGCTGCTTATGCATGGGATTTTTGCTTTTATGCAAGGTGAAATAAGTAAGGGTACCGATATTTTAAGTCTAGCCAACCATCTAAAAGAGCTCGTTGGCTAGAAACAGCCTGATTCTCACTGGAGCTGATATTTTTGTTTATTTTCAAACAGTTAATCATTTAATAGATAAAGCCTCCAAGCGGTTTTGGAGGCTTATAAGGCAACATTTTGGCTCCCCCACTACCGCCCCCTTCTTTACAATAGTTCCGATTTTCCAGTGCTTACTAACACCAACGTCAAAAAGACGGCAGCACCGTTTGGCTTTCTCCTAAAGTCCCACCTAGCAACAAGAGCACCTGCACCTTAACGAAAACACGTTTCAGCTTTAAACTTCATCGCCAGTTTCGACCTAATTTCATCATAACTGCCTAATTTTGCAGTCATTTCAGCAAATAAATAGATCTACAAACGAATTGAACTATATTAGTATGTAACCTATGAAATTATCGATTGTCACAATATTTCTGTTAATAGCAATATACAGTCATGGAACCCCGCTATTATCTGAAGAAAAAAGCACGGAGCCAACCGCTCCGTTGACCATAGTGACCATCGAAAATACGCTCCCATTCAGTTTTACCCTGCCAGATGGCGCGCCCAGTGGGCTTTATATTGAGTTTTGGCAGCTCTGGTCTGAGACCAACAATATTCCTGTCAAGTTTGTACTGCTTCCCTACAACGAAGGCATTCAGCTAGTCAGGCAAAAAAATACTATCCACTCTGGCTTGTTTAAAACAGCACAACGGGAAGAGTGGGCGGATTTTTCTTTGCCAATCCACAATGTACAAACCGGCTTTATTTATAACAGTTCTGTAAAGAGAGGGGCGAAATTTCGAGAGCTGAAAAATATTAAGGTATCTGCTCATCAGCTTAGTTTTCAAGAGATGTATATGAGAGAAAACTATCCTGATACGAAACTAACCACCTATCAAAATTTTGATGAAGGTATTAGCCAACTGTTAAATAACGAAGTTCAAGCCTTATTTGGCGAAATACCAAGTGTCAGCGCTCGACTTGCACAGAAAGGATTAAGTGGCGTTTTCATTATTTCCGATGAAGTTATTACCTCTAATAATGTATTTGCCCTTATTGCTAAAGGTCAGCCTGAGTTATTGGAACAAATCAATCAGGGCATAGAAAATATTCCAATCAACAAAATTATCGAACTAGAGGAAAAATGGCTTCCTACCATTAAGCCGTTTTTTGCTGACGCTTCGCAACTGGCAAACTTAACTTTAGCGGAAAAAAAGTGGTTAAAGCAACATACCTCTCTTAATTTAGGTGTGCATTCCAACTGGAGTCCTTATGAGTATATGGACGACAGCAATAACCACTCAGGCATTGCAGCGGATTATATTCAACATATAGAAAAAAAGCTTTCAATTAAACTAGAAGAAAATAGGCAGTTAAGCTGGCATCAGTCGTTAGCTCGGCTTGAAAATAAAAGTATTGATGTTATGGCGGCCATAGTAAGGACTCCGGAGCGCGAAAAGAAAATGCTATTCACCGATCCTTATTTTTCGGTACCTACAGTGATAGTCTCTCGCAAGAATGGATTTAACGCTGACTCTTTAGAAAGTTTAGCTGGACGAAGTGTCGGTGTTATTGAAAGTACCGCGGAGCTTGAGTTTATAACCAGAGATAACCCAAGCCTAAAAATTGTACCTTTAAAGTCAATGGATGAAGGACTGGCGTTACTGAGTAATGGGAAACTCGACTCGGTCATTGGAGTGACTTCAAGTGTTAATGTAGCAATTAATGACGGTCACTATTCCGATTTAATTATCACCGGTTTTTCGCCCTATCGATTGGAAATATCGATGGCGGTAAGATCGGATTTAGAACCGCTTGTAGGCATTTTAAACAAAGTGTTTGCAAACATGAGTGAAAAAGAAAAAATAGCTATAGCCAATAACTGGTTATCGATTCAGCTTAATACAGGAACACCGCTATCAACGATAGTTGCTTGGGTTGTACCAATCGTTTCATTTTTGATGCTTATTATTTTTATGTATTCTCGAATGAATCGAAAATTTAAAGATTTAAGTTTAACCGATCAATTAACCGGCCTTAGAAACAGACGTTTTATCCAAAATAATCTAGATCGCGAAACGGATCATATTCTGCGTGTAAACTCTAAGTCGAATTCGGGCAAAGGTAACAAATCAGAAAGTGAGTCTGTTCATATTTTCTTCTTAATGGACATCGATTATTTCAAACCAATTAATGATGTACATGGCCACAAAGCTGGAGACCAAGTACTAATTCAAATTAGAGCAATTCTTGAAAAGGTCTTTAGAAAGACTGACTATTTAGTACGCTGGGGTGGTGAAGAGTTTTTAGTGATAACCCGTTTTTCTAACCGCGAACAGGCCCCCGAGCTTGCTGAACGATTGCGACAAACCGTAGAAGATCATGGCTTTGATATTGGTTCGAAAAAAACACTGAAGAAAACCTGCTCAATTGGTTTTGCCTGTTACCCCTTTGTTAGCAATAATCCTGATTTGTTATCTTGGGAGCAAGTCATCGATATCGCCGACCACTGTATGTACTCCGCCAAAAACTCGGTTAGAAATGCATGGGTTGGACTTACCAATAACAACTGCGATGAAAGCGATATTCATTCCGGCGTTATTGAACACACTCAGCGATTAATAGAATCAGAAAAACTAACGGTAGAAAGCTCAATCAGTGATAGCCAAACGCTCAGGTGGAAGTGATTAATTTAACGACTATCTGCAGCTTCTCGGCGCTATGGTTTATTCTCTAAAGAAATAATCTGCAGTTGGAATAAATAGGCCCTTTTAGAACATCAAACAGTCAAAACATGTTTTTTCATATTTGGCAGCTATCTAAATAAAAAAGGCCAGAGCTCGATTTGTAAACCGACACTCTGACCAAAAGGTAACTCTTTTAACGACCCTTATCTAATACCTAAGGATTGAACGCTTGTTGTTGAAGCAACTCGTTAGCCTCAATAACAGAACCGTTATTTTTGTTCACATAGACCCAATTCGCTTGTTTTTTAGTCGCCGAATAGTGCCTAAGCTCAACTTCAACTTTCCAATAATGCTTAAAGGACTCAATATTTTTAATACTGGCGCCTCCCGCCGCAACCTTACGGGTAAAACCTCGCGAATTTAAAAACTGCCTAGTCAATTTTTTTGCTCGTTGACTGGATATAGTGTTAGCGAGAACATCATCGTTACTAGCGTTAGTATCTCTACTAACATCATTGATGCCATGCGATAGTGCTGCACTGCTAACTATCAGGCATAAGGAAAACACACTTGTTTTGATACAATTTCGACCAATCTGATTAACACTATTCATATATACTCTCCAGAATTTATAAGCTAACGCGATTAAACCTTTGGCTTAAACACTAAACTGACGCGCAGCGCCGCTTTCCTAGTAAACTTAAGACATCGAGGAAAGGAAAGCCTGATAGAGTTCTGATAACCGTCTGAGTTTTAGCTAATATTTCCCTGAGATCGCGCTAACTTGTTGAAAAACTAGTATTTATGCCCGACTCAAGTGATTAGCCACTTGTAGAGTTCCTACAAAAAGAGGATTATAAATAGTCCATGAAAATTGATAATAGCGATAAATTTCAATTACAAGAGTGGCTTGTTGATGGCAAGCTTAATCGTATTAGCAATGGTGACTTAATCGTTTCTCTTAGACCTAAAGAGATGGCCATTCTATTGCTGCTGATCGAAGCCGATGGTGAGCTGGTTTCTAATCAAGAAGTCCTTGAACAGGTTTGGGGAGATGTCTCTGTGAACCTTGACTCCGTCTATTATTCATTGAGCCAACTTAGAAAAAAACTCAGTGATCATCATCACACCCCAAAATACATTGAAACCATACCAAAGTGCGGTTATCGCCTCATTGCTCCTATTTCCTCTATAGAGGGTAATAGCGAAAACAACGCTGAACAAAACAAACCACAATCGGCTGTTTCTGACTCTAATGATGTTAAGCCTCAATTAGCAGCTACGTTACTTTCGATTTGGTCAGTTCTGTCTGTGCACAAAAAGCGTCTGTCGGTAGCTTTGACGGTAACTATTTTGGCAACATTATCGGTGGGCTTAATTAATCAGAATAACAATGACACAGTAAGACATTCGATGGCAACGATTGCTGCAAACAAGGTAAAACCAATGAACGCAGTAGCGGTTATTCCGTTTACTGACCTCAGTGAAAAAAGCGACCAGGGTTATTTTGCCGCCGGGATTTCTGACGAATTGGCCAATCAACTTACCCAAATAAAAGGAATTAAAGTGGCATCACCCACTTCTTCAGCGGCCTTAAAATCCAAATCAATGAGTATCTCT
>CAJQOL010000029.1 GCA_905479925.1 uncultured Kangiellaceae bacterium | reverse complement strand
CTAGAGTCGACCGGTTTATACCTTAGTGATTTAGGTGCCGTTATGCTGGCTGAGCATTTTCCTTATGAAGCCGACCACATGGAGGCGCTAGCGTATCGCTACAACCGCATATTAGCCAATCGATTTTATGAAATTCTTGATTTTATTAATATGCATTACTGCCTGACTCAGCGCACTGATACTGAGTTTTGGAAAACAGTTCAACGCAAAGAACACATTACAGATAGGTTACAGGCGAAGCTTGAGTTTTGGCGAATGAAACCGCCAGGAGCTGCGGATTTTGAAGATCAGTACTTCATGAATCAAGCTATTCAACAAACCGCTAATTCATCAATTGACCCGCGAACGCCGGTAGATACCGCTGGACTTTGGAACCATGAAAGTTATCAATGTATTCTTTATGGTATGGACTTTATGGGCAAAGAAATTCGAGAAAAATATGGCAATAATTTACCACCATCTCAAGTTCATCCGCAAATTTTTCAGCGGTTACAAATGGCGCAAAATAAACTGCCGCCCCACCACCTTTGGTTAAAAGAAAAAACAGGAATGCAAGATTATCCAACGGCAGCTAAACCGGCAGGATGGATATAGAGGTACTACTGTATTTAATAGTAAAGTGTTGAACTCTCAATTCTATAGCTATATCATATAGAAACATTAATTTTATCTAAAAAAACTATGACTCTAAATGAATTACGCTACGTTGTTGCCGTTGCTCAAACCCAGCACTTTAGCAAAGCCGCTGACTTTTGCCACATCAGCCAGCCAAGTTTAAGCATAGCGATTAAAAAGTTGGAAGACGAACTCGGTGTCACGATTTTTCAGCGAGGTAAGCGAAATATTACCGTAACACCAGAAGGTGAAGCGGTGGTTCAGCAGGCGCAACGGGTATTGGAAGAAGCAGATAAGCTCAACTACCTCAAGAGCCAACGTAAAGATCCTATGGAAGGTGTGATACGGTTAGGCGCAATCTTCACTATAGGCCCGTATCTTTTCCCATCGTTAGTCCCACTGGTTCGCCAACGGCATCCCGATATGCCTCTGCATATCGATGAAGACTACACCGAAAATTTGCGCAAAAAGCTATTGCAAGCTGAAATTGATATTGCGGTATTAGCGTTACCTTTTTCCGACCCTGCGCTGGAAACCATCGAAATTTACAATGAAGATTTTATCTCTCTTTTTTATGATAGCCATCCATTCCATGAACTGTCAGCAATTAGCGTCGATCAAATTTCTCCCGATGAGTTGCTCATGCTAGGTAAAGGTAATTGTTTTAGGGACCAAGTGGTTGCCGCATGCCCTCAATGCATATCACCAAAATCAAAAAATAGCGATTGGGTTGTTGGAAGCTCTTTAGAGACGATTCGTCATATGGTAGCAATGAAATTAGGTATTACTGTTCTGCCAATTACTGCGCTTGCTAAACAAACTGACTACCCAGGTCTAGACTCTAGGCCGTTCACTGACCCAGCTCCTCAGCGACGTATTGTTTTGGCTTGGCGTTCAAGTTTTCCAAGAAAACAAGCTATACTGGCACTAGCGAGATGCCTTCAAATAGCGCTTAAAGGCCAAGTTGATATGATTCCTATAGAGCCTCAATTAAGCGCTAAATCCATTAAAATCAAAAGCTAACATTGGCTAATCCACTGTCTCAAGTATCGGTTAGTACCCTTAAAGGGGTAGGACCAAAAATTGCCGAAAAACTATTAGCAATAGGAATATCGAGCCTTGAAGATCTGCTGTTTCACCTGCCCTTTAAGTACCAAGATCGAAGTAAGGTCTCAGCGATCTCTGGTCTTATGCATGGCCAAACGGCATTGATTTTTGGCCAAATTGAATCAACAAATATTCAGTTCGGAAAACGGCGTTCGTTAGTCTGTAAAATATCCGATGAAAGCGACTTAGCTGAAATAAGATTGTTTTATTTTTCCGCTGCCCAGAAAAATCAATTTGTCGTTGGCGAATTTGTACAATGCTACGGCCAAGTGTCGATAAACAGACATGCGGTTAGTATGATACATCCAGAAATTACCTTTCTTAGGGAAAAGGAAGCACCAATTCTAGAGCGGCAACTTCATCCTATTTATGCCGCCAGCGAGGGTATCCAACAGCGAACATTATTCTCGTTAACAGAACAAGCCCTCAAATTCTTGGGTCCAAATAATTTGACGGAGTTATTACCGAAAGAACTTCTAGCAAAGCTGGGATTTCCATCATTATCCGACGCTATTCGATTATTACATAGACCGCCACTCGACATATCATTGGCGGCTATTCAATCTGGTCAACACCCGCTAATGCAACGGTTAGCATTTGAAGAGTTGATGGCCCAGCATCTTGCCATGAAGCGAATAAAGTCACATTACGCAAAGCGCTTAAGTAAACCGATCAATTATGATAAAAAAAGTCATGAGCATTTCTTATCACAATTACCTTTTTCGTTGACCAATGCCCAGCAGCGAGTTTCAAAAGAAGTCGAGTTCGATCTCGCTAAAGAGCAGCCGATGATGCGGCTAGTTCAAGGTGATGTTGGCTGTGGTAAGACCCTAGTGGCAGCGCTTCCTATGTATCAAGTTGCGCTGCAAGGGCTTCAATGTGTAATGATGGCTCCAACTGAAATTCTTGCGGAACAACACTACATTAGTTTCAAAAATTGGTTTGAATCCTTCGGCATTGAAGTATGTTTGTTAACTAGCAAAATGAAAGCTCCGGAGCGGCGAGAATCTCTTAAAAATATCGAGTCGGGAAAAGCTAAAATAATATTAGGCACCCATGCCGTTTTCCAAGCTCAAGTCGTTTTTTCAAATTTACGTTTAGTGGTTATCGATGAGCAACATCGTTTCGGTGTTGAACAGCGAAAGTCATTGCTTGAAAAATCAGCTAATCAAGATGCTTTGTACCCGCATCAACTAATTATGACGGCAACTCCCATTCCTAGGACCTTATCACAAACCATCTATGCCGATCTTGACTTATCGGTAATCGATGAATTACCACCCGGCAGAATGCCAATTGAAACAACGGTGATCAATGACGCTCAGCGTGACAAGGTCATCAGCAGAGTCCGCCAAGCAATTGAAAAAGATCACCGACAAGTTTATTGGGTTTGCACGCTTATCGACGAATCTGAAGAGCTCGAGTGTCAAGCCGCAGAAGCTGTTTTCGAGCAACTGAGCGCTTCGCTGGCACCGCACAAAGTTGGGCTAATTCACGGCAGAATGAATAGTAACGACAAGCAACAAATTATGCGCTTGTTTAAACAAGGGAAACTAGCACTTTTAGTGGCTACCACAGTAATCGAAGTCGGTGTCGACGTTGCTAATGCGAGTTTAATGGTGATTGAAAATCCGGAGCGTCTAGGCTTATCTCAGCTCCACCAATTACGAGGTAGAGTTGGTCGAGGACAGCTTCAAAGCTACTGCCTGCTAATGTATCACGCGCCACTTTCGAATAACGCCAAGCAACGCTTAGAAGTAATGAAGGAAACGGTCGACGGTTTTAAAATTGCAGAAAAAGATCTTGAGATACGAGGTGCAGGCGAAGTTTTAGGCACTAGGCAAACAGGCGAAACATTATTTCGATTTGCAGATTTACTCCGTGACAATCATTTACTTGCCAAGGTGCAAGCTAATGCAGAACTAATTGCAAACTCTCATCCACATTTAGCAAAACAGCTGATTGAACGGTGGGTAAAAAAAGGACAGGAATTAGTCAGGGTATAAAAATCTGTCAGGAAAGAATCTGCCCGAACCAGTGACCTACTAAGGCCGTCATAGCCATTGCCATTGCTCCCCAAAACACCACTCGAATTGCCCCTATACGCTTACTCGCACCGCCAGCGGTTGCAGCAGTAATACCTAACATTCCCAAAAAAATTAAACTCGATAAAGCAACCGTCGTTATAATATTCTCGCGAGTCACCATGAAAGCAACCAATAGCGGCAGACTAGCTCCAACGGTAAATGACGCTGCAGACGCGGCGGCGGCAGTAATGGGCTTAGCGGCGGTACGTTCATGAATTCCTAGCTCATCTCTTAAATGGGCTCCTAGTGCGTCATGGGCCATCAGTTGTTCCGCGACTTCCCGAGCTAATTGAGGTTTCAGGCCACGCTCGATATAGATGTCGGTTAATTCTTGAACCTCAAAATCAGTATGATTTTCAAGGTGATGTTTTTCCATTTCAATATCGGCTTTTTCAGTATCGGCTTGGGAACAAACCGATACATATTCACCGGCAGCCATAGACATTGCCCCAGCAACGACACCCGCTATCCCTGCTATTAGTATCTCATTATGTGTCGCTGCGGCGGCAGCAACGCCGATCAATAAGCTAGCGGTGGAGACAATTCCATCGTTCGCACCCATTACAGATGCGCGAAGCCAACCAACTCGATGCGAGCGGTGCAGGTGATTGGGTGTCGGGTTATTTTGGTTCACAATATATAGCTCTAAGGATAACTGCACGATTTAAGTATGAGGTCATATTATGATGCTTTGGGTATTGAGTAAAGCAACCAGCATGGTGTGGTTAGCCTATTTCTCGATGAGTTGTTATTATCAACTCAGTGTTTTGATTCAAGTGCAAATTTTCGCACCATTTAGGGAGACAATGCAATGCAACGAACGTGGCTTAAAAATTATCCTCAGCAAAGTGGTACCTCGATAGATTTAAACCGTTATCACTCATTGCCTGATTTATTGGAGCAAACTACCGAACGTTATTCAGACAATACCGCTTATATAAATCATACGAAATCACTTTCCTTCAATGAAATATCAGCACTATCCGAAAATTTCGCGAGCTTCCTACAACAAAAGATTAACATTAAAAAAGGCGATAGAGTTGCATTAATGTGTCCAAATACTCTGCCATTTGTTATTTCTATGTGGGGAATAATTCGATGCGGGGCGGTTCAAGTTAGTGTCAACCCCATGTATTCACCTTATGAACTAAAACATCAACTTACTGATGCGGAAGTTAATACGGTCATTGTATTCGCCCCCGTAAGTGCCACCCTTGCTGAAGTGATAGAGCAAACCAAGGTATCCAACGTTGTTCTCATTGAGCCGCTTGACTTGATAAAAGATAACGTCATTAACAGCGATGTTGATGCCCGCTTAGGAAACGTTCACTTGTTTAAAGATGCAATTACAAAGCATGATGGCATTAACTTGGAGCCACCAAAATTGAATCAGCAAGATATAGCCTTCTTACAATATACCGGAGGTACCACTGGATTATCGAAAGGGGCTATTTTGACCCACGGAAATCTTATTGCCAATATTTTGCAGTTTGAGAGCTATGCAAATTATCTAATTGTAAAAGGTGAAGAAACCGTGATCACCGCAATTCCGATGTATCATATTTTCGCTTTATCAGTAAATACCTTGGCCTATTTTAGTTTTGGCGCCAAGAATATTTTGATCACAGATCCGCGCAACATGAGTGCCTTTGTAGAGACTTGGAAAAACTCACCCGCCACCGTATTTACAGGGGTAAATACCTTATTTAATGGCTTGCTTCATACACCAGGATTTTCTGAAATCGACTTTTCTAATCTCCGATTGTCGGTCGGTGGAGGCGCTCCTGTCCATGACGCCGTTTCTTTAAAATGGAAAGAGACAACCGGGCACCGAATTAAGGAAGGTTACGGACTTTCGGAAACTTCGCCAATAGTTAGTTTGAATCTAGAAAGCGGCGACAACTATATAAGCGGTATTGGTTTACCGATCCCAGAGACCGATGTTTCGCTGCGAAATGACCAGGGCTTAGAAGTTCCGCAGGGTGAATCTGGTGAGCTTTGTGTAAAAGGCCCTCAAGTGATGCAGGGGTATTGGAAAAACTCAGAAGCGACTAAAAACGCAATGACTGACGATGGCTATTTTAAAACCGGTGACATCGCAGAAGTTGATCAAAGCGGGTATTTTCATATTGTCGATAGAAAAAAAGACATGATTCTAGTGTCGGGGTTTAACGTCTTCCCGAACGAGATTGAAGCTGTAGTCGCTGAGATCCCGGGAGTGCTTGAATCCGCTTGTATCGGAATTGATGATACTAAGTCTGGCGAAGTCCCTGCACTTTTTGTTGTTAAGAGTGACTCGTCTTTAACTCAGGAGCAAATTATTGAGTTTTGTCAAAAGCGACTCACCGCATACAAACTTCCGAAACGAATAACCTTTTTAGAGCAACTGCCCAAATCAAGCGTTGGAAAGCTTTTAAGAAGGAAGTTAAGAGATAAAAACTAGGGTCCAGGCTAATAAACAAAGTGTTCCATACTCAGCTATCGAACACACATTACTAGTAAATTTACTCTAACCAGCTAAAAATAAAATCGGCAATTGCAGTATTGTCCCAGTGGCCAACTAATTGCTGGCTTACTGGTCCAAATGCATATAAATAAACATCAACACCGGTATGTCCTTCGGTGGTCCAGCCGGTATAGCTATAACGATTCACAATTTCAACCATCAGCTTAATCATAGTGTCTATATTTTTGGTAGGACTTGTCCTAAGTATTTCTGTATCGGCATCAGATAAAGTCATTGTTGACGCATTAACGAATTCAGCGAGTAAATTTCCAGATCGTTTGGCGCGAAGCGCAATCTCATTAGGAGTGAGTCTAAAAGAGCGCACCACTTCACTGTTCCAATGGTAATGCGATTCTCCATTAACCTCTGCTCCAACGGAAAGTCCGCCGGTTGAATGGTCTGCAGTGACAATGATTTGAGTGTCATCCCGTTGTTTGGCAAAGGCCAAAGCAGTGCTAATAGCGCTCTCGAAATCTTGCATTTCAGACATAGCGCCAACAATATCATTTCTATGCCCAGCCCAATCGATTTGACTCCCCTCAACCAATAAAAAGAAACCTTGTTCATTATTGGAGAGCTTTTGTATTGCAACTTCGGTCATTTCCGCCAATGACGGCGTAGAATCGGACCTATCCATCATTCGTTTTAATCCGCTGTTTGCGAAAAGTCCAAATAGACGTTCGCCCGTGGAAGACACTAATTCATCTCGGTTCTTTACAACCTGATAATTAATTGACGCGAACTCATCTGAAATATTGCGATCTTCCCTTTCAAAGTACTTATTGCCTCCCCCTAACATCACATCGGCATAGGGTAGGCCTTCAAATTGATTATCAAAAAACTGGTCCGCAATAATCGCATAGTCCTCTCTATGGCTATGGTGGGTAATAAAAGCGGCTGGCGTGGCGTGATAGAGCTGCGAGGTTACAACAATTCCGGTTGATTTACCTAGCTCCTTTGCCCTCTCTAAAACCGTTGGAATCGGGCGCTGGCTTCCACTTACCGATAACGTTCCATTAGTGGTTTTCTTACCGGTCGCATAAGCGGTTGCCGAAGCTGCAGAGTCTGTAACGGTTCCATTGTAGGCTTTGTTTCCTGTTGCTATTGCTTGAGCAGAAGCTGATGAATCAGTAATGACACCGGAATGGCCTATCGGATCAGTGCGAATTGCTCCAACTAACATTTGGTCAAATACCGTCTGCTCAACCTCAACGGTTTTCAAATCATCTCGAAACATTCGATAGGCTTTTATGTAAGCCGGTCCCATGCCGTCACCAACAAATAAAATGATGTTTTTGGGCTTTATTTCAACATCGGATTTGGGTGCCTGATACTGGCAAGCCGTCAGAGATACAAGCGATAATAAAAGAACTTTTTTTAGGAACATTTATCTAAACTAGACTATAACTATGAGTAGGTTTTATTATCTCATAAAAGATTACAAAACATACCGTAAATTGGCCAATAAGCCTGCCTTATATTGATATACTAATGGTTAGGCCTAAACATCTTTAATATTCTTGACCGACGCATAGAAGCGCTATGATAAAAAATGGACTAGCTCAGCTAGCAAAACTTATTGCCCTAAGCCTAATGGTTCAGCTGTTCTGTGGAACGGTTAGCGCCAACTCGAATAGCGAACAGCTAGCTCAGAACTCAAAACAAGACTATGTTATTCCACGTATTGACCAACAACCAGTCATTGATGGCGAACTAGACGACTCAGCTTGGCAAAACGCAACCATCGTGGAATTGAATTTCGAGACTTCTCCGGGAGAAAATACCCCTGCACCCGTTAAGACCACGGCACGAATTTTTGAAGACGGCGAAACCATTTTTATCAGTTTTCAAGCGTTAGACCACGAACCCGAAAAAATCCGTAACTACTTACTGGATAGAGACGAGGTTTGGGGGGCCGATATGGTCGGACTCAAATTTGATACCTTTGGCGAGTCCCGTAAAGCATTTCAGTTCTTCGTCACTGCTAGGGGTATACAAGCAGATTCAATTCAAGAGGATTTTCGCGACGACGATCCTAACTGGAATGCTATCTGGCAAAGTGCTGCAAAACTACACTCAAAGGGATACAGCGTAGAAATGGCTATCCCCTTAAAAGCGCTGCGTTTTCCAGCTACCGGCAAAAAACAACGCTGGGGCGTTGAGTTTCTGCGCTTCTACCCGCGCGCGTCATTCCATAGAATCGCTAACACTCCGGTAAAGCGAAGTATTTCCTGTAAAATATGTCAGTTTAGGAAGCTTGTCGGGTTAAAAGATATTACCCCATCTAATAACCTGCAATTGACACCGACTTTAGTTTCCAGCAGTCAACAACAGCGTGATATTTTGGCCACTAATGAATGGTCCGATACCGAATCAGATACCAGCGCAGGTCTAGATGTTCGATGGGGAATCACCGACGGTACCTACCTAAGCGCAACGTTTAATCCTGATTTTTCTCAGGTAGAAGCGAATTCCGCGCAATTTGATATCAATAATGCGTTTTCAATTTTTGTTGACGAAAAGCGGCCATTTTTCTTAGATGGTTCGGATTACTTTAATACCTCTAACCGACTGGTTCATACTAAGAATATTACCGCTCCAGATTACGGTATTAAATTAACCGGACAATCAGATGGCCATAGTTATGGTGCAATAGTCACCGATGACCAAAACACAAGTTATTTAGTCCCGTCTAGTCAAACCTCCGATTTGGTCTTGCTTGAAGGCGTGAGCAGCAACAACCAAATACTTCGCTACCAAAATGATTTTGGAAACAAGAATACCATTGGATTATTAACGACTAATAAGGACAGTGACGTTCGCACCAATCGAGTATTATCAGTAGACGGAAAACAGTGGCTAACTCAAAATCAATCGCTTAGTTATCAAATAATGCAATCAACAAGCAAAGATTTTGATGATGGCGGCTCTCATAGTATTTCTGATATGGCATACTCATTACGCTATGAATACGAGGATAGAGATTGGAAAGCTGTTGTTCACCTAAGAGACTTCGGCGAAGATTTTCGAGCTGATTTGGGTTTCATTAGAAAAGTCGATTTCATTAGCAATACAGCGTTTGCAAGGCGCACTTGGTTTCCAACTCAAAATTCAAGCTGGTGGAATAAAATTGCGGTCATTGCATTCTATAATCAAACCGATGACCAAACGGGTCAAGAGCTTCAACAGGAAGCAAGTTTTAAGTTTGATATTGAAGGAACCTACCAAACCAAATTACGTTTGGAGAGCGGCGTAAAACGAAGACTCTGGGAGACTCAGTATTTTGATGAAACTTTTCAGATTTTTCGTTTTGAAGTAGAGCCTGTTGCAGGATTAAAACTAAATGTGAGATTGCGCCAGGGTGATACTATTGATTTCGTCAATTCTCAGCTGGGTAATTCTCGCCGTTTATCCCCGAATTTAAAATGGCAAGTGAATGATCATTTTCTTTTTGAGTCAGAATACTCAAAACTGGACTTTGATGTTGAAGAAGAATCTCTTTTTGATGCCACAATAACAAACCTAAAACTCACCTACCTATTTGATGAGAAAAGCTCTTTACGATATACCATGCAATCTTCTAGTGTCGATAGAAACGTTTCACAATACAATTTTTTTGTTACTGTAGATACCGATGATGACGAAGATGAAAGCTCGAAAAACGTAGCCTCCCAATTGTTATACACTTATAGAGTTAATCCACAAACTTTATTTTTTGCAGGATATTCTTCACAGGGATTTAAAAATCAGGATATCAGAAATATAAGAGACACCGGACGAACTCTTTTTATGAAGTTTTCTTATGCGTGGCAGATTTAGAAGTTTTCTGGGGATGTACGCCTACAGACATACAAGCTCCAGTGCTATCAAATGCTGGTACCCAAAAAACTCCTAACCCCCAACTAATCACTCAAAACCTTAAGCACTCATATCCTCAAGTAATTAACAATCAACTCTACTAGTAACCTTTTATTTAAGGATGATTACTTGTAATTGAAGACTTATAGCTGAAGACTTATGCTTTACTACTTTCAGAGCAACCATCTACATCTTGCGTCGAACCGTGCTGCAATGAGTTAAGTGTTTTTATTGCGTACGGAAATTTTATTGCATGCGGAAACTGTATTGCATGCGGAAACTTGCTCATATGCGGATGATTTATTATATGCAGAAAATATTGTATGCAGAAAGCTTATTGTATACCGCAACTTTTTGGGAAGTTAAAGTCTAACGAAGCATAGCACTCAATATAAACTTATTCGCTCAATATAAGCTTATTCTATTCCTTTAGAAAGCACTACTTGCAGTTTCTTTGTTAATACACGACAAGTAACCTTAATAGGTTTTATGACGTTATTTTACTTATTACTATTGAAGACAAACTGGTTTTTCTTGAGCCGCATTAACAAAAAATATACGTTCAAGAGTGTATGCGATAAAAAACTATAAATGATATCCAAAAAAAAAACCAAACAAACGTTTGGTTTTTTTAAGAAGGAGTTTAAAACTCCACTGCAGACTTTGTAGCTAACTAAACGACTATAAAATTAGAGCTTAGCTTTTATCAAATCAACAAAAGGTTGTTTTGTTGCATCGCCACCAGCAACTAATCCTTCTGCAAATTGGAGGGCCGTCTTACCGTCACCTTCAACTATTTTCAAACCTTTTCTACCGGCTTTTGATGCAATAAACTTGGCCGCTTCTAAAGCGTCGTTTGCAACTGCAACTCTCATCAAGCTGCCGCCACTTCCACAAATCAAGCCAGGATAAATTGCTTTTAACCGCATGCTTGCACCTTTAAGCTTCTTACGCATACTTGCTCTATTATCCGTTTTTGCGTATTCGCAAAGGTTTTCACCTAAACGCTGTAAGTCTCCCGCGTTAGCTTCTTGGTGATTAATACCAACAAGACCAAATGCCAATGCTATGCCGACGACTTTTGTTTTTATGATTAATTTATTCATATATCTTCATACCTCTATCTCGAACACTTAATACGACATTATCAAACTGCTTAAATTGATAAATTCAACTGAGTACTACCTATATTTATCGCTTAAAGTTAAAAAAACTTTAGTGTTTTTTTACATTTTTATAAAATTATTACTACAAACCTATTCTAACTAATAGAAATAACGCCTAACTTTCTACCGTTTGCGCTACTTCTAGGGCCGCTTAAAAACAATTGCCACTAGAAGCTTTGCCACCCTCACTGGCTTAAAAAAAAATGCCGAGAAATTCTCGGCCAATGAGGACATGAACAACTGGAGTAAAACTAAAACAAATTCCTTTGTGAATAAAAACAACTCTAAATTTTTACCACTGCTGAAGGTTGCTAAACAAGTTTCCTTGCAAATACCATTCAGGTAACAAGATAGGTTATCGCGCATACTCAGAAATTCTTTAGCTTTTTTTTGAACTATTTTTACTTTTTATTTCTATTGCCTCCTATTCGTTGACTATACTTATGATAAGAGGTGAGCAAAACTAGGGCTTACGTAAAGTTTAACCAGCTAACAATCACGAAATGGTAATAGCTATGCAGATCAACAAATCATCATTATTTATTTCAATTTTTTTACTGTTTATGTTTCTAGGGACACCTTTAACCTATGCGGAAGAGGAAGAAAGTGAAGATTCTGAGCAAGTAGAAGAGCTAGAGCCGTTGATGTATTATGAGATTCAACCCAATATTTTGACTTTTTATCAAGGTACAGGCAAAAAAATTGGCTACGTTGTCGTTCAGGTCAATATAGCGGTAAGAGGGCAAGAACATTTTGATTTAGTAGAAAGTCATCTTCCGCTCATTCAGGACAATTTAATTGATTTTTTCAATCGAAAGGATAAATCCGTAATACAACCATTTTCTGAACGAGAAAACCTTAGAGTTGAAGCAAAGGATAGTGTTGCAGCGGTTTTGAAAGAAGAAACTGGCTTAGATATTGTAGAAAATCTGCTTTTTACCAATTACGTTTACCAGTAGAGTGTTGAGGGAACCACCCCCTCATGGTCTTTTGAGGTTTAAATAATCTTGTTTAAATAACCTTGTTTAAATAACACCGCTAAAGTGACTGATTCACTGTTTGCGCCTAAAGAGCTTAGTTGACTTGCATCAATATATGATCGATTCCATCTTCATCATAAGTTTCTGAAATCTGTTTAAAACCAAACCCTTCGTAAAAACGCTTCAAGTAGAGCTGCGCTCCTATTTGAACGGTTTTTCCAGCAAGATTAGAGTCGATATAACGCATGACCTCGCTCAAAAGTAGTTTTCCAGCCCCGAGCTTACGTGTAGACAGCTCAGTACAAACTCTGCCAAAAGACACCACTCCATCGTATTCCTCATAGCTTTCGAAAAGCCTAAGTGTCGCTATCAACTGCTTTCCTTTCCAACCTAAAAGATGCAGAGCTTTAGGATCCTTACCATCAATATCTGGATAAACGCAATTTTGCTCTACAATAAACACGTCTTGGCGTAACTTATAAATGGCATATATCTCAGCTGCTGTAAGCTCTTCAAATTTTCGCCACTGCCAGTCTATAGCTTGTTCCATAGAGGATATTTCCGAGTTTCGATTAACAATTCTGTTTATGAGTGAAGTAAAACTACCACTCCAAAATGACTTTACCCGATAGGCCGGAGCCCATAGTATCAAATCCTTTCTGGAAATCATCTATTTTGAACTGGTGAGTAATGATTGGCGATATATCCAAACCTGATTGAAGCAAAGATACCATCTTATACCATGTTTCGAACATCTCGCGGCCGTAGATCCCTTTTATCTGAAGCCCCTTAAAAATAACCTGGTTCCAATCAACCGTCATATCAGACGGCGGGATCCCTAACATGGCAATCTTTCCACCATTGTTCATTGCCTTTAGCATCGATTGAACCGCCGATGGGACTCCAGACATTTCCAAAGCAACGTCAAATCCTTCGGTCATTCCCAGCGAAGACATAACATCATTTAAGTCTTCGTTGAGCACGTTAACAGCTTTAGTAGCCCCCATTTTAGCCGCCAGTTCTAGTCGATAGTCATTCACATCAGTAATAACCACGTGTCTAGCACCAACATGGCGACATACCGCCGCAGCCATTATTCCTATTGGTCCCGCTCCGGTTATTAAAACATCTTCACCGACTAAATCAAATGAGAGTGCAGTGTGTACAGCATTACCAAAAGGATCAAATATCGCAGCCATGTCGTCACTTATATCTGCAGGAAGCTTAAACGCATTAACAGCAGGAATGGATAAGTACTCCGCAAATGAACCGGGCCGATTTACCCCTACTCCAATGGTATTTCTGCACAAATGTCGACGGCCTGCTTTACAGTTTCGGCAGTGACCACAAGTAATATGCCCTTCTCCCGACACTCGGTCACCAATTTCAAAACCATTCACCTCTTGGCCTATTTCAACAACTTCACCGACAAACTCATGTCCAACCGTCATTGGTACAGGGATAGTATTTTGCGACCACTCATCCCAATTATAAATATGCATATCAGTACCGCAGATAGCTGTCTTTTTTATCTTTATAAGGACATCATTATGACCGCAGCTTGGTTTTTCCGCATCGTGCAACCAAATTCCAGTTTCAGGTTTTAGTTTGGCAAGGGTTTTCATAAACAATTCTCTTCAAATTTACTAGCAAAATACGAGTCGATAAAGCCAACAATAAAAAGCTAAAGACGATAAGCAAAAATGGCTAATCAATTATTTTTAGTTGACGGCCAACCTTAGCAAAGGCCTCAACAGCACGATCAATATGTGAAAAATCATGCGCCGCTGACATTTGGGTTCGAATTCTCGCCTGCCCTTTAGGTACTACAGGAAAAGAAAAACCAACCACGTAAATTCCTTCTTTGAGCATTTCATCGGCAAATTTCTTGGCCAACGCCGCGTCACCAAGCATTACTGGGATAATTGGGTGCTCTCCAGGTAGTAAATCAAAACCTAAAGCGGCCATTTTTTGCCGGAAATACTGTGCATTTGCGGTCAATTTTTGCCGCAACTCGCTACCACCTTCCAACATATCTAGTACTTTGATACTAGCTGCTGCTATTACCGGTGCGAGTGTATTTGAGAATAAATAAGGTCTCGAACGCTGGCGCAACCACTCAATGACTTCTTTTTTGCCAGATGTATAACCACCCGAGGCGCCACCTAGTGCTTTTCCAAGTGTCCCTGTAATAATGTCAACTCGATCTATAACGCCGCAATGTTCGTGAGTTCCACGGCCGTTCTCCCCCATAAATCCGACGGCATGGGAATCGTCAACCATAACCAACGCATCGTATTTGTCTGCTAAATCGCAAATAGCTGTTAGGTTGGCTAAATAGCCATCCATTGAGAAAACACCGTCGGTTGCTATTAATTTATAACGAGCGCCAGCCGCCACCGCTGCTTCTAACTGTGCTTCAAGATCAGACATGTCGTTATTGGCATAACGGAAACGTTTAGCTTTACTTAACCTAACTCCATCAATAATTGACGCGTGATTAAGAGAATCAGAAATAATGGCATCTTCGGAGGTTAAAATTGTCTCGAATAGACCGCCATTCGCGTCAAAACATGAACCGTACAAAATAGTATCTTCCATTTTTAGGAAATTACTAATTCTCTGCTCCAGCTGTTTATGAACCGCTTGAGTTCCGCAAATAAAGCGAACAGAAGCCATGCCATAACCCCACTCAGTTAGAGCATCTCGCCCGGCTTTAATTAGCTCAGGGTGGTTTGCTAAGCCTAAGTAGTTATTAGCGCAAAAATTAAGAACATTCTCTCCGGTTGTGACATGAATGTCTGCTTGCTGCTGAGAGTCGATAACACGCTCGTCTTTATATAGGCCAACTTCATGTAATTCATTGATCTGAGACTGAAGATTATCGAGAAAGGACTGATTCATAGTAATTCCTTAATGAAAGAAAGCCGGGATGGTGACGGCTGGATAGGATTATTGGCGGCTAATTTTACATTAAATGCCTAAAAATCCAACCATTTTAGCTTTTGACCAAAATACTCGGATGAGTCGCCGTGATTGACTAAAGGGAACATTGCTAAAGAAAGAGAGCCGAATTAGCGGCTTTGTCTTTCATCTGTTCTCTTTATCCAAAACAGCTAGGTAGCTTCTTTGGCCTTCCGCCAACGCTTGTAGATAGGAATTTCTTTATACTTACCCATCGCTAAGAAATTCCCGATCAAAATAATAATTAACCCCGTGAAGCTATAGATACTCCATTGGTAACCTTCAAAAATGGTTGAAATAATAATAGCAATAACCGGATAAACGAGTGAAATGTAACCCGCTTTATCTGGCCCAATCCGCCCTAAAACCGTTAAGAACGCACCAAATGCGATGACAGAACCAAATAACGCGAGGTAAACCAATGAACCAATGTAGCTAAAGGAATAAACAAAATCGAATTTTAGTCCGCTGAATAATGCGATTAAACCAAGGAAAGCCGACGCATAACCCATTCCTAACGCATTGGCCTGCAAAACCGGTATTCGTCTGCGTTGGGTTTTAGCGGAAAAGATATTGCCTAATGACGCAAAAACACTGCCAGCAAGTACCAAAAGAATGCCCGACCAAGCTTTAGATTCCCATATCGAACTAGTATCATCAATGGGGCCCGAAATCTCTAGCTCAGGCATAAAAATCAAATAAACTCCTATGACACCAATGGTGCCGCCGGCCAGCACTTCTGGTTTGATTTTGTCCCCTAAGAAGACGCGGGAAAATACCACATTAAAATAAACAATACTGGTGCTCAATATAGCCGCCAACGCGCTATTTATTTTAGTAACACCAAGATAAGTTAACCAATAGTTAAATCCGAACAGAAGTAAGCCTTGCACGAAAATCAAAAAATGGTCAGAACGGGTAAAACGGAAATCTCTTTTTTTAAACAAGCAATAACCAAACAGAATGGCACTTGCTAGTCCAAAACGATAGACCACTGAAACAAGTGGTTCAACCGTTCCTAACTGAAAGGTAATCATCAGCCAGGTAGAGCCCCAAATAAGAGCGGCTAGCAAGAATAGAAAAAGGTTATTCATAACAAGGTCACATCCATATGCTGCACTTAATCATGCTAGGAGCGGGTATAGTAACAAAGCGTCAGCTTTAAACAATCAAACTTTAACTGAAGGTTATCCAATGGTTAAAGAACTGTAAGTTATTTGTTTAGTGAAGCCTTAATTCTACTTAGTTAACGGAACCGGAAGTCATTTGATTGTTAGATATCCCGGCGTTTCTTGCTCAACAAACCTTGTTGGCGATTACTTACATTAACCATCGTTCGCTTTTTTAGCGCTACCCGATTCCTCCATCAAAAAAAGACTATTTAAGCTGAGCTCGAGATAAGAAGGCTTTAAAATTCAGATAGAATCAATAAATTAGTCTTGTTGGCGCCTAGCATTCAGGCCGGAATATCTTAATTGGTAGAGCCAGTGATGTTCATTTAGTGACTATCAAGGCAAACTTGTGCAGTAATAGCGGGCTATTATCAACTAGTTTAACGCTGAGAGGCGCTAAATTAACATTACTGGAAAGGTTAATTTATCCCGAGTTCAGGTTATTTACCAACCTTTGCTCAAAATAAAACCACCCCAAACCGTACTTCGATCGGCAACCGAAGATTTAAGTTCGGATGTTTGTCCCCTAAGCAAATAACTGAGACGCCAGCCGCTAGTAAATTGTTTGGTCACACCGACCCAAGCGTCAGCGACCAACGGGCGCACTTCGCTAGCTGAAAACGCGGCATCGGTTTGCTTAAACTGGCCTTGCAGAAACACGTTATAAATTCGAGCGTGTAGGTTAAACCCCGCCCAAAAATAGAGTTCATCGGTGCCTTTCTTAATCCCCGCTAAGTTCGCTGACTTTTCAGAGTAGTCGTTAAATTGTGGTCTAAAGCTGTACCAAGGTGTATCAAATTCGCCAATTCGAGCAGCCATCCCAAAAGACAGTTCTGTTATATAACCTAGACTTGCCTGTGAGGTAGTGCTCACTTCAAGCCTGTTCTTTCCTTGATAGTTAAAGTGAAATAAATTTTGCTTTGCTAAGCTGTACCGGAAAGTAAGCTCTCCACCATCACTTATTTGGTTCTCCCATCCAACAGGTTCTTCACTACCAGTCGCTTTATGGATCTCTGTTTGAAGCTCTTGAATGACGTTAGAGCCTAATACGCCGATAGTAAAAGAAGACACCCATGCCGAGTCATTATCCAAATCAATCGACTCTTTTGTATTAGACAAATAGAACAAACTGGCAAAGGGTCGATCACCGAGCTGTTGATCGACGTCAGTGATGTTGGCGGGGGTAAAAACCGTAAAGCCCGTCTCTAAACTATGTAATTGACGGTCGCTTTCATTATGTAATGCACTTATTCCACTAAAGTCATCTAGAGCCTCTAGGGCCGGATTAAGCGAAAACCAATAGTCCTTTGAACGCGCACCAGAGAGCGTCAGCGATAACCCCCCGGTGTAGTCTCTATCACCATCTCTTAGCGCAAATAAGTCGTTATCCACGTAAAGTGCCCAGCCGGTGTCCTCTGGTTCTCGCTCAGATTCCCAAATCCAGCTCCGAGCCGGGCGTCGCTCTGAGTCTATGGTTCCAATAAATGGCTGACCAGATAGCCGATGGCCTTGCTCTTCAACTTGTTCAACTTGTTCAACTTGTTCAACTTGTTCAACTTGTTCAACTTGTTCAACTTGTTCAACTTGTTCAACTTGTTCAACTTGTTCA
>CAJQOL010000028.1 GCA_905479925.1 uncultured Kangiellaceae bacterium | reverse complement strand
CCGCCGCCAAATTTGCCAAGCTAGCGATGGATTCTGGAAACAATCGTGCGTTAAGTTCAAATAGCTTAATCGATTTCCTTCTCATTCCTATCCATCCAATTTGCTGCGCCAATGCGGCGATCCCTCGTTCGTCGGCCGCTTCGGGTGTTTTGTTTTTTGAAAGACGCTCTTCAATGATTGCTAATTGTTGATCTAAATTGCCATCGACCAGCGCTTTGTTAAGCATAAAGCTGAGCGGAATTGTCGTCGCTGTTAAAGAAGAGCCGCCATACAAAAGTTGGCTCAGTTGTCGTGTCATTTGCTCGCGGTGATAATTGCTGGTGCCAATGTTGCCTATCAGAATAATGCTGTGACGATCATCAACTAGTCTCGTCATCATGGAATTAAATCCCAAAACCTGGCCTGAATAATTGATTGAGCGTTTAACTATTGTTCCGATGTTCGGCCCGTCTAATGTTGCCTCGCCAATATTCCATCCATAGCTATTGTTTTCAGCAAACATAATTGCTTTAGATTCGGTTGATAACAGTTTGTTGCTATACAGCGCTTGATCGAGTTTGAACAAATCGCCGACGGTTGAATAAATGTCACCGCTTGCTCGAAATAGATTTCGATTAATCACGTTTTTTCGATAGCCACCTTTTTTATTTAGCTGATAACCGGTCGCTTCTTTATCCAATACAATTTCGCTTAAGTGCAAGCCGGTATTTTTCATGCTGAGTGGTTTTAGAATATTCTCTTCAAGTACCGCTCCATAATCCTTACCGGTCACTTTTTCGATAATTTTACCCAGAAAAAAGAAGCCGATATTAGAATATTGATAGCGCTCACCGGGGGCACTTTGTTATTCCATTCCATTTAAAATTTTAGAGAATTCCTCTCGACTAATGGATTTGTTAAATTCTCCATCCGTCCAGCCCGGGATAGAAAAATAATTGGGTAAACCGGAGGTGTGGCTGAGCAAGTGGTGCACTGTAATACCTTGCGCTCTCTTCTTAGGAAGTTCAGGCAAATATCGGTCGATGGTATCGGTCAACGCGAGCCGTTTCTGCTCAACTAGCTGCATGGTCAAAATAGCGGTAATCGACTTAGTAATGGAACCGATACCGTATTTTGAGTCAGCGGTATTCGACACTTGCCATTCTTTGTTAGCAAGACCAAAGCCCTTGCTAAAGATAACCTTGCCGTTTTTGGCAACTAAAATCGAGCCGTTAAATACATGGTTGTCGACATAGGGTTTTACAATGGATTCAATATTGTCCGACAAAGTGATAGCCGAGTTCGTCGCGCTGTCACTGTTAGCGGATATCAATCCCGAGGCAATCAGAAGACTGATGAGCCACACAGGTTTTAATTGAATGAGTAATTTCAATGGATATTCCTTGGAGTATTTCCACTCGGTATAGGGAGTTTATCAAAAGGTTGCGTCATTGGGTTCGGTTATTAATGAGATTGCCGTTCAGCTCACCTGACTGAAAGGGTTTCTCTATCAATCACTTCTCCGCCAACAATGATTTTGTCTATCTGGTTGTATGCACTAATCGATTTAAGAGGGTTGCCGTCGAGCAATAGTAAGTTGGCGACCTTGCCGGGTTCGACCGTACCATATCGATCATCCATCCTAAACGCTTTAGCGTTGTTGATAGTAGCTGCTCGCAGTACTTGCTCAAGGGAAAGTCCTGCTTTGTGCAAATGTTGTAACTCTTGGTAGGTTGAATAGCCTGGTTGAGCGGCAAAGGTCGGAGAGGACGGCGTATCGCTGGCTAATACAATGGGATGCTGGTGACGGTTCAGGTATTCGACCACCCGCTCACCCTGCGAAATGATATTGTCTTGATGCTGATGGATTTTGGCTAAATCCATCCGTTGGAAGTCACTCAATATTTCATCGCGAAACCATAATCCTTCGGGGCTGTTATACCAGTTCATCGCTTGTTTGCCGATGACTTTGGCGTAGAGCGGATCGTTTAGTACCCCTGGTACCGTTACTTCTTTTAGCCCGTCCATGACATTAAAAGTAGGTTGAAAGGTAATGCCTTTTTCAATAATTTGGTCTAGTAATTGTTTTATTTGTGCAGGTATTCCAGCTTGCCCGTCAAACTGATTCCAGTTCCATAGTCCGTGTGCAATCACGTCAACGCTCAATTTTTCCGCGATGACTTGCATATCAATTGCATTGGCATGCGCCATCATTATCAAGCCATGCTGTTTAGCGGCATTCTTAACACGCTTTAATAGCTGGTCACTAATCAAGGGCCACTGATTATTTAAACCGAAACCATCTTCAATAAAAACCTTAACGCATATTGCTCCATCCTCCGCCATTCGTTTAACAACGGCTTCGGGGGTGAAGTCTGCCGGATTTTTTCCTTCGGGTATTGAATCAGCATCCTTATCATCGACAATTAAATATCGAAAAATATCATAGGTTTCTTGTTGAGATACCCAAACGGTTGGATAACCACCAACGATTGGCGCTGCTCCACAATGAAATAAGTCGGGCTTTTGTTCAGCCCGGTTGAAGGACTGAATTGACTCCACAGATTGTGACGGATCAAGAAGCTGGGTAACGCCAAAATAAAGGTAACTGCGTGGTTGTTGTTTAACAAATGATGCCTGCATATGTTCTGCGTGTTCTAAATTGGCAAAGGTGAGCCCTGGCATTAAAGTTAAGTGAACATGGGAGTCCATTAACCCGGGGCTTAGGAACTGGCCCGTTGCATCAATGACACTAGTTTTATTGTTAATGGTGAATGGTTTCGTTGATATCTCAGAAATTATTCCGTTGGTTATTTTGACATGGGCTGATTCTAATGGTTTGCCTCGCTCGGGCGAGATTACGGTTACATTTTGAATGATTAAATCTTTGTTTAATCGAGATGTTATATCTTTGTCTAATCGAGAAGTCATATCTTCACTAGCGTGAATGGGCTTGCAAAGAGTGATTAGAAATAGGGCTAAGGAAATCAGAAAAACCTTGAGTTTCATTTGTGTGAACCCATGTTGATGAATGATGTTGCGAACTTTGTCACGGAGTGGATAATGAATGCTTAAAATAAGCCTGAACAAAGTCTAAAATTTTTCTGAATTTAATAAAATCAATGAGTTAACGGCGCTCTTTGTCCTCGATTATCTGGTAGAATGACGTTAAATGGCTGCCAGTTAGTGATATTTTTATTGGCAACTATCGGTAGATAATTAGCAATTGTTCATTAAAGCCCAGAATTTATTGAACAATCATTAGTCAATGGCGAGTAAGTTCTTGATATCGGAATCCATCTTTACGCTTGGCAAGTGGCGGGTTGAGTGCGAGCTTAATCGGATCTCTTATGCTGGGAACGAAAAAGTGCTCGTCCCTAAAGTCATGAAGTTACTACAGCTTCTTGCTAGCGAGCCAGGCCGTTCCTTTTCTCAGGATGAGTTATTACAAGCGCTTTGGCCCGATCAAGTGGTGAGCGATAGCTCGCTTTATCAAGCTGTGGCTCAACTAAGAAAAGCGCTTGAGGATAGTGCTAGTGATCCTCGCTATATTGAACGAGTCTCCGGCAAAGGTTACCGGCTAATTGCTGAAGTTAAAACTAGCTCTGTTTCCTTTTCCGATAACAAGGCGCAATGGAACCGGAATCATACGATAGTCTTAACAAGTATTACTGTTATCGCTTTGTTCTTGATGATTTGGTCGTATCCATTACATGATGAGCAAACTACTCAGTTCGGCCTTGAACAACCGGAAAGCCAACACACCTCTCTATCCTTGGAGGCAATTGCTTCTATTTCTTTGATCGACCTGACCATAGACGAAAATGACCTACCCATCGAAATCAGTGCAATCAACGACATCTTACTAACCCAACTCATTCATGTGAGAGGGCTTAGAGTAGTGCACTTAAAAACTGATAGCATAGCGCCCGCTACCCAGGCGGTCATTAAGGGTAAGATTAATCGCCAAAACAATGAAGTCAGGGTATTTTTGCAGTTAGAGCAAGTTTCAACTCAAGAGGTCATTTGGGCGAAAGTATTTAACGGCAAGCTCGACGATGTGTTCACACTCCAAGATTCAATCGTTAAAGATCTGCTTGAGTTGTTTGGAAAAAGGCAATCAGGTGTGACCTTCAATTTATCCCAGCTAGATAAACTCAGTTTCGACCAATACATGCTCGCAAGGCATTTATGGACACAGCGAACACCACAGTCGTTAATTAACGCACAAGCTATTCTGGAGACCATGAAAACAGAAAACAGGCTCTTTCCACTAGCGGCGGTAGGGCTTTGTAATACTTACCATTTCCTTCACCTCTATTCCGACTGGAAATTAGAGCAGGCGCTGGACCAATGCGAGCCACTACTAAAAAACGCTCTACTTGAGCAGCCGAATTTAGGTGAAGCAATTGCCGCCCAGGGATTGCTATTATCTTCACAGGGAAAGGAAGAGGAAGCCAAAGCCGCTTTCGAAAAGGCCATTATACTTTCGCCAAACTACGCCTTTGCTTATCTTTGGTATGGAAACCTTATTCGAGAAATGGGCCTTTATCCAGAAGCACTAGAGATGACCAAGAAGGCCTTTAGTTTATCCCCAATGTCACCAATCATTAATCGAAGTTTAGCGTATTCCTACCTCAATCTAAGGCGTTTACCGGATGCTCAATATTACTATCAACGGTCGCTCACTTTAGATCCCGATTATACTTATCGACCTGTTGGAGAGCTTGACTTCTTGGAGCTTAATATTGAACGTGCTCGAGCGTTTCTAAAGTGGACTGAAAAAAATCATGAGGAAATGCAGAAAAACTTGAATGCTCAACTGACTGCTTCACAAATACAATTGTCGTTGGGTAATTTTGAACCGGTAAGGAAAGTTCTTAAATCACTTGACGGTAAAACGGTTAATCCCTCTTTTGTTCTTTACATGAAAGCATCCCTTGCTGCTGCAGAAAAAGATACACAAGCGGCAATAGATTTTCTTAAACAAAGGTTAATGATGCATCAAGATAATGAACGATTCGTTATGCCTTATATCAATGCATTAATAGAAAATGGTTCGCTTCAACAAGCATTAGACGCATTCAAAAAATATGCTCCCCATTTGACCAAGAACGACATCCTAATCAACCGTGATAATCAATACCAGCTATCACTATTGGTGCAACTTCAAACAGATCTTGCCCTTACACAGCAAGCAAAACCGATGATAGATAAGTTAGATGATTGGTTTACCAATAGAGAGTTGACGGAAAATTTCTGGTTGGCGGATTGGCTATTGTTCCGAGATCAAAAAGACAGAGCTCGCTTGGTCCTTCTTAAACAAATGAATGAAGGTTGGTTACCTGATTATAACGCCGAGACTTTTCCAGTGGTAAAGATGCGTCGGTTGTTTATCGAATCAGAAATTGGCGAAGCCGTTTTTGAGAAAATGTTAACCGATAATCGAGCAAAGGTGACTGATCTCTAGTCAGGCATTACTCCTTTTAGAAGAGCCCATCCGCCAAGAAATCATAGACGGTTCTTACTCTTCGATTGATGCGAAACTCCCTACACGTAACAAGTCAAATACTGCTGACAAAAAGAGCTTTGTTGTGCTTGTTCTCGTGACGGATATATCGCTTAGGGTGACCTAATCATTGCGGTATGCTGCTACTCGATTTTCGCCTTTATTCTCCCATAGGATAACTTTTCTAGTGGTATTTTGTTACAGGTGTAGTAGTGGTGCCGGAATTGTGCTAGATTCCAATTTCAAATGACAAGCGTCAAATAACAAAAGACAATGAATGTGGTGATATTAATGGCACTGCACTGGAGGCTCCATTGAATCAATCTAGCTTAAAAACTTGCGTTGCTCTCACACTTTTAGCGACAACTTTAACTGTTCAAAACAGAGTCAGTGCAAACGAATTGATGCCTTCCGGTGTTAATGCAGAAATAAATTCTGTTGAAAGCGGATTACGCGGAGCCGTTCGTTTTGAAGGTGATCCAAAGTGGAATATCAAGGACAGAATGGAATTCTACGGTGTGCCTGGTGTGAGTATAGCCGTTATCAAAGACTACAAGATTCACTGGGTAAAACACTATGGTGTGACAGATAGAGAAACCAACCAACCGGTCAATGACAAAACACTTTTTCAAGCCGGTTCAATTAGTAAACCAGTCGCTGCTTATGGCGCATTAAAACTAGTCGAGCAAAAAAAGCTTTCCCTTGATAAACCTGCTAATCAATATTTGAAAGGGTGGCAAATTCCCGATAACGACTTTACCCGTGAGACTCCGGTTGCGTTAAAGCATTTGTTAAACCACAGTGCGGGCTTAACCGTGCATGGGTTTTGGGGATATTCTGATGGATTACCTGTACCTAATGTCATTCAAGTACTTAATGGCGAGAAGCCAGCGAATTCGTCTGCAGTCGTTGTAAATTTGGCGCCAGAAACACAAATGCGATACTCAGGTGGCGGTTACACTGTAATGCAAAAAATGGTTAGTGATGCCATGGGCACTGATTTTCCGACAGCCCTGCAAAAGTTAGTTATCGACCCAATCGGAATGAAACAAAGTACCTATGAGCAACCGTTACCGGCAGACAAGCTTAAATTTGCCGCGGCTGGCTATTTGCCAAATAAGAAAGCGGTTCCCGGTAAACGGCATGTTTATCCAGAAATGGCGGCGGCAGGACTATGGACTACCGCTGAAGATTTAGCAAAGTTTGCGATAGACGTACAAATGGGAATTAAGTCCAATAAAAGTCAGGTTTTGAGTAATAGTATGGCCAACAAAATGCTGACCCCTTGGGTTAGCAAAAACGTTGGATTAGGCTTTTTCATTGATACTAAGAAACACGGGGCATATTTTGGCCATGGCGGTTGGGATGAAGGATTTAGCGCCGATCTTATCGCTCATAAGAACAAGGGCTATGGTGTAGCAATTATGACAAATTCAAACCATCCAGCATTTATTGAAGAACTCAAAAACGCTGTCGCTTCTACCTACCAATGGCAGGAATACATTCAGCCAGATTTCTCTAGTTTGGATATATTTGATAGTGAGTTACAGCGTATCTCCGGTCGATACTTCTTTAACCCCGATATGTTGTTTACCATTAGCAAACAAGACGACAAAGTAATGATGAGTTACCTAGACGGCAATGAAATGCAAATTCATCGCATAGCAGAAAACCTTTATGTTCGACGTGAGCAAAATAGAAAATTTAGTTTTGTTAAGAACCCAAAAAGCCAGCAGGTGGAGTTAGTGTTTGATATGGGTCATGGCGAAACAATTTCACGTAGACAGCTTGCTAAAGGTGAGGTTATACCGTTTGAAGCGGTGGTAAATGGAAATCTCGATGCAGCTGAGAAGCAATACAAAGCCATGTTTAAAGATCAACCGGAAATGAAAGAACAAGTTGAATGGAACCTATTGAATCTTGCGGAAAGTCTCGCGGACAAAAAATCATTTGAACAAACGAAACAGTTGCTAGAATTAAATACTCGCCTTTTTGATCAGAGTATTACCAGTTGGGAAAAATTAGGCCAGTTGCATTTAGCTATGTCCAATAAGGAGTTGGCGATTGGTAGTTATAAAAAAGTATTGGCTATTCAGCCTGAACATAAGGTGGCTATAGAGGCGCTTAAGAAGCTTACATCGAAATAGAAGTTGGTAAGTGTAGGTCTTAGTCAGGCTGTTAACGGAATTAAGCCAACCGGTAAAGAATGCAATTTAGCGGTCGTTATTTTGCTCCCTCTTCCCTTCGGGAGTACCCAAGAAGCGGGGCATACTAAGGGCTGGGGAGAGGGAAACATTATCCAATAGTTTACACTACCCCAAATTGACTACCCCATTCTTTCCTAACTGCTTTTTCGCAGCGTTTTACTTGCCTGCGACCTTCTTTTGTCATGCCACAAAAGAAGGCAAAAAGGCTCGACGCTCAGCCGCTGGGCACTCTCAAGTGGCGTACTTGAATAATGTCGCCATCAAACGAAACTGGAGCGAATTTCCAAGGAAAAGATGGGAACTGAATTGGCTGGATGTTAGGTGCCCACTTTAGATCCCAAAGCCGACGGTTTGTTCTTAACTCCCTCTTCCCTT
>CAJQOL010000027.1 GCA_905479925.1 uncultured Kangiellaceae bacterium | reverse complement strand
TAGATAAAAAGAAGCCGGTATCTTCTACTCAAAATTTTCGCTTTAAAATATAAGCGCGTACCGCTGAAACCGTTTTATCTATGGGAAATACGAACGATGTAAGACTGAGTCGAAACCTGAGTTCCAACTTGTCTGTTTAGATTCGAGTCAATACAGTTTATACTTTTATCGCAACTCGCAACTCGCAACTCGCAACCAAAAATTCTATCCAAACATTGATTCTTTCGCTAACCATTGGCGAATAAGCTTCGCTAAATAATTCGTCCGATAACTCAAAACCAATCCTTTTAAACCACTGGGCTTTTTGCGCATATTGTGCTCATAGAAGTGCACAACCAAATGGTAACCCAAATAAGCATGTGTAATATTGGATTGTATTTTGTTTTCTTGCTGATAGCCGGTAACAAATGCATGGAAAAACTGTTTGGTTCGATGTCTCAACCAAGGGAATTGTGACTTAAATAATAATTCAGCGGTGAACTGTCCTATATCAAACGCTACGTGTTCGATATGAGCGTCTTCAAAATCGACTAAGTTAGTTTCTGAAGGCAGAGCTAGAACATTACGGTAAGCGAAGTTTCCGTGAACTTGGCAAATTGGCCCATTACCGTCACTATCATCACTTCCAGTATCAGACACCAACTGGCTGAATCTATCTGTTATTGCGTTTAAATGATGCTTTGAGAGCTTGCAGGATTCTTTTTCTTGCATCGCGCTAATCATGCGATGCAAGTTTTTTAATCGATTATCAAATGCTCCATCTAAGGGCTTCTGCGTGGCTGCATTGTGGTGGAAGTTACCTAACCAGCGACCGCATTGGTGCAGCGCATGTTCGAAAGCCTTTGGTGAATAGGCCCATTTAAATACATGTTGATTGAATTGATCGTTCAAGTTATGTCCGCGACATCCCGATAACAACATCGCTTTCTTATCAATCCATAACTTAACAGGCTTCGACATTCCTAAGCCGTCTTTCATTGACGCTGCACTGTCCCAAGCTTTTCTTAGTAGGTCATATTCTTTTTGAAGATCAGCTAAATCAAGATCTGCCTGCTTAACAACTTTTAGACCTCTTATTTTAAGAACAAAAAACTGCCCGCTGTTTTCTACCTTAATCTTGTAAATTCGTCGGTCATCATCGTAAATAATTTTGAAAGCCAGCTGGGGTTCATCTTCCAACGCCAACTCTTCTTTAATAGCGATCGCAATAGCTTTAATGAAAGCGTCATCTAGTATGGTTTTCTGCTGAGAATTGTTTGTATTATCCATTAGCTTTTTGCCTTGCGCGCACGTTTAATTAACTTAAGTTTATCGGTTGTTCTAAAAATCAGTTTTAACAACCAGCCTTTAATATTATAGTTAAAACACTGTATCGCATGAAGCTCATCAATCTGGGGATGCCAGCGATTTATCCAAGGGGGATTGGTATTAAAACTAACTTTTACAATTTGTTTATCGCCTAGTTGTTTATCGAGAATATGCTTAATCATAATCGATCCTGGCGAGAACTCTGACAGAGATTCATCATAGGTTATCTTATGTAGAAATAGCGTGTCGCTATTTTTATAGGCTATCGCCGCCGCTATTGTGCGTTCATTTCGTTTCAACAGATAAACTACGGCGTTACCAGTTTCTGAAAAACCTGACCAACAGTTTTGATAGAATTCTCGTAACGGTTTATTCTTTGATATCGCTGAACCGGCTTTACCTTTCCAGCCACTTGATTCAAGTTTCAAAAAATCTTCTATAGAAGACTCAATTTCCGCCTTGGCGGTAAACGTACTAAGCTCAATAACTTCTCCGTTAACAGCAAGTTTCCTTTCAAACCTTAATAAGTTTTTGACCAGCTTTTTAGGGACAAACTGCTTTATCTCTGCCTTATCTTTAATGTCATAAAAGGCTGCTTTTCTTACATAACTAAGACTGCGATATCGTTGTTCAGGTAACTGCTGAAAAAACCAACGTCTAGCGAGCAACATATGCCACCCCTTAAGCTGTTTTCTACATGCACTAACTAGCGATGAAAGTAGCCCGTTAACCTCAAAATTTTGCTGTCCATTAGCGACAAAAAAATCTAAATGATCGTGACTGATAATCTGCAAGCATTGAAAGCTAATACAATTCGATTGCTGCGAGCTAGAAATTGGCTTGATAGTTAACGGTAAGCCTATAGTCAATTCACCTTTGATGTAGCCCAGTGCATATATTATTGGGGTATTTACTAGTTTGTCTGCATTGCTCGCAAATAAATAACTGCCGCTAGCAGAGGTAAAAGCCAGTTTCTTTTCCAGAGATTGCCATTGTTCAACTTGTTGAACAGTTAATTTATCCCTAACAAACTGCCATTGCAGCTCACTAGCCTGACTAATTGATTTTGTTTTTGAGTTGTCAATTATCATTGTGGGCTTGCAACGCTTTCAGTAATTGATGTTGATCCGTTTAGCCAACAGCAGGAGTAGAGATATTCACCATCAACCAGCCAGCCACCCTCGATGAATTCCATTTTTAATTGCGCGGCTATTTTGCTATTAGGTGCTGCTCTGTATTTTCTAGCCTGAGGGTCAAGCTCAATAGAAACATCTTTAAAATCTATCCATTCATTCAATAGCGGGTTTAAACATTTATAAATTGATTCCTTTACGCTAAAGATAACCTTTGCCATCAGTTCTGGCTGTTCAAATTGTTGCAAATGCGTTAATTCCTGCTCGCTGCAAATCATTCTATACAGGTTTGGTGCCATAGTTGTATAAGCTTCTAAATCTATACCAATTGAGCGAACAGCGCTGTTATAGTTAGCCACGGCAAACGCAATTCCATCACAGTGAGTTAGGCTGCCGACAACAGTTCGAGGCCAAACTGGTCCACGATGTTGATTTATCAATAGTGGAAAATTCTCATAGCCTAACTGGTTAAGGGCTAGGGAAGCTACGTAACGAGAAGACTTAAAGTCCTCGAGCCTTTTTTTAGCCATCGAGCCCGTTAATGATTGCTCTTCTGGATGTAATTCAAAATCAGCGGGGGCACCCAATGACATAGCAATCACTGTATTGTCAGGTAATAGTCCGCTAAGCAGTTTCTTTAGGTTACTAAAATCCATATAGCGCCAACTTTAACTCAAGCCTCCTTAAAAACTGCAAATTGTTCTTTATTTGTGTGATATTAGTTTTGCCATAAAACTGCTGGTTCAATCAAACACCGTTGCGTCTCGATGATGTTAACCCGACGTGCTTTTCAGTTGAACCAGCTGTACAAATAATAGCCATTTCAACCGCCAGCATCTAAGCGCTTGGCAACTATAGTTTCTATAATTATCCTGTCAAGCCTTGTATCGCCTGATTTTGTGGCTAAATCAACAAAATCGTAGGTTATTCAGACCTTAAAGAGTAAAAGAGCCACTACACAAGTGCCTAACGGCGCTCGTTTTACTATCATAAATATTGTTTTATTGTCCGAAGAAGGTATAATTTACGGCCTCAATAAAAACACAAACGTTAGGGAAGATTATGACCCAAAAATACAAAGAGATAGCGCCAACGGATATGACTAGCGAACAAATCATTGATTTGTGTAGCGAACTGGCAGTCGGTTTTGCCAAGAGAGCCGCTAAACACGACCGTGAAGGTAGCTTTCCGGAAGAAAACTTCCAGGAACTAAAGGACCATAACCTTCTTTGTATTATGATCCCAAAGGATCGCGGCGGAATGGGCGCTGATTTCCTCACTTACACCAGAGCGTTAGAGCAAATTGCTAAGGGCGATGCTTCAACCGGCCTAACTTTTAACATGCATAATATAGCGGTTGGTAGTCTTGCTGAGCTTAATATTGACGGTATTGGCGGAAGTCGTGGTAAGAAGATGAACGACTTTATCGATTGGGTCTATGACCAAGCAATTACTCACAAAAAGTTATTTGCATCGGCATCATCGGAACCTGGAATTGGTGCACACTTAAGTAAAATGAAGACTCTCTACCATAAAACCGATGAAGGTTTTGTGATTAATGGCGTTAAGAACTGGGTATCAATGGCCGGTTACGCTGATTATTATGTAGTAGCAGCCAAGAAGGCCGATAGCACTTCCGACGTACCAGCTATTTCTTATTTGATTGTTGAAAAAGAAAACCCGAATGCACGTGTGGAATTTACCTGGGACGTTTTGGGGATGCGTGGCACCTCAACTAACCCCGTATATTTTGAAGATTGTTTTGTACCGAAAGAATCGCTTTTCTTAGGTAACGAAGGCATGGCATTATTTAAAGTGGCCCGTGAGCCTCATTGGTTAGTTGGTGGTTATGTAGGTGTTTATCTTGGTATCTGTACTGCTGCATTTGAATTCCTAACTAATTACTTAAAGAATAGAAATATTCCTGGAACAGATAAACCGCTAGCGTCTGATACCAGAATACAGCATAAAGTCGGCGAATTATTTGTTAAAGTTGAATCAGCTAGAGCAAGCGTTTACCGTGCTGCCAAACTGGTTGCGGAAAGACCGGGAAGCGTTGAGGCAAACGCCGCGATTCATTTATCAAAATTCATGGTGAGTGAGCTTGGGCCTTCGCTGACCTCTGATGCAATTCGTCTTTGTGGTGGTAGTACTATCGCTAAATTTATGCCACTTGAGCGTTATTACCGTGAATCTCGTTGCGGTGGATTAATGCCTGCAACCAGTGACGAGTGTCTGTTATATCTTGGTAAACATTCATTTGGTACTGATTTAACTAAACCAGATGAAACTTACTGGTAGGTCTAATTTTTAAACACCTGTTGTTTAAAAAATACATTCGAAAAAATGGGAACCGAGTGTTCCCATTTTTAATTCAGCGGAAGAAGTCGAGCTTCAGTAGCAAGACAAAAAAGAGTTTTAACTATGCCTAATTTTTTTACCGATAATCAAGATTTGGAATTCCAGTTTAGCCGATTAGACTTGCAGACAACGGTAAGCATCTTAGAAGATGATTACAAACAAAGTGAAGTCTTTGATACTGCACCTCAGGACTTTCAGGAGGCCATGGATTATTATCATGCGGCCTTGGAGTTAATGGGAGATTTGTCCGGCAATTATTTCGAACCTCGTTCAACCGCTAATGATCTTGAAGGCGCGAATCTTGTTGACGGTAAGGTTGTTTATCCAAAGGGAACTCTCGAATCAATCGCCAAACTTGCCGAGTCTGAGTTAATGGGGGTTTTATTACCTCGAGAGTTTGGTGGTGGCAATATTCCAGCGACAATTTATACCATGATGGTTGAAATGTTGTCGCAAGCGGATGCTTCTTTAATGACGCTTTTTGGCTATCAAGATGTTGGTGAGGCTATAGCTAAATTTGGCACAAAAGAGCAGGGTGATCATTTCCTTCAAAAGTATTGTAAGGGAGAACATATTGGAGCAATGGTATTAACGGAACCGCACGCGGGTTCTGATTTACAAAATGCAAAACTAAAAGCCTATCAAGACGAATCCGGTCAATGGTATTTACGCGGGACCAAATGCTTTATTTCTAACGGTAACGGCGATGTATTACTAATTTTGGCTCGCTCAGAACCTAACACCTCTAATATTTTTGGATTGAGTATGTTTGCCTGTCACGGTGGCGACAAGATCAAAGTTGGGCGTATTGAACATAAAATGGGGCTCCACGCTTCGCCAACCTGTGAGTTACACTTTGAAGATGCTCCAGCTGAGTTAATTGGAAAAAGAAAAATGGGCCTGATACAGGTCTTACATACGCTTAACCATGCGCGTTTTAGTGTTGCCGCCCAAGCATTAGGAATAGCGGAGGAAGCTTACCGAGAAGCCTATGCATGGTCCCAAGAGAGGATGGCATTTGGAGAGCTAATTTATAATAAACCGGCGGTTGGCAATTTGCTGGTTGATATGCGGGTAAATATCGAGTCTAGCCGTTCACTTTTATATAATACGGTGCAAAATTTAGACCTTAAAAACAAACTAGAAGAAAAAATAGAACATCAAAAAGCCAATAAGATATTCGATAAAGAGCTTGCCAAACAGCTAGCTGTAGTTACTAAGTTACTTGATATGCAATCGCCGATGGTTAAATACCATATTACTGAAATGGCTAACAAAGTTTGCTTCGACGCGCTACAGGTCCATGGTGGCGCGGGATACACAAAAGAAGGAAAAATTGAGCGATTATGCCGTGATGTACGTATAACTAACATATACGAAGGAACATCGCAGGTTCAAGTGATTGGAGCGGTTAAAGGTGTGCAGCAGGATCTATTAGGTGAGTACTTTGCTGAGATTCTAGAGCGTAGCTATGACGACGACATCATGAGTTCGGTTCAGTTGTTAAGAACAATGCGTGATTTGTACCAAGAGTATAAATCGTTGCTATCGGAATGCGATGATAAGGCTGCCAATTCGGTAGCGGCAAAAGAGTTAGTTGATCTTTATTGTGCGACTCACATTGGCTGTCTGCTGGTTTTAGAGGCTACAGATAACCAACGTAAGAAACACATTCTAAAGCGCTTTGTAACAAAGGCTTCAGCTAACGCGCAAAAAGGTTTAGAAAACATCAAAATCGGCACGTATACCGACTTGGGCAACCAAGATGAGATTTGCATACTTAATTAACCTTAGGTATCACTAAGCAGCAATTGAGTGTTCAGTCGCTGTCTCAGTAACTTTCCAGTGCTAGTTGTTAAGTTTTCCTATTACCTTTTTGCTTTTGTTAGATGACAACATCATTGAGGTAATATGAATATTTTAATAACCGGTGGTACCGGGTTTGTTGGTCAGGCGATAATCGCACGCCTAAATAGTGAAGGCCATTGTCAGGTATGGGTGCTTACTCGTAACCCTGAAAATCCGGTGTTAGAAAATCATCTAGCGAACAATCATGCAATCACTTGCCTAGATCAAATAGAAGAAGGCACAACCATTGATGTAGTTATTAACTTAGCCGGCGAGCCAATTGCGGATAAACGCTGGAGTGATAACCAAAAACAAAAGATTATGGCGAGTCGTATAACGACAACAAACAAGCTGCTGGCTTGGTTAGCTACCAGAACAATAAAACCCAAAATACTCATCAGTGCTTCGGCAATCGGATATTACGGCGTGCAAACAAGCGTTGAAGCTAGTGATCAGACTAATGACCTAGAGATAGACGAAACAGGGCAGCCAGACGCTAGTTTTTCTAGTGAATTATGTCAACGCTGGGAGAGTGAGGCGTTGGCCGCGACTAAACTAGGCATTCGAACTTGTATTATCCGAATTGGTGTCGTGTTAGGTAAAGATGGCGGAGCTCTAAGCAAAATGTTATTGCCGTTTAAGCTAGGTTTAGGCGGCAGAATCGGATCCGGTAAGCAGTGGATGCCCTGGATTCATATTCAGGATTTGCGCGATTTGTTCTTTTTCTGCATTGAAAATCCGCAAATTGAAGGAGTGTTAAATGCTACATCCCCAAATGTGGTTTCCAACAAGCAGTTTTCTACGTGCTTAGCATCTGTTTTGTCGCGCCCAGCGGCTCTTCCCATGCCCGCATTTGTGATAAAACTATTAATGGGGCAGATGGGTGAGGAGTTGCTACTTTCGGGAAAAAAAGTCGTCCCTAAAAAAACACTATCACTCGGCTACCATTTTTCCTATCCAAACTTAGAACAGGCGCTCACAGAGATATTAACGGAACAGACGGTGAGTTGATGTCCGTGTAATCCTTTTTTGAATCGGAATTGTCACTCATCATTTCTGAACTTGGATTAGCATTAGCTACTCAACGATAAAATCAGATAACTGAGTTAAAAACTGTACAATCGTAAAAATAGCAAAGCTAAGCTAGTTTTCAATATGACTTCTACAACGCTTAAATCTATAGAGAACTATCGCGTTCCATTAGTCGAGTCACTTCCTTTAATAAAGGCTTGTTCTTATTTTCCTTGTTCAAAAGAAAAACCGTTACGCTATGACCGTTTACAGTTTCCTCGATTGCTTGATTTTTGTTGATCAGCTGAGACTTTCCAGTGGTGGTGTTTTTCCAAACGCCTTCCGATAGAAATCGTTTGATCTTAAAATGTTTTTTCTGATCGCCTTTGTTAAGTAATACAAGAGCGGTTTGATTGACCCCTTGATGCTGATAAACTCGATAGAAAGCAGAGCTTTTTTCTTTGAACTCAAGATTGACCTGTAACCCTTTTTGCAATGCGATATTGTTTTTTCGAATGTTTGCGATACGCGATAGTGATTGCGCAATTGGTGAATTTTGTGCCTTCGTTATATTGTCCACACCGAAATAATTTCTGTTACCCTGATGCTCCGAACGACCCGCCATAAATCCGATTTCTGAGCCATAATAAACAACCGGAATTCCGCGAGACGTAAACAACCAATTATTGACATCGATGAAACCGTTTGAATCGGTATTTATTCGCGACATGTCATGGTTATCATAGAACGTCATTAACTCGTAGGAATTCGCATAAGGACCATCCTCAAGATACAAATAGGACAGAATATCTGAATAACTAGATCCCGGATCTTCAAATACTTTTAACATTGCCTCACGTCCTGGAAAATCCAGAACACTGACGGCACCATTTTCCTGCAAAGTATGTTGCGCAATAAACTCAGGATCAAAGGAATAGCTTTCTGCAAACATAAATAGCTCAGGATGTTTCTCTCGGATCCGGTCGCTAAACTTCTTCCAAAAATGATGGGGCATATGCTTAATAGTGTCTATTCTAAGTGCATCCGCTCCTTGCTCAATCCATTGAAGATAAGCGGCGACAAAATAGTCAAGGACCGCGGGGTTATCGTAGTCCATATCAGACAACTGCATAATGTCTGATTGTTTTCGATATAATTGATGTAGAGGATTGTTAGTATCTAAGTCTTCAGGCTTTAGGTTTTGATGATCAGCGACAAGCTGCCCTTTTTGGTTAAATAACTGCCCGAACTTTGGTTGATTTTTTTTCATGGTGAAAGAGGGCGAACCATGATTAGCAACCACGTCTAGAACCGTTTTGATATTGTGCTGTTTTTTTAGGGATTGAGTTAGCTGTTTAAAGGATAGTCCTGGCGATGGTAGATGTTCATCGACTTTAAAAAAGTTAACGCCCCAATATCCATGATAACCTGTTTTTCCTCCGTCTTTAAACGCTCCACCATATTCTATTTTCTCGCCACCGTTAAATGCCTCATCGGGTTGATCGACAATAGGTGTGAGCCAAATCGAAGTAAAACCAAGTTCGTTGATATAACCCGCGTTATCCAGTATCCCTTTAAAATCTCCGCCCATATAACCGACAAAAGCTTCATTCCCATTATCGTCTGCAATGCGCTGTCTAAAGGTTGGGAGCTCTCCTCCTTGTTTCTCAAAATTATTATTAGGGTCGCCGTCTACAAAACGGTCAGTCATGAGAAAGTAGACTGCTTCACTGGCGAAAGGATGAAGTGTGCCATAAATGGATGTCTTATTTTCGGATAAAGTTTGATCAGATAACTTAACGATTTTTTGCTCTTCTGAAAAGAGTTGGCCAATAGATAAAGCGGCGATAACTCCAACTATTAAAAATAGTCCTACAACAATGTTAGTTTTATTCATGATTAATTAATACTCTATTTTGCGTTGGTAGGTTCTTGGACACGTAAAGTTAATAAGCCTGCTATAAGCATGCTGATACCACCGATAACAAGTGCATAAATGGTTTCTCCACCGAAAAATTTATTGACTAAAAAACCTAAAATACTAGCCGCAAGTATCTGTGGAAGCACGATAAAGAAATTAAATATTCCCATAAATAAACCCATCTTCTTAGCGGGTAATGCATTTGAAAGTAACGCATAGGGAAGTGATAGAATGGACGCCCATGCGAAACCGACTCCAATCATGGGGGCAATTAGCCAGTCGGGGTCTTTAATGAGAACGAAGGAAATAAATCCTAACCCACCCAGGAATAAATTGAACATATGGGTCATCTTTAAACTTAAAACTTTAACCAAAAAAGGAATAGTAACTGCAGCGAGAACGGCGGCAACATTATATGACGCCATTAGTATACCTACCCAATCAGCTCCGTCATTGAACGCCGCGGACGTAACATCACTAGTACCGTAGTGATAAGAGGTAATCGCGGGTGTAGCTGACGACCACCAAGCGAAGAAAGGAAACCATGAAAAAAACTGAACAGCTGCAAGCTTTTGCATAGTCGTTGGCATATTAAAAAGATCTAGCATGACTTGCTCAAACCCTCCAACTTTTGCAGAGCTACTCGATAGTTTTCCAGCTATCAGTTGAAGGATACCAAATGTTGATAGGCCGGTAGTTAGTAATAGTAAGTTGCGATCTAGAAACTCAATGTAATAAGCAACAACAAGCGTTAAAACGACACCGACAATTAACCAAGCCATTCCACCTTTGAAAAAATCGCTAGCGCTACGTTTTGCTTCAGTCGCAGGTTGTTCTTTCTCTGCAGCGAGCTCAGCTGCTTCAAAAGCTTCGAGTTCTTCAGGGGAGTATTCTTTTGTTGAATAGACGGTCCAACAAACCGCTAGAAGGAAGATTGCACCACCGGCGTAAAATGAAAATTTAACAGAATCTGGAATGCTACCGATTTCGGCTTGATTACTGATATCAAACCAATTCGTCATCATCCAGGGTAGTGCGGAAGCTATTACTGAACCCACACCAATAAAAAAGCTTTGCATTGCATAACCGAATCCTCTCTGGTTACGCGGTAACATATCACCCACAAACGCTCTAAAAGGTTCCATTGATACATTGATCGATGCGTCCATTACCCATAACATGCCCGCCGCTATCCATAGAGTAGGGGAACTAGGCATTATGAACAGTGCTAAGCTTGATAAAATAGCGCCGTATAGAAAGTAGGGGCGACGACGCCCTAAACGATTCCAGGTTCTATCGCTCATGTATCCGATGATTGGCTGTACGATCAGTCCCGTAATTGGCGCTGCTACCCACAGTATTGTCATATTACTGTAGTCGGCTCCCAGGGTCTGAAAGATTCGGCTTACATTTGAGTTTTGTAGAGCGAATCCAAATTGGATGCCCATAAAACCGAAACACATATTCCAAATCTGCCAAAACGATAGTTGTGGTCGATGCATACTTACCTTTCCTTATTATGGCCATGTAGCTTGTTTATACGAAATAGCTGGTTTACTCGAAAAACTAGTTTCTTGAGACTATAACATCCATTGAAGTTCATCAGGTATCGAGCTGTTTTTGTCTGTTAACGGCAAAACAGGCTACTAAACTCGAACGAATTTACTGATTTGTATTGCAAAAGGCTAATGTTTTTCACTTACATACGTATGCATCGTTAATTTTCAGGATCATTGTTATGCATACGTATGCAGACAATTGATCTCTGTATTTCAATTAACGTACTCTCGTTCAAAGCGCTTGAAAGGGGTTACTTGTTCGAGGTAGTACTCGTCAATACTCGGCAATAGCTCTCTTATGCAGCAGATATATTCAGCTAACCGACTCTAGTTGAGTCAGATAAGAATGATAAGGTTGTTTGATGAATCAACAGTTATGGTGGCGCGGAGCCATTATTTACCAAATATATCCAAGAAGCCTTAAGGATACTAACGGCGACGGCATCGGTGATCTGCCGGGTATAATCGAAAAGCTCGACTATATCGCTAGTCTAGGCGTTGATGCCATTTGGATTTCTCCGTTCTTTAAGTCTCCGATGAAGGATTTTGGCTATGATATTAGTGATTATAGGGCGGTAGATCCTATATTTGGCTCCTTGGAAGATTTTGACAGGCTTATTGCAAAAGCACATTCGCTTGGCATCAAAGTGATTATCGACCAGGTTCTAAGCCACACATCTAATCAGCATCAATGGTTTGTTGAGAGTCGACAAGATACCCTTAACGACAAAGCCGATTGGTATGTATGGGCCGATGCTAAAGCTGACGGTACCCCCCCAAATAATTGGTTATCCATTTTTGGCGGTGGTGCATGGCAATGGGAGCCTCGACGCAAACAGTATTACCTGCATAATTTCTTATCAAGCCAGCCGGACCTAAATTTTCATAATAAAGATGTGAGAACTGCCACTTTAGATAATATTGAGTTCTGGCTAAAGCGCGGAGTAGATGGCTTTCGCTTGGATGCCATCAACTTCTGCTACCACGATCAAGCACTAAGGGACAATCCTGCAAAACCAGCGGAGAAAAGGTTAGGCAGAGGCTTTAGTGAAGATAATCCTTACGCGTTCCAATTTCATCACTATAACAATACCCAGCCAGAAAACCTGGCGTTTATGCAACAGATTCGACAGCTTTTAGACCGATATCCTGGGTCAGCCGCTCTAGGAGAAATTTCGTCGGAGGACTCTCTGGCAACAATGGCAGAATATACCAGTGGTAATAATAGACTTCATATGGGTTACAGTTTTGAATTGCTCACGGACGAATTTTCCGCAAGCTATATTCGAGAAACGGTAGAAAAACTAGAACAACAAATGACCGATGGTTGGCCGTGTTGGGCGATTAGTAACCATGATGTTAAGCGGGTAATGAGCCGTTGGAATCCCGAGGACCACCAGCCAAATAAAGCAAAATTATTTAATGCTGTGCTTGCTACCCTTAGAGGCAGTATTTGTAGTTACCAGGGCGAAGAATTGGGGCTATGTGAAGCGGAGCTGGCGTTTGACGAGTTACAAGATCCCTATGGAATTAATTTCTGGCCTACCTACAAAGGAAGAGATGGCTGCAGAACCCCTATACCTTGGCATTGCGATCAAGATAATTCAGGTTTTTCAACGGGAGAGCCGTGGTTACCCGTGGCAAAAAATCACCTAGAAAAAAACGTCGATTGCCAATTGAAGGACAGTGGCTCGGTACTCAATAGCTATATCAACTTCCTTCGATGGCGAAGCACACAGTCGGCGGTAATAAGTGGTGAAATTAGTTTTATTGACACGCCAGAACCGGTATTGGCATTTAAGCGTTTTGATGATTCGCAGACGCTTTTCTTCTTCTATAACTTGTCAGCCAAAGAACAGTTTTTCGATCTTAAAGAGTTAGCTAGTATCAAAGAAATAAAGGACCACGGTTTGAACTCGGGGAGCTATGAAAATGGGCGCTTTCAACTACCGTCCTACGGTTGTTTGGTTTTTCAGAGCGAATAAGAAAGCAGTTAAAGAAATGAGATAGTAAGGTCTTGAATACGTATGCACAAGATTGTATTTAGCTAACAGACCTGATTATTATGGGGAATCGTCTAACAGACGCATGGAATATTTTTTAGCACTAACGAACTTTGAAATTGTTAGTTCTATTTTTGCAAAAGCAGTGCATAGAGTTTTTGGTGCACTGTGAAAATATAAAAAAGTTAAGTAGACATAAAAACAAAATAGAAATACATAACACTTTGTATGGGAGTACATTCGATGACAAAAGCGAAGGTTGGAATCTTTAAACCAAGTTTGATCACCATGGCGCTTTTTGCTGCTGGAATTTCAGCTACGGCAATTGCTGCTGAAGAGGCGTCAAACGACACCGCCGACGAGCAACAGGTAGAACAAACTGAGAACCAAGTAAATACCGATACCGATGCTAATTCGACTAGTACAGAGGACGATTCACAAGTTGTGGTTGTAACCGGTTATCGCGGCAGCTTGTTACGTTCAATCGATGAAAAGCGAGCAGCTGATGCTGTGACAGAGCAAGTTAGTGCTGATGACTTAGGCTCTCTTCCCGACGTGTCAATCGCGGATGCGTTAACTCGATTACCCGGTATTTCGGCGATTCGTACCGGAGGAAAAGCGTCTGAAATTAACATACGAGGACTATCTGGAATTTTTGTTCATACAACGCTAAATGGTCGAGAGCAAGTCGCAACTAGCGGAAGTCGAAGTGTCGAGTTCGCACAATATCCTTCCGAACTAATTTCAGGCGCGACGGTTTATAAATCTCAAAAGGCATCTTTAATAGAAGGTGGTGTTGCCGGTTCCGTTGACTTGAAAACCGCGAGCCCTTTGAGTAATAGAAATCAACATACCTTTAGTGTTAATGGTCGCGGTATGTACAATGACCGCGCCGGCGAAATCTATGACGCCGAGGAATCAGGAAACCGTTTTAGTATCTCTTATCAAGGCAAATTTGCAGACGATACCTTAGGGGTTGCTTTAGGTTATGCACGATTATTCCAACCTAGTGTCGCTACGCAATTTATCGGCTTTGCTTACAATCAACGACGCGATGTCGATGGTTTAGCAGGAGATACCGGTGGACCAGATGATAACCCTTCAGCAGAATTCTTGAGCGAAGGTTTTGAAATGCAACATAAAGGTGGTGAGACCACTCGAAACGGCTACATCGCAGCGTTAGAATGGATCCCGTCTTCTACATTTTCATTAAAGGCCGATGCGTTTATTTCAAAATTCGACGAACAAGCTTTTGCTCGTGGTTTCCGTGTTAAATTTGATGCTGGAACCGCGCTAATAAACAATCCTATTCTTGATGATAATGCGGTGATTGGTGCGAACCTTAATCGCGCGAGAATAGGGGGCAATACCCGTGTTGAAATCGTTAATGATAACAATGTTAAAGTTGACGATTCAGAGGCGTTTGGTATCAATGCTAAATGGGATCTTACTGATCAATTCACACTTACCGGCGATCTTTCTCGATCAGCCGCAACCAGTGATTTCAGAAATGGATTGTTATGGTCGCTAGTCGCCGAAGATGCCAATGCCGCCACTCCAGTATTTGACAATGACGTCGCTATATCCTATCGATTAAATGGATTAAATTTACCGGACGTCGGGTTTAACCAAAACTTTACCGATATCAACCGGGTAATGCTTAGCAAGTATGGTGTGTACCCTTATCAATTTGAAGATGCATTAAACGCTGCGCGCTTTGATGGTATTTACGAGTTCAGAGATAATAACTTTTTGAGCAGTCTTGAAGTTGGTTTTAGATATTCAGAAAGACAATATAGAAATCAACGTTCAGTTTTTGAGTATGGCTCAGACAATAGTTTTTCTTCTAGTGAGCCACCGCTAAGACTCACCAATAATATGGTTAATGTCGTCGACTTTGATGGAGCCTTCTCAGGTTTCCCTAGCTACTTAGCAATTGATTATAACGCTGCACTTGATGCATGGTTCCCTGGTGGTGTACCACAGCCAGTTACAACCTGGGGTGCAGATTCAAATGGCGTGATAAACAATCGTTATGATTGGTCTGTTAAACAAAGTGGAGATGTTTGGGAAGATGTCACGTCCAGCTATTTTGTTGCTAATATTGATACCGAGGTAAATGATATACCTCTAAGTGGTAACTTAGGCTTAAGAGTGGTCAATACTGACCAACGCGCCTCAACGCTTGTAAATGTCGGTGGGGACGTAACCCTAGGAGCTCAGAACATCATTGATGAAACGGGCTTAGTTAATTCTGAATACGCTCCGGGGGTAGATGGTATTAGTTATACGGATTACTTACCGCAGTTAAATCTTAACTTTAAGATAACGGACAATAGTCAGATACGTTTTGCGGCTGCTAGAGTTATGGCAAGAAGTCAGATTAATCGCCTCGCATCGGACACTTCAATTACTTACGACCAAGATGATGGTGAAGCCCATGCATCTAGCACGAACAGTCCGAGATTAAAGCCGTTTCTAGCGGACCAGTATGACTTATCTTATGAATATTATTTTGATGAAACTGAGGGCGCTTTTGTTGTCGCTTTTTTCCATAAAGAACTGAAGAACTTCGTTCAAACTTTCACCGACAACAATTATGACTTTGCAGCGAATGGCATCAGTCTTCCGGAATATGTACCTGGATTTGAGCCAAATAATCCTGACAGCAATCCGCCGCTAGCAGCCGTTGATGGTAGTTTTACAACATCAGTTAATAACGCCAATGGTGGTTACTTTAGAGGAATCGAGTTGGCTTATACACAAGTATTTACCAACTTGCCAGAATTCTGGTCAGGGCTTGGAGTCTCCGGTAGTTATGCCTATACAGAAAGTAAAATCGATGCAATTGCTGGACTAACAACCAGTGATCTGCCGGGACCTACCGTGGAGACAACCTTTCCAGGTTTGTCAGAAAATGTCTTAAATGCAGCTCTCTTTTGGGGTAACGAAGATATCGATACTCGTATAAACATGCGACACCGATCGAAGTTTGTTTCCTCTCAATTTGCGGTCGATGAGCAACAAACATTTTTTGACGGAGAAACGGTTTTTGATTATCAGTTTTCCTATAACTTCGATGACCACCTAAGTGTTATGTTTCAGGCAATTAATATTACTGACGAGCCTACAAAAAGCTTCTTTGGACAAGAGTCACAGACGGGCACATTGCAATTTTTCGGTCGACAATATTTCTTAGGGGTTAATTACAAAATGTAGTCAAGGTTAGCTTGCTACTGATTAATTTAACACTCGAAATTTAAGAAACAACAATAAAGATGGAGCTAACGATGCTTAGTCATTCAAAAATAAAGTTTAGTCAATCACCAACAAAGTTTGGTAGTACGTTATTAAGTAACTTGATAGCGTTTGTGGTTTTATCCATTACACTCATCGGTTGTAGTGGTGAGTCTGTAGACAAAGGGGAGGAGCTGTTAACCTGCTCCGCGCCGTTAGTCGTCGATGCGGCTGGAACAAGCTGTGTAGAACCTACAGCAATCTCATGTGTTGCTCCATTAGTACCAAACGCATTTAACGATGCTTGTGTTGTTGGTGCCGATCCAAATGCACCAGTAGCGAGTGTTTTTCCGGCTGATGATGAAGCGGTTCTTTACTACAACAGAGCTAACCGAGGAGCTACTAACGAACCTAATGATCCTTCCTACAACGGTTATGTGCTCCATACATGGAACAACGATCAATGTGATGCCTACGCGTCACCCTTTGATTCCTCAAGTTGGGGGTCAGAACATGTGTATGACGGCATTGACCCTAATTACGGTGCTTATTGGATTGTAAAACTAAAAGAAGGACATAGTGACTGCGGTAACTTCATCATTCATATTGGTACCGACGATGCTGGTAAAGAAATGGGTGGTGGGGACAAACAGATGAACCTTGTTCAAGATGATGAAACTTTTGTCAGAATGAACTGGACGATTTCAGGTTTCGAATCTCCACTTGAATTTCCGATTACTGAACTTGGTCCGCAACCGCTTTCTATAGAAGACGCCGCAGCGCATTGGATTGATACCAATACAAATGTTTGGAACGTTGACCTAGAGTCGGTTGCTGAAGCAAGACTTCATCATTCGTCAACTGCAGGCATCGAGGCTGATCTTGATAACCAAGTTAATGGTACGGCGGTATCATTATTGACTACCACGCAAACCCAAGAGCAACAAGATAGTTTTCCATTAACCGCTGATTGGCCAGCCTTTACCATCGAAAATAGTAGTGAAGAAGTCAAAGCTATTCTCAAGAATGAACTGGTTATGGCAGGTTACGATAGTGACGGCAATGCAATTGTTGCGACATACGTGCAAGCTGCAAAAGTGCTGGATGATTTATATACCAAGGGTGAGGCGGATGCAGATGAAGCTGCCTTAGGTGCTGTTTATGATGGTGATACGATTACTGCCAATCTATGGGCTCCTACAGCGCAAAACGTTGCTCTTAATATTTATGATGCAGATAAAAACCTAGTTAGTTCAAATCCTATGAATGAAGATTCGGCGACTGGCATTTGGAGTTTTGTTGGTGATTCGAGTTTAGACCGCCAGTTCTACCGCTACGAATTAACGCTATATCATTCTCAAAATAACGCGATTGAAGTCATAGAGTCATCAGATCCCTACGCGGTGAGTTTGTCGACCAACGGTGTTTATTCGCAATTTGTTAATCTTATGGATGCTGATTTAAAACCAGAAGGTTGGGACGAACAAACAATCGCCGTTATTACAAATCCTGAAGACGCGGTTATTTACGAAGGCCATGTTAGAGATTTTAGTGTACTCGACGAAAGTACTAGCGAAGCTAATCGCGGCAAGTACCTAGCATTTACAGAAATGGAGTCAGCTCCAATGACTCACCTGGCTAATTTAGTAGCAAGTGGCCTAACTCATTTTCAATTGCTTCCAATTAATGACATTGCAAGTATAGGCGAAGACTCTGCCAGTATTGTTGACATTACTGATACCGTTGCAGATTTATGCGCATTAAACGAAGAAGCACCTGTTTGTGGAGAGGAAGAAGACAGTGCGACGTTATTATCAGTTTTAGAAAGCTATCTGCCTTTCTCGGTTGAAGCTCAAGCACTGGTCAATTCAATGAGAGGTTATGATTCATTTAACTGGGGTTACGATCCGAAACACTTCAATGCGCCCGATGGAATCTATGCGTCTAATCCCGATGGAGTGTCTCGAATTCTTGAATTACGTTCAATGATAAAAGGACTCCATGATATTGGATTGAGAGTTAATATGGATGTGGTCTATAACCATACCAATTCTGGAGGCCTTTGGGATAATTCAGTATTAGACAAAGTGGTTCCTGGTTATTACCAGAGCTTAGATCTTGTGACTGGGGGTATCCTTAATTCGACTTGCTGTAGTGATACCGCTCTTGAGCATCGAATGATGGATAAATTTATGTCTGATTCCTTAGTTCAATGGGCAGAGCAATACGCTATTGACGGATTCCGGTTCGACATTATGAGTCATGGTTCAGTCGACCAAATGACCGCGGCTCGTGAAGCAGTTCGGGCTATAGATGAGGACACTTATTTCTACGGTGAAGGTTGGCCACGCGATGGACGCGGTTTTGAAAGTGCCACTCAATTTAATCTAGCGGGAACGGAAATAGCGACATTTAATGACCGATTAAGAGAGGGTGTTAGAAACGGAGCGCTGTTTAATGAAGATGGTAATTTAAATGACCATGACATCGTTAGACTAGGCATGGCCGGTACCCTTGCTAATTATGTTCTAAAAAGCAGCTCGGATACCGCAAGCACAGGAAGTAGTTTTAATCCTGCCATGTATGCGCTCGACCCTGCTGACGTAATCAACTATGTTTCTAAGCATGACGATCGAGCTTTGTGGGACCAATTACAGTATAACCTTGATATTGGAACGTCACTTAGTGACCGAGTGAGAGTTCAAAACGTCGCGGCGACGATACCATTAATGAGCCAAGGAATCCCGTTTTTACAAATGGGCGGCGACATGATTCGATCTAAGTCAATGGACCGTAATAGCTACGATTCAGGGGACTGGTTTAACCGAGTTGATTTTACAATGCAAACCACCAACTGGAACGTTGGCTTGCCATTGGCTCAGGATAATCAGGGCGATTGGGAGCAAATTAATGGTCTTTCAAGCAATCCGAATGCTGCAATCAGTGGTAGCGATGTGATGTTCGCCTCTAATGTGTTTAAGGAGTTCCTAAGCATAAGACGCGATAGTGTATTGTTCAGGCTGACCACCGAAGCAGATGTGTTGGCTCGAGTTGGATTCCATAACATCGGTTCCAATCAAACAACTGGCGTTATCGTAATGAGTATCGATGATGGCGTTGGGCTTGAGGACTTAGACCCGGCAAATGACGCAATTGTTGTTATGGTAAACGGTAGCTCAGAGCAGCAAAGCCATACCGTTATAACGGCGAGCGGCTTTCAATTACACGCGACTCAATTAGGTTCTTCAGACGGTGTTGTTCAGTCGGCGAGCTTTAGTGAAGATGGTGACGCGGGAACAGGAACCTTTACCGTGCCAGCCTACACGACAGCGGTATTTGTTAAAGCACAAGGTGAAGAGCAGGGAGAAGGGCTATCCGCTTTTGCAACTGCCGGTGCACCCGATGTTGTTCCTTATGGCGATACAACAGTATTTGTTCGCGGAGATATGAACGGATGGGGCGCGGTGGATGATTTAAGCTATCAAGGCAATGGAATCTATCAAGTGGCTATCGAATTGACCGCTGATACAAGCTATAACTTCAAAATAGCATCAGAAGACTGGAGTACTGTTGATTTCGGTTCTGACGTTGCCGAGGTAACGGAGAACGAAGTTAAGAGTTTGGCAAGAGCTGCAGGCAACCTGTTATTTACTCCGACGCTTGATGGTGTTTATGTATTCGAACTAAATGCATTTGACCCAGAAGGGCCGACGCTACTCGTTCGTAACGAAGAACCGTTCGTTGGCACTACGGTTTACCTGCGAGGCAGCTTGAACGGCTGGAGTACGGACACGCCGATGACTTATCTGGGTGGAGGCATGTATCAAGTCATCTTTGATATCACTAGCGCTGAAAGTTATGAGTTTAAGATAGCTTCTGAAGATTGGAGTACCGTTGACTTCGGATCGAGTGAAGATGATTCGGGTGTAACCGAAGGGGTCGTAGAGTCGTTGGGAGTTTCCGGCGCGAACATGACCATGGAGTTTCTTGAGACCGGTGAGTTCACCTTCTTGTTTGACGCTTCGGACCTTGCAGCGCCAACGCTTGGTGTCCACAAAACACAGATGTTTGACGCCACTCAGGTCTATTTGCGGGGAAGCTTAAACGGCTGGAGCACTGACGATGAAATGTTGTACCTTGGAAACTCGGTCTATTCCGTTGACGTAGCCTTAGACCCTGGTAGCTATGAATTTAAAGTAGCATCAGAAGATTGGTCTACCGTCGACTTCGGAGCGACAGGCGGCGAAGAAGCGACAGAGATTGGCGCGGAAGGCAAGGTTCTTGTTCGCTCAGGTGCAAACATGACGATTGAGATCATTGACGCTGGTACCTATCGGTTTGAAGTTAGCGGGCCAGACAATGCGGTGCCGAACTTAACAGTAGGCGTTTTAGAGTAAGCGCTTGTTGCTAAATTGAGAGTTACTCAATTGGTTTAGCCGCTTAGTCAATTTGCTAAGCGGCTTTTTTATGCCATATGTTTTATCTTATTATCGCCTATCCCAAAGACCCTATTCCTAGCAATTTCCACTTCAACTCCAACAAGGTGTATGTTAAGTTATTCTGCACAGCTAAGTGATTGAATTAATAACGATGTTGAGATCATATGGATGTTGAGATAATAATGCTGAGTCAATAAGAAGTTGCAACCATCGAACCAGCTAGTGTAAAGATATTAAGATTTAACCTTATTTACTGACAGCAGAACAAACGCGTATTAAGCATCGGCGTAAGAAATCAATATACAGGCTAATAGTGCTCTATTAAGGTTACACATAATACCGTGCATAATCACAGCCAATTATAATAATACTAATAAGAAGGGGATATCGTGAGCGAAAAACAAGGCCTAGATCCGAAGGCATATACGCCACTCGAAGAGGGCGAAAGCTATCCTCCCTACATTGCTGCCGAAGAAACCGTCGCTGAGTTCACCTTTAAGGCGGTTGGACTTGGCGTTTTGTTTGGTGTTATTTTTGGCGCGGCTAACGCCTATCTAGGCTTGCGAGCTGGGTTAACCATAAGCACTTCAATTCCTGTAGCAGTAATGGCGGTCGCCGTTTTTAAGATCTTGGCGAAAGCTGGAATTACAAGCACTATTCTGGAGACAAACATTGCTCAAACGACTGGTTCGGCGAGTAGTTCCGTAGCCAGCGGCGTAATCTTTACGCTACCCGCTTTATTCATGTGGGGCATGGCGCCAGACTTGCTCCAAATGACCATTCTCGCAATGAGCGGCGGTTTAATGGGAATTTTGTTTATGATTCCGTTGCGAAAATACCTCATAGAGAAGGAGCACGGAAAGTTGCCTTATCCTGAAGGCACTGCATGCGCCGAAGTATTAGTTGCTAATGAAGTCGGTGGCAACAAAGCTAAGTATATCTTTTGGGGTATGGGAGTTGCTGCACTTTTCAAAACCCTAACCTCGTGGATTAAAGTGATTCCTGACCACGCCTCTTTTCAAATACCCTTTATAAAAAAAGCAAGTTTAGGAATTGATTTATCTGCCGCGCTTTTTGGGGTTGGCTATATCCTAGGGCCACGTATCGCGGCCATTATGGTAGGAGGTGGCTTGTTAAGCGCTTTAATTATTATTCCAGGCATAGCCTATTGGGGCGACGCCAGAACATTACCACTATTTCCTGAAACAGCAAACTTGATCAAGGATATGTCCGCAGGCCAAATCTGGACCCGCTACGTTCGTTATATTGGCGCTGGAGCGGTTGCGACTGCAGGTATCATAACGCTTATTCGAAGTATTCCGGTGATGATAGAGAGCTTCAAAATGGGAGCAAAAAATATTGGAACAGAAACCGAGCAACCGGTGGTAAAAAGAACACAATCAGATTTGCCCCTTAGGGTTGTTGTGATTGGTATATTGGCTATTGTTCTAGTTCTAACGGTATTTCCTACGGCATTCGGCGCCGTAGGCGGCATTGATACTCGTTTAATTGCTGCACTTTGCGTGACTGTATTCGCTTTTTTCTTTGTTACCGTAGCGTCAAGAATCGTTGGGTTAGTTGGGGTTACTTCCAACCCCACCAGTGGAATGACAATTGCTGCGCTGCTAGGAACCGCGACAATATTCCTAGCAATGGGGTGGACTGATAATACAGGTAAAGCTGCAACCCTTATTGTCGGTTGCGTTGTTGCGATCGCTGCGTCAATCTCTGGTGATACCTCGCAGGATTTAAAAAGCGGCTATTTATTGGGAGCGACGCCAAGAAAGCAGCAAATTGCAGAACTAATAGGGGTGTTAACCTCGGCGACCTTTGTCTGCTTATCTGTACTATTATTAGCGGAGACTTTTGGTTTTGGCTCTAAAGAGTTACCGGCCCCACAGGCAACCTTAATGAAATTGGTTATTGATGGCGTACTTGACCAAAATTTACCTTGGACATTAGTTGCTATTGGCGCTGCGATTGCCGTGACTTGCGAATTATTTAAAATACCGTCGTTGGCTTTTGCTGTTGGCGTTTACCTTCCGGTATCTACGATGACACCGATTTTTATAGGTGGTTTAATCAGACATTACTTCGAAAAAAGAACCAAGGACAAGAAACAGCTGGACGAGAAAAGAGAACGTGGTGTTCTTCTTGGCAGCGGTTTTGTTGGTGGAGAGGGGCTGCTTGGTGTTGGCATAGCGGCAGTTGCGTTTATCGAAAGTAGAAAACCCGACGGAATAGGGACAGGGTGGGCCGGCAGTGATGTTATGGCGATGATTGCTGGAGCTATTGGATTTGCTCTATTGATCTATTGGTTCTTTCAACAGATTCGAAGTGCCAAATAAATAGACACTTTGTTTCTGCTAGGAGCTTTAGCGATGCTAGAAATTAACCATGTATCGCTCACTAGTTAATCAAGAATTGGTCATGTTAGTTATGAGATGGAGCAATCAGTTGGCGTACCATTAATATGAAAGTTTATAACTTTTCAGATTGTATCCGAACTTTTATCGAAGTGGGTTGCACCGTAACTCGCACTTCGGCTCAGTTATTTTGCTCTCTGATAGCGCTTTATTGGCTGGCCTTTCCGGTATTTAGCGCTTCCGAAGGCTCTTGGCAGGACATTCAACAGAAAGCGACAATCGATTCAATGCAAGATAATATAACTCCAACTGAGCATTCAACAGACTCTGAATCAGAGAGTGAAACATTTCTTGAAGTTGGAGTCGGATTATCATTTGCACACATCCCTCACTATGTTGGTAGCGATCAAGCCAAAAGCTATGCGCTGCCATTTCCATTTTTTAGATATCAGAGCAAAAAAGTTTCACTTAGTCGAGAGGGATTAAAACGATACCTACTTAAGGGGGAACATTGGGATTTAGACTTAAGTTTCGCAGGTTCCATTCCTTTAGATAGTGAAGATAACAAAGCCAGACAGGCAATGCCAGACCTTGATTGGGTTGTGTTAGGTGGACCAGCCTTCAACTATCGACTCTTCAAAAGCCATAATTATCAACTAACCGCGCAAATACCACTGCGCTTTGGAGTCGCTACTGATTTTAGTCGAGCGCGTTCCGTCGGTTGGGATTTTTCGCCGCAGATTAAATGGCAAGCTAATTACTTTGAAGAACAGACTGAGTGGAATTTTGGCATAGCGATAGGTGCGGAAGTAGCCGGCAAAAAATACCACGATTATTATTACGCGGTATCTGAGCAGTACGTAACGTCGGAGCGACGGGCTTACGAAAGTGACGGCGGTTTCGGCGGCCATAAAATCACTTTTAATTTGAACCGCCGTGAAGGCGATTTTTGGTTAGGCGGGTTCGTTCGATACCGGAATATCCGCACGGCGGAGTTTGCTGATAGCCCGTTAGTGATTAATAAGGAAAATTTTTATGTTGGTCTTGCATTCGCATGGATAATGACCAGTTCGACCAACTAATTCTTGGGACAAATGACTAGAGGTTGTCTACCGGTAATAGCAGGTTTGCAGGAACATTTTAGCGTAGTTCTAATTCGTCCGCGATAATTTCAAATATACTATGGAACTCGATGTCACTAAGTGTTAAATAATCGAGTACAGCGCTACCAATCTTTACCCATTCTTCATCACCTTCCGTATGATAGAGAATCGCCGATTCATCGATTATATGCTCAGCTAGTTTCATCACCGCAAGTGGTAATGCAATAGCTTGTTCTAAGTTCGTTAAACTTAGGATTGCATCGGTATCATGATGAAGACGAATCGCTTCGCAAAGTGACGAGTCAAGGTGCATACTTCGCGCTATAAAGTAGCCAACAACAGAATGACTACAGTTATAATTAATGTATTCGAAATCAGAAGTTGAAAGCGATTTTTGGCTTCGCACATCGGTGAAATAACTTGGGTGTTTTTGAGCGATTAGTGGTATTCCAATATTATGAAATAGACCTAGATAATAAATCGGTTCAATAAGTTGTAAGTTCAGTTGTCTCGCAATTAGATTACAGGCGTTTGAGACGTCCTGATTAATTTGCCAAAATTCATTTAATCCGGTTTGCTCCGACGAAAAGATATTGGCTTTTCGCATTAGTTGTGCGTTTACCATAGCCATGATGCCGTCCACACCAAGCTCCGTTAAAGCGGTGTCGACATTGCGTTCAATTTGCGAGTGCTTGTGTTCCTTTGGGTAGACCATTTTGATAGCGCTAGCTGTCAAGCAAGGATCTTTCTTTACTATCTCGGTCATTGTTTCCATATCTGGAAAAACAGCTAACAGTTCGGAAACTACTTTCGGTTGAAGAGGAACGGTAAAACCTCGCAAATTACGCTCAGAATTAGCATATACTTCAGAAAATTTCATCGTGTCTTATGATTTTAAATGTCGTTTAGTGATAATTTCACAAAGTTATTAAAATGAATTTATGCATAAAAAAATAGTAAAAAAAGTATGCAAAGATTGTTCATATTGGCGGCCTAACGTTGAATAAACATCATCGCTCGGTCAATCTCTTCCTCTATGTCGCCTAAATCGTCTATCAGTGTATCAATATCGTTACCCAGCCAAACCGAAACGCTGGTTGGGATATTTCTAATCTCTTTGCTCTTAGCGTTTAGTCGGTGGAATATTTGACTAGCGCAGAAAACTGACATACTTAGCTCACTATTTGATTCTGCATCATCGCTTTTGTGGAAATCCGAGTGGTGGTTACGGATGGCACTGACCAACTGCTCAGGTAACTTCCAGTCTTCTGCGAGCATTGAGCCTAACTCACTATGGTCAAAACCAAAAATATCGGTTTCAATCTCATAATCTGCTTTATCCGCTTCTAGAGCGCGACTCAATACTTTGGCATAATCTTCTGGATAAAAGTGCGCAAACACAATCTTTCCAATATTATGTAGCAAACCCGATACGAAATAGTCGGCGCTATCAAACTCAGAAATCCCTCGACGCCTAGCAAGAAGTTTTGCAATCACCCCCACGGAAAGCGACTGTAACCAAAATTCGTCCATATCGAGACCGGCCTTGTTTGATTTTGGTAAACAACCGGCGGTAGCAATACTAATAGCAAGATTCTTAATTAAATCCATACCCACATAAACAACTGCATGCTGCACAGAAATGACTTCTCGCTCTAGACGAAACAACGGAGAATTAACCAAGCGTAATACCCGCGCGGTCATAACCATATCGCGCTCAATTACAGAAACTAGATCCTGAGGGCTGGAGTCTTTTTGGGCCGTTAATTGCATAACTTGGTTGACGCTTTCCGGAAAGGCAGGAAGCTTATGAAACATTTCTGCAACTCGTTTGTGATCTATCGACATTGCTGGTACAGACCTCATGGTGATTAATTACAACGGTTATGATCAATTTTAGCACATAGCGGGAAGAACATAGGTCAATTTACAATGGGTTTCAGATCTGCGGAGAAGCTCATACTTTGTGCCAGAGCGGACTTTGAGCCGGCTTTGCGTCTTAGCAGCAAACCGGTCGCTTTGTGCATGATAGCTGAACTGCGTCTACGCCTAGCGCGTATTAATCTTGCGGTATTCTAATCTTGAGTTTTTTATTCTTGTGTTTTTTAATCTCGTGGTTTTTACGCCTTGCAATAGATAAGTCTTGCAGCACATAATACTAGTTGTACCTAGACAAAGCAGGGAAGAGCTCGCATTTGAACTTTCTATTTAAAACTCGATATAGATGGGTTTAAAGTCATCAAGGATATATGGACCATCTCCGCCAGGTCGCGAAAATTGCCAACGACTCGCTTCGCTTGTAATCGAGCGGTAATCACCTTCTCCAGACACATCCCAGGTCGAAATGTACAATTCAACACCATTCCAATCGCTTAAGCCAAACTGTGAAGCGTTATAAGTGATCGAGATTGTATTTAGATTGGTACTTACTTTAACTTTTGGTGACCAAGGCAAAATATCTCCGCTTTGGGAATGGCTTGCGCCGGTTTGACCGCTTACCGAGTTATCCCAACCGTAAAGTTTATGGGCATAATTCCATTCAAATCCCGGCGGTGTGTTAGCTTTTAACTGCGGAAGAACCGATAGTCCGGTTCTACCTGGAACATTAAAGAATACGTTTAGCGCTAAATGGTCAAAACCGTTAGGAGCTAGCCAATCGCTTCTAACCTCATCCATTGTGAGCGTTACCTCCAATGTTGCGCCTCCGGCCAGCAATTCAACCTGACTAATATCCATCTGACCACCGTAACTTGAGTCCGTTGGTTTATTATAGTCACCGCTAGAACCGATATCGTCACCTACTCGATCAGCTTGCTGAGCTCGAAACGCTACTTTGTCATTAGTTAACGTTAATTTAATTTCCTGACTGATAGTTTGCGTCACCGGTTCGAACAATTGAAGGTTGTAATCTTTTTGCCCAAAATCCTGATTAACCAGCGTAAAATGCCATTCTCCCAAACTGTTCGAACACACTTGAGCGTCGCGATTGATTTGGCCGTTGGTTACTAGCAACATACAGTGATTAGCGAGATTGAACGTACCGGTGATAAGCGCATCCTGATTATGAAAGTGCATGCTTTTATCGTCCATATTGACCCTTATCTGCATGTCGTCTATATCGTCTGCCGCAGGCTTATTATAGATTATTAGTTCTTTGGGCAATCCATTGCTGTTAGTCTCTGACTCACTACCACTATCAGCTCTGGTAGTTATCTCAGAGCCTGAATCAATATCTGTTACCTTAAATACCAAAACATCACGAGCATTAACAACCATAGAAAGTCGACTGCTTTGCAAGCGGTAATTCTGCGTTTGAGGATTGGCTAAACCCTCAGTATGCAGTTCATCGCTATTTGCAGTAATAGCCAGGTTACTCGCATTAGCCGAGAAAAGCAGTGCTAACCCTTGTTTATTCGTCATTTCAATTGGCAGGTTGGACAACAGTCGTTCGCTTTCGCTGGTATTGAAGACAACATAAAGTCGTTCGTTGTTGTAATTTCTTTCAAAAGCGAAGATTCCTGGACCGGAGTTAGTGTCTTTTAGCAGGGTAATATCACCTTTAGTTAAGGCTTGATTTCTTTTTCTGATGGCAGCTAGTTTCGATATAAATTGATAGACCGTATTTTGACGATCAAACTGATCCTTACTGCTTAGATAGCCGCCTTTGAACATGGCTTGGCGACTATGAACGAGTGCTTGTTCGTCACCTTGATAGATTACTGGGATACCGGGTATCGTTAAGATTAATGCTAAGGCTTGTTTCAGTGCGGAACTTTCATTGGATGTTTGAAAGCGTTTAGTATCATGGTTGTCGACGAAATTTAGCACCATAAAGGGATCTCTATAAATAGACATTTGGGCCTGAATTCGGTGAGTTAACCAGCTCGTCGGTTTACCCGATCTGAAAACTTCTTCGATAGTTTTGTATAGAGGAAAGCCGATCACCCCGTTTAGAACAGGCTTGCCGGTTTTTCCGAAATACTGTTCAATTTTTTCCTCACCCTCTGTCTTCAAAGCGTTGGACGTGTTGAATATCTCACCGAACACTCTAAAGTCGGATTTGCCGTTTTTACGAGCAGATTCCAGCACACCATTTTTAGCATAAAGAAAATCCCTTAGGAATTCCGTTTCTACGTATTTAGCAGTATCTAAACGGAAACTATCGACACCAACTTCGTTAATCCAATAATTGAATGAATCTTTTAACGCATTACGAACAGTTGGATTATCGGTATTTAAATCGTTGAGTCCAGATAACTGATAATTAGTCTCTTGGTAAGGGTCGTCATAGTTTGTTATTTCTGGGGTCCAATGATAGATATCAGCATTAACATGCTCTGGATCATGCTGGTTGTTCTGGTCGAAGGGTTTTTGGGTTGGGGATAGGGTAGGTCTATTGTTATTCAGGATATGGTAATTCTTTAATGTGTTTTTAGGGTCGTAATCCCCCTGGTAGTTAAAAAACTCGCCAGTATGATTAATAACAACATCCTGAATCAAGTACATGCCATTACTATGTAGCTTATGGGAAAGTTGCTTATAATCCGTCAGATCACCATAATGTTCATCAACCTCTTTGAAGTTTCTCGCCCAATAACCGTGGTAACCGGCAGACTGTGCGCTCTCGCTCCACCAGAGGTTAGCATTGGGTGGTGTTATCCAAACAGCCGTTGCACCAAGTTCTTTAATATAATCTACTCTATCACTAACTCCTTTTATGTCACCACCGCTATAGAAACGCCCATCACTAGGATTGTATACATCCGCTTGCTGGTCGTTATTAGTGATATCACCATCATTAAATCGGTCGATCATCAGAAAGTATATAATTTGCTCGCGCCAGTCGGGCGAGGGAACATGCAGTAGTAAACCTTCTTCAGTTCGCCTCACTTTTTTGATTAGTTGATTTTTATCGGTAAATTTTCCGCTTAGGTCGGTGACTAAAGCATCCTTAAATAAAGCATCCCTAAATAGAATCCCTTCAAAAGCGCCTATACTGGTGACCACAAGACTTGAGGCTAGCAAAGCGTGCATTAAGGCGCATTTTATCGTCGTTTTTGTTGGCATTGAAAGGGACCCCTGTTTTTCTATCTTATTTCATCATGTCCCATTTAGTTTGCTAATAACACGATAGAGATTACGAGTCTTATCGTTGGCATGACACGAAAAGAATAATTGATCGAGCAAACAGTTCCAAAGTGTTCCTTGTTGAATACGTATGCATAGCATCGATGGTTGATTTTTCTTTGTTTGCGCTACAAGCTGTAGGTTCCAATGCGCTTTCCTAGCTCTTGGATAGTGGGTTTTGATTAAATCGCGATTACAAAGAGACTACAGATAAAGTGACTTCCAACACGATCTTCAAAATAGAACAATATATTTTATCTAAGCAATGGCTAACTACAGGGCTAATTCTAATTGTTGCGCTTGCTTGTGCTCCTTTTGATGCGCGCGCGCAAGAGACAAATCCCCATTCCCCAAGCCCTGTTTATCTAGAACATACCATTAGCGAAAATCAACTGACGATTTTAGCCTCTGATAGGATAATTAAACTTAGCTCATATGCGGAAGGCTCTATTTCAGTCGAGCATGTTAGAAAGGGCGAATATGAAAAGCCATCTTTTGCGCTAAATCCACAAACAAAACGACAATCCATAATCGTTAAAGACGGGCAGTCTGAGCTACAGCTAGCAAATGGAAAGGTGCGCGCGGTTATTAACAAAAAAACTCTGCAAATATCGTTCTTTTGGAAAACTAAACTATTAACCAAACAGCTATTGATTGAGAAGAAAAAATCAACATCCGGATTTACCTTTTCGTTGGATGACGGCGAGAAAATTCTTGGTGGAGGAGAGCGCGTATTAGGAATGGATAGGCGAGGTTATAAGCTACCGCTTTATAACCGAGCTCATTATGGTTACTCTACAGAATCCCATCAGATGTACTTTAGTTTACCTCTGATTTTCTCCAGTAAATCCTACGCTATTCTTTATGACAACGCCGCTAGTGGCCACCTAGATATTGGCAAAAGTAACCCTGAGCAACTTTCTTTCGAGTCAGTAGGGGGAAGACAAGCCTATACAGTATTCGCGGCAGATTCCTATCCCGATCTATTGAAGGGCTATGTATCTGTCACCGGATCTCAGCCATTACCCCCTAGATGGGCATTGGGTAATTTTGCATCAAGATTTGGTTACAGAAGCCAAGCAGAGGTCATGGATGTTGTTGATAAGTTTGAACAGTTTGATATTCCATTAGATGCGGTGATTATTGATTTATATTGGTTTGGTAAAGATATTAAGGGTTTTATGGGAAATTTAGAATGGGACAAAGAGTCCTTTCCTAACCCTAAGAACATGATTGATTCTCTTAATGCCAAAGGTATAAAAACCATTTTAATTACAGAACCATTTATTCTGCGTGATAGCTCAAAATGGAAACAAGCGGTTGAACAATCGGTTCTCGCCAAGGACATTAACGGACAACCAAGGACCTATGATTTTTATTTTGGCAATACCGGACTTATTGACGTTTTTGATGATAACGCCGCTCAATGGTTTTCAAGTATATACAGTGACCTAACTAAACAAGGGGTCGCTGGGGTATGGGGCGATCTTGGAGAGCCCGAAGTTCATCCTGACGACGCACTGCACTTTAGGTCAGACATTCAGCGTACGGTAAGAGCGGATGAAATTCACAATGCCTACGGCCACCAATGGGCCAAGTTGGTTTACCAAAACCAAATCAGCGAACAACCCAACAAACGCCCTTTTATTATGATGCGCTCGGGTTTTGCGGGCTCTCAGCGATTTGGCATGATTCCTTGGACCGGTGATGTCTCCCGTTCATGGGGGGGACTAAAACCACAGGTCGAACTATCGTTACAAATGGGACTTTCCGGGCTTGCGTATACACATTCCGATCTGGGGGGATTTGCCGGTGGAGAAACCTTCAACAAAGAACTCTATATACGTTGGCTACAATTTGGTGCATTTCAACCGGTTTTCAGACCACACGCTCAAGATAACATTGCTCCCGAACCCGTTTTTCACGATAAACAAACAAGAGATATTGTGGCAAACTTTATTCGATTACGTTATCAGCTTCTGCCATACATTTATACGCTCGCGTACCAGAATTCGACAACAGGTATACCGTTGATGCGGCCAATGTTTTTTGATAATCCAAAAGACCTCAACCTTTATGATGTAAGCGACCAATATTTCTGGGGAGATTCGTTTTTAGTTTCGCCGGTAACCGAGCCAAACAAGACAAGTCAAACGGTGGCCCTACCTAGTGGGGTTTGGTTTGATTTTTGGTCGGATAAGCGATACCAAGGAAACCAGTCAGTAGAGATACCAATATCATTGGAAAATATTCCGGTTGTTGTGAAGGCCGGTTCTTTTATACCAATGATTAATTCAATAAATACTACTCAAGATTACTCTTCAGAAGAACTCACGCTCCGTTATTATTTTGACCAAACCGTAAAGCAATCGACTTTTGAAATGTATGAAGATGATGGACGTTATCGACAGTCAATCAGCGAGCAAAAATATGAACTACTAAACTTCAAAGCGATACAAAGTAAAAGCCACTCAAATCAGTTAACTATCAGCCTTAAACGAGTGAAAGGTAGTTACTCTAAAATGCCCGAAAAAAGAAAGATAAAGCTAATGGTTCACAATTGGTCTGCGGCGCCTGAAACAATTCATTTTAACGAAAAAACGTTGAGCAAAAATAATTGGCGGTACGACCAAACTGATCGGGTTCTGCAGATTGAAATGGACTGGGACCATCAGTCGACCGATATAATCATACAAGGCAATTAATACTGAAAATGGAAATAATGATGTTATCAATTAAAAACAATTGCAGTCTAAACCAACTAAAACAGATTGTCCTCAGACTCACTGCAGTGTTCGTAAGTGTTTTTTTGATCGCTAGCTGTCAGCCAAAAGAGCAATCGAAGGATGCTCTAGCGCAACAATCTCTAAGTGCTAATCAAGCTAAAATTGAGAGCCCGGTGCTCGATAAGGCTGAGCAGGTAAACAGTGGCGGCAAACCTGTAATCTATCAGGTATTTACACGTTTATTTGGTAATACCAATACTACTAACAAACCCTGGGGAACCATTGAAGAGAACGGCGTCGGTAAATTTGATGATTTTACTGACCAGGCACTTCAAGGGATCAAAGAGTTTGGTGTCACTCACGTCTGGTATACCGGTGTACCTCATCACGCAGTGATTAGAGATTATACTCGGTTTGGCATCTCCAATGACGACCCCGATATTGTAAAGGGCAGAGCAGGGTCGCCTTACGCGATTAAAGATTACTACAACGTAAACCCTGATTTAGCAATTAACCCCGCTAAAAGACTAGAAGAGTTTAAGGCGTTAATCGAACGAACCCACAAACATGGGATGAAAGTCATCATCGATATTGTCCCGAACCACATTGCTCGAGATTATCATTCGTTAACTAAGCCAGACGGGGTTGTTGATTTTGGAGAGTCAGACGACACATCACTAGAATATTCTCGCGATAACGACTTTTATTATGTACCGGGTTATGACTTTAAAGTGCCTCAATCTAATGATGGTTATTTACCATTAAACGGTGAATCGCATTTATTATCGGACGGTCAATTTAAAGAGTCTCCAGCCAAATGGACCGGTAACGGGTCTCGTTTGGCACAACCCAATATCAATGACTGGTACGAAACCATAAAAGTTAATTATGGCGTTCGGCCGGACGGTAGCTACGACTTTCCACAACTACCAAAGGACTATGCAAACAAACCCCACCAAGAACATTATGAGTTTTGGCTAGGCAAAGATATCCCTAACTCCTGGATTAAATTTCGCGATATCGTCATTTATTGGACTGAGCTAGGGATAGATGGGTTTCGTTATGATATGGCGGAAATGGTTCCGGTTGAGTTTTGGAGCTACTTAAATGCTTCTATAAAACATCACAATCCAGAAGCAACACTTATCGCAGAAGTATACAACCCGAGCTTGTACAGAGATTTTATAAAGCTCGGAAAAATGGACTTTCTATATGATAAGGTGGATTTTTACGACACACTTAAAACGGTCATGCAAGGTAAAACAATGACTGAAGACTTGCTGCCGATTACCGAAAAGTTCGCTGACATCGACTCACATCTACTGCATTTCTTAGAAAATCATGATGAACAACGAATAGCGAGTGCCGATTTTGCAGGGGATGCAAGAATGGGAATGCCAGCGATGACAGCGTCTGCGTTAATAGGAACAGCGCCGACTATGCTTTATTTTGCACAAGCCCTCGGGGAAGCTGGCGATGGCGATGCCGGGTTTGGCGACCCGACCAGAACCACTATTTTTGATTATTGGGGATTACCGAGCCTTAAACGATGGAATAACGAAGGTCAGTACAATTCAGAAAAATTAACCGAGAACGAAAAGGAACTTAGGGATTTCTATGTAAGATTATTATCATTAAGTGCTAATAATCAGGCTTTCAATGGTAACTATCTCGATTTGCACAGACTTAACATCGCCGCAAAATCGAACTATGGACAGCAGCAGTTTTCGTTCGTCCGCTGGCATGAGGAGAATCGTCTAATCATCGTCAGTAATTTCTCAAAATCAGCAACAGGCCTTATAGAACTAGAAATTCCTATGAAACTAAAGACGCTTTGGTCCCTTGAGCAAAACTGTTATCAAATGACCGACCTGTTAGCTTTAAGCAAGCAACCCGGCGAGTCTGCGATAACTAAACAGGAATATCGTCTAACTGCTACGTCCGAGTCCTTCTCAGTGGATATAACCTTAAACGCCATGGAGTCGAAAGTACTCAGGGTCGGGCCAAAATGTAACTGATAAGGAGGCAGTTATCTGAACCAAGGATAATTGCTAGTACCGCATTTTCTAGCCGCTTAAAAAATAAGCAAAAAAAAACCGTAATCAATCGATTACGGTTTTTTAGTATATGGTGGGACTTAGTGGGCTCGAACCACTGACCCTCGCCTTGTAAGGGCGATGCTCTCCCAACTGAGCTAAAGTCCCATCTTTCTTAAGAAAACATCTTTAACTGCTCAATGTCTGTCTCAAGAGGGGCGCATTCTAGAGATAATTATTCGGTCGGTCAACCCCTAATTTAAATATTTTTTTCGTGGGGGTTTTGTTAGAATAGCCGCTGTTCAAAATTTCTAACCAATAAGTGATTTATATATGTCTGTAAAAACTCGTTTCGCCCCGTCTCCAACTGGCTACCTTCATGTCGGTGGCGCTAGAACGGCGCTATATTCATGGCTTCACGCTAGGGCGAATGACGGACAATTTGTTCTTCGTATTGAAGATACCGATTTAGAACGCTCTACACCTGAAGCTGTAAAAGCGATCATGGACGGTATGGAATGGCTCGATCTAAATTGGGATGAAGGTCCAATCTACCAAACTGAGCGCTTTGATCGATATAAGTCCGTTATCAATGAATTAGTAACGGAAGATAAGGCTTATCCCTGTTTTTGCTCTAGAGAACGTCTTGACGCTCTAAGAGAAACACAAATGCAAAGCAAACAAAAACCGCGTTATGATGGCAAATGCAGAGGTTTAACTGACGACGAACGAGATTTAGGACAAGATCACGTCATTCGTTTCAAAAATCCGCAACAGGGCGAAGTATCGTTCTCTGACGTTGTAAAAGGCGATATTACTTTTTCAAATGATGAACTAGATGACCTGATTATTGCTCGTACCGATGGTTCACCAACCTACAACTTTACCGTCGTAATAGATGATATGGATATGCAGATTACCCAGGTTATCAGAGGTGATGATCACTTAAACAATACGCCGAGGCAAATTAACATTTTTAATGCTCTAGGCGCCAAGCCTCCGCAGTACGGTCACGTGCCTATGATTTTAGGCGACGACGGTAAGAAACTTTCTAAACGACACGGAGCGGTAAGTGTTATGCAATACCGTGATGATGGATTTTTACCTGAGGCGGTTCTGAATTATTTAGTCCGTTTAGGTTGGTCCCACGGCGACCAAGAAGTTTTTAGCATAGAAGAAATGAAAACGCTGTTTGATATCAACAACATTAACAAAGCTCCATCGGCTTTTAATACCGATAAGCTTCGCTGGTTAAATCAACAATATATAAAATCTTCAAGTATCGATGCCATAATGCCGGAGCTACAGTGGCATGCGGATAATCAGTCTGTTGACTTAACCGCCGGGCCTGATGTTTCAGACTTAATTCCTGAGTTTGCAGAAAGGGCACATACACTGGTTGAGCTTGTTGCTGCGATAAAACCCTATTATTGTGATTTTAGTGAATTTGACGCCAAAGCAGCAAAAAAGCATCTTAGACCGGTTGCAAAAGATGCACTCGAACTCATAAAAAGTAAATTTGAGGCTATTAACAACTGGAATAATGAAAACATTCAGAATGCCGTCAATCAAACGGCTGAAGAGTTAGATATTGGTATGGGCAAAGTTGGGATGCCACTAAGAGTCGCTGCCACCGGCGCAGGAATGTCACCGGCCATCGACCTGACGCTTTGCTGGGTAGGTAAAGAGCGAACACTCAGTAGGGTGGCAATGGCGTTAGAGTTTATTGAGAGACGCCTGCAGGAATCGAACTAAAAAAACAGTTCTATATGACTATCAAAGACTAAGTCAATTAACGGAGAACGAATGATCAATACAAATAGCTGGTTTAAGGTAGTTATCTTGACGTTATTATGCACTTTGTCAGCTATTTCAAGTGCGAAGCAGCCATTGGTTCAAATTTTTACCAAAGAACCACAACAGGGCAGTATGATTGTTGGCCGTATGCTGATTGACGGGCAAGTTATATTCCAGGGAAAACCGTTGGTATTAACCGAGACCGGCGAGTTTGTCTTTGGTGTAGGACGAGAATTCGAAGGTGACGCGGTGTTAACCATAGTTTCTAACTCCGAGAAAACTAAATATCCCATCACCATCAAACAGAGAAAATGGAATATAGAGAGGGTCGACGGCTTACCGAAAGAAAAGGTCAATCCTCGGTCAAAAGAAACACTAACACGTATAAAAAAAGAAGCACAGAGAGTCGCATCTGCGCGCACCGTATGGTCTGAACAAAATTCTTTTTTGATGGCATTCATTCTGCCCGCTAATGGCAGAATTTCAGGCGTTTATGGCAGTCAGCGAATACTTAATGGAGAACCGAAGCGGCCTCACTTTGGATTGGATATTGCTAACAAGACAGGGACGCCAGTTGTAGCTCCTGCCGACGGAGTAATCACATTAGTCGAGCCCGATTTATTCTATTCGGGCGGCACAATAATTATTGACCACGGTTTTGGGATCAACAGTACCTATATTCATCTTAACTCGGTTGATGTGACTGCAGGGCAATCGGTTAAGCAAGGCGAGGTAATTGGGACCATCGGCGCTACAGGACGTGCAACTGGGCCACATTTAGACTGGCGGTTAAATTGGAAAGGCGTCCGTTTAGACCCGCAACTGCTAATTCTAGACTAACATCACGAAATACATGATGTGTTTTGGTTATACTGACTTCTGTACAAAGAGAGCCGTAATGACCACAAAGAATCAGTTTTTAGGTATTATAAGCGGCGTTAATTTAATCTTTTTCTGTGACGCACTCCTGAGGTAATTCAGCCGACAATGAAGCTAGGTCTAACAAGTTTAAACCGACACAGCAGCAAAGTGTTCGCCTTATTGTTTCTTATTATTCTAATCGTTCGCGTACCACCACTCGAAGAAGTTGCCAACCAGCTCAAACCCAAACTCCTTTATCATTTTAATCTCGTGATGACGTTTGAGAAAAACCAAGAAGTTTCAATCACGACCTTTCTCCCTCAACATGATGAAAGACAGATAATTCTTAATGAACAGATTCTTTCAAACGGGTTAGATTTTACTGTCAACGAGTCAGCCGAAGGCATGGTCGCCAACTGGGTTGGCGAACATTCCGCTGGGCAAATTGCCTATCGGTACACACTGCTAACACAAGGCCTTCAATATACGATAGATCCGGTGGTAGCAATACCAGACAATTACGGTAATACGCTTTCCCAGTTCTTGATGAAGACAAAGAATATTCAGGTAGACCACCCAGATGTATCTGAGCTATGGCAGCAAATTCACCCCTCCGACAGCAGTCTGTTAGCCACGGTTAGAACAATATACGGTTATACCTATAATCAACTCAAGACTATGCCTTTTAAAGGAATGACCGATGCTTTAACTGCATTACGCTTACGCGCTGCAAGTTGCAATGGGAAAAGCCGATTGTTTATCGCGCTCGCTCGCAAAAACAACATACCTGCTAGGCTAGTGGGTGGCGTTATTATGAATGGAAAAACGAAAAAGACTTCACACCAATGGGTAGAGCTTTACATTCAAAATCAGTGGATACCATTTGACCCAACTAATGGCCATTTCGCGAGCCTTCCGCAAAACTATCTAGAACTCTATAGAGGTGACCATAGTCTTTTTAAGCGCAGTGTTGATATCAATTTTGATTATTTATTTAGTAGTCGCGAAGAAATTATTGCACCAGCCCTTTACCTTCATCAAAATGAAAGTGGTAACTATATTGGAGATAAGGATGACACAGGTAACAACGAGAGAGCCAGTTCTAATCAAGACATTCCAGATAAACTAACAATAGATATTACATCGATATTGTTGTCGATAGGTGTTCAACCGAAGGCTATTGGCTTAATTTTGTTGTTTCCACTCTGTACGTTATTGATTACATTTTTTAGAAATGTTGTCGGTATTAAAACGTTTGGTATATTTCTGCCAATGCTAGTAGCAGGCGCTAGCATTTTTACAGGACTATTCTACGGATTAGTCGCTTTTACGTTTATTTTAATCACTAGCCTTATATCCCATCATTATCTTCATAAACTTAAACTACTAAAAATTCCAAGACTAGCAGCAATTATTACGGTTAATACTTTATTTTTTATATTGGGGTTATTTTTATTGAAACAGGAGCACCGATTTGAGTTTGGGATGTTGGCTCTTTTCCCCATCATAATTATCAGTTTTGTTGCCGAGAAAATTCACAAAATTTCCGAGGAAGGAGATTGGCAAGAATTATTTATACAGAGTGGCGGAAGCATCTTCGCGATCGCCAGTTGCTATTTCCTACTTGGTTCGTTTGTATTGCAGGGGGTATTTTCATTTTACCCTGAAACGTTCTTTCTGGTTCTTGCCGCTCAGATTTTTATCGGCCAGTGGACCGGAATAAGAATAAGCGAACTGATTAGGTTTAGAGGGATATTTTCTGATTCTGACAACCCCGTCATGGGAATTAATAGTCGTAATATTGAACTTGTACTCTCGAAAAACGATCCCGCGCTATTGCTGCTAGCGGCAGATAAATTAGCGACGAAAAAGGTTTTAGAAACCTCAAACATAGCGACGCCAAAAACCCTATTGGTGTTTAATAACATGTCAGAAGTCAATAGAATCTCTTTCACAGACTTTGAGTCTTTTCCTGCAGGTTTCGCATTAAAACCGAACAAAGGCAGTCAAGGTAATGGTATTCTGATTATACGAAAAGTTGCTAATAGAAAGTTCTACGATGTAGACGGCAACCTGTTATCGTTAACCGATATTCGACAGCATATTGCCGAAATCGTTTCTGGAAGTTTTGCTCAGCACGGGCAAGAAGATAAAGCATATGTTGAACCTTTGATTTTGCAACATGATAGCCTAATTAAGTTATGCGACTATGGTTTAGCGGATATTCGCGTTATTGTAATAGACGGGGCGATTGTGAGTGCCATGCTAAGATTACCCACAAAGCGCTCATCGGGCAAAGCTAACTTGCATCAAGGAGCTATAGGTATAGGCTTGGAGATTGCGAATGGCAAGATGCTTACTGCGACAACAAATGGTAAACCAATCACTCATCACCCCGACAATAACCAGCTATTAATTGGTACTGAATTGATGTACTGGACGCAAATTTGTGAGCTAAGTATTCAGGTCTACAAAGCAATTCCTTTGGGCTATGCTGGCATCGATATTTGTATCGACAGAGAACTTGGTCCGTTAGTCTTAGAAGTTAATGGTCGTCCAGGCATAGAAATTCAAAATGTTAGGGGAAGGGGGATGTATCGTAATGTCTCTCAATAAGCGCTTAACAAGTACTAAACAAAGGCCTAAGGCTACCGACAAAACTGAACAGCAAATCAACGATCCACAAATCTCAGCCAACATCACTATGGCTATGAGAAAACTACCGAATGGAATTCCGATCACATTAGGTTTTGTCATTGTTATTTTTGTAATCACAATTATTGAAGCAAGACTTGCGGAATATGCCCCTTCCACGTTGGTGATTGGCGTATCAAATTTGGAAAGTGACGACGAGGCCGAGTCACAAGCTCAGACGGAAGAAGTCAATAGTGATATCGTCATCGCAACTGCAAAAGAAATATACCGTTTACTAACGGTCGGAGAAAATCCCTTTACGAAAGACGAAGAAGGTACTCGACTAGCAAAAGAGATTAGCCATAATTTATTGGCTTTTTTGAAGCGGTCTAAATTATCTTTAGACGATATTGACGACAGTTTAAAGCTAGCATTACAAACTATGTTCAAGGAGAAACTCTTTAGTAGAGTTTCAAACGTACTTGGAGAATTGACTGCTTTACAGCGAGTAGAATTGAAAGTTCAGTTTAACTACGCGTTCAGTCTTGCCAAACAAAAAGATCTTCAGGCGGCAACAGCAGCCTATATATACCTCCTCAAAGTAGAACCTAACCATCAAGCGGCCACATTAAATTTAGGGGGTCTATTGATAAAACAGGAAGCGTTTGATGAAGCGGAAGCCCTATACAAGCGAATTATTCCCAAGCTAGGTGGAGAGCGGAAATCAAAAGCCTTTGCCGGAGCTGCAAGGTCACAGCACAAACTAGGCAAGCTAAAGCAAGCCATCGAAAACTATCAAAAAGCAATTGAGTACCGGCCTAATAAATCTTCACTTTGGATTGCATTAGCTAATGTCTCTTCGCTCCAATTTACACAACTATCGCTGACAACCACACGATTCGAGCAAGCGATTGCATTAGAAAAAAATAATCCAAAGCTTAGGCACAGTTACGCCTTATTTTTAATAAGACAATTGAAAATAGAACAAGCGATCACGCAATTAAAGATAGCTAAAAAATTAGCCAGAAATGACTTCGAGATTCGTTATTTGTTGGCCTTTTGTTACTCGCAAAATGCAAAGCCAATTAACAGTCGCAAACAACTAAAACTGGCTGAAAAGCTGGCGAAACGCAAAAGCCAAACCGTGCAACTGCAGGCATTGAACTTACATTTAGATGATGAATGGCGAAATAGCCTAGAATTATCAAGAACGCTGTTAAAGAAGAGTAGAGATAACGATCTCGATTATTTGCTCGTTTCGCTAAATTATTTAAAGCTAAATAAGCCAAAAAATGCTCGACTGTATAGAACCAAAATTAATGAAACTTCGGTTTTCTATGGATTAGGGCAGCTTTTTCTAGCGGAATACCTACATTCGCGTAAAGATTCGGTTGCTGCTTATAACCTAATTACTAGTATGACTGAGCGTTTTGTCAACAATGCGATACTTCAGTATCAGACTGCTAAATATGCGTTGGATGCTCAGTTTCTCGATAAGGCTGAAAAACACATCACCCTAGCTCTGGCGCAAAACGAGCAGATGTCAGCAAGAAGTCGATCGAGATTTGAGTTACTAAGAGCGGAAATCGCTTGGAAAAGCCAACAACAACAAAAAGCGATTGACCTGCTAGAGGCGCTTGTCGCTAATGATCCCAATTATTTTCGGGCGTACTACCGTTTAGCTAGCTATAATCAACAAGCTGGACATACAGAGCGCGCTATAACAGTTTTTCAGGCACTATATAACCAGCGAGCAAGCTACTCTGACGCAGAATACCAGTTGGCTAAATTGTATTTTGCAGAGCAATCGTACCTGGAGGCTCAGTTGATGTTAGAGCGTTATATTGCTTCAAATGCGAGTAGCAAGGCCCCAAGATTGCTGTTAGCTCGTGTGTTTTGTGAATTAGGTCAATTAGAAAAGTGCCAAGAGGCGCTACAATTGTTGTTAAAACTAGCTCCAGATTATCAGCCGGCGTTAGATTATCAACAAACGATGGTTAATAATTAGTCTAGTCACTAGCTATATACTAAAATGCTCAATGAGCAGCGGATTATTGCGCCGAAGTATCAATGTAAAAAGGTAAAACGTGGTCAAAACAAATCAATTCATCCCTATTGCCAGTTTAGTATGCCTAGCAGTCGCGGGATTAACGTTGCCTTTTGAAGTTCTGGCCTCCAATGAAAATGACGTTAATGCTACGGTTGTATACGGTTCTGACAATAATCCCCATAGTTTATCTTCGGAGTTGAGCCCACAACTGCAAAACTATGCTGAGGGCGAGTTTAAGGTTAGAACTAATTACGAACATACCCTATATTTCTACGCAAAAGCGAATAAAACCGTCTATTTTGACGACGATCGAGCAGACAAATTTACCACTTCCGCGAGCCTTGCTGTAAAGCACGACTTCAAAGTGTTTAAAAGAAAATTCGACTATAAGTTCTCCGTAGGTCAGCGCACCACGGATAGAACTTATGTTAGTCGTGTCACGGGGTTAGTTGCTACGTTTAACGGTCAATCAATTGCCGACCGCTATGATTCCACCCAACTAAACTACGCCGCTCAATTAGCCTATAAACCTTACCGCTTCCTAAAATATATTGTTGATTATCAACAAAGAGAAAAGACCTATGAAACTTTGGACGTCGCAGGCTTGAGCAACCTCGATTACGGTCAACAACGGTTTGATATGACGATGGAATATCAATCGACGGATTTGGGTCGTTTTTTTCTTGAAGGGCGATTCAAGCAGCGTCAGTACGACGACCGAAGAGCAAGAGATCTTGACGGACTGCTAGTGGCAAATACTGATTTAGTGTTTAACTATTCAACTTTTAACCTTGGTTACGTATACCGCCCAAGTAATAGTATTCGTTGGAAATACACTTTTAACTATGAAGAGCGCAGAGATACCAGCACTGGTTATTACAACGCAACAAGCGGTTATCTATCGATTAATGCAATCCATCAATTAGGCGATTACCACTTTCTAACCACAAGAGCTAAATATTCAAAGTTCTCATTGATTAATCAGCTTGACGAGGTGGTAGGAACAATTGAAGAAGATGGCAAAGAGAAATACGGCTTCACCGCATCACTAGGCTATGAATGGATACTAGCTACACTATTTGATACCAATCTGGCGGTCTATATTGATTTAGAGCATCGAAATTTTGAAAATAGCGACCCATTTTATACATATGAGCGCAGTAAAGCGGCAATAGGCATTCGCTGGTCTGGTTTCTAAGCCCCTTGAAACCAAACCTTTCCTCTAAACCAAAATTTTTACCCCATTGTTTTTTGTAATTCCTCACTCCACAATTCAATCGTGTTAATATTCGAGTGACGAGCTATCTGATATGATGGTTCAGTTAAATCTAAATAGTGCCTAAATAACGATACTGACCCAGTTGAGGTGTAATTATGAGCCAAAAGAAAATTATCGGAATTGCTCTTGTTATCATAGGTATCGTTTTACTTTTTTGGGGTTACCAAATGTCAGAATCGTTAGGTTCTCAGCTTTCAAAAACCTTAACGGGATCATTCTCTGATAAAGTTATGTGGACCGCAATTGGCGGCATAGCGAGCGTTATAGTCGGTACTTTAATGATTAAGAAATAGCGATACTATTGCAGTGGCTAGCTTAATAAACACTTCAAAAACAATTTAATAAACGCGGAAATGGAATCTTCTCCCCAAATTCAACCAAAGCCGAATTACGATCAACTCGCCTGTCACGAGTGCGATTTATTAGTTGAATTAAGCCAATTTCAAGAAGGCAGCAAGGCCTGTTGCCCACGTTGCGGCTATATGCTGACGGCAAAGCATATTAACGCTTACCAAAGAGTCGTTGCTTTCAGCTTTAGTTCTCTCATTTTCTTGTTTCTATCATTCTTGTTCCCATTCTTAACCTTTAGTGCTCAAGGTCAGGAAAGAGCGGTAACCTTAATACAAAGTATTAGTGTCATGGTTGACGAAGGTTATATAAGCCTCGCCGTCGTATTATTTTTTGTTACTGTTGCATTCCCGCTAGCTTATTTGCTTAGCATTTTCTACTCCTATCTATCACTAAGCTTAGTTAGACCACTTCGCGGAACCCAGAGCAGTTTAAAACTAATTGGCTTTCTTAAGCATTGGAGCATGGCGGAAATATTTCTTATCGGAATACTTGTGAGCTTTATTAAGATTGCCTCATTAGCAGAGGTTGAGCTTGGTTTATCTTTTTGGTCATTCGTATTGTTCATACTATCGATGTCAGCGGCTATCGTTCATACCGATCAACACCAGGCATGGTCTACACTCAAACAGAGGTTAGGGTTCAGAGGAAAAAGACATAGTATTAATCTGGAGCATCTCGGTTGTCATGTATGCCTTACCATTAATGAAAAAGATAAGGGGCGCTGCGTCAGTTGCGACTCGGTTCTGCACAAACGCAATAAGAATAGTATTCAAACAACTTGGGCACTTTTGATTACATCAATTATATTGTACCTTCCTGCCAATTTTTTACCGATAATGCGAACCAATTTTTTAGGAGAAGAAACGGCTAATACCATATTGGGAGGTGTAATTGTCCTTTGGCAACACGGCTCGTATCCGATAGCATTGATCATTTTTATTGCCAGTGTTCTAGTGCCGGTCGGAAAAATTGTAGCTCTAGGCTTACTTTGCTTAACCGCTCAAGGCACCACAAAAACATCTAAGTACCAGAAAGCCAAGTTATATCGGTGGACTGAACTTGTTGGTCGCTGGTCTATGGTTGACGTATTTGTTGTTGCAATACTGGTAGCTTTGATTAAGCTAGGTAATATTATGAGCATATATCCGGGCGCGGGCGCGTTAGCCTTTGCCTTAATGGTAATCGTCACTGTATTGGCCGCTATTAGTTTTGATCCTCGGCTAATATGGGATGAAGAGTCTGAGTGAATTAAACAATCGCTGAATATGAACCATTGCTGGGTAATCAGCGATTTCATTAGTAGATGAGAAAAGTCAAATGACCACGGATTTAGAACCAGAAGTTACAGCGGCTGAAATAGAGCCGATTAAAACCTTATCCAAAATTTGGCTGGTGCCGATTATTGCGGCACTTATAGGTGGGTGGATGCTATATTTTCACATTAGTAACCAAGGTCCACAGATACAAATTAGTTTTGAAACCGGTGATGGTATTGAGGCCGGTAAAACGAAAATAAAAATTAAAAATGTAGAGGTCGGAACCGTTGAGTCTCTAGCGTTAAGTGCATCAGACGATGGCGTGATTGTGACTGCGCGCATTCAGAATAATAGTGTGCACCTTCTTAACAGTGATACCCAGTTTTGGGTTGTGAGACCTAAAATTGGAAAGGGCGGTGTTTCAGGCTTAAGTACACTGTTATCTGGCGCTTATATCGAGTTAGCTCCTGGTAGTTCGGACCAGGAGAAAGACGAATTTGTTGGACTGGAAAATGAACCGGTTACACCAGCAGGGACACCTGGTCTGCATATTACTTTGATAGGTGGCAGCTATAAGGCTCTCGACGTCGGCGATAGCATCCTGTTTCATGGTATTGAAGTCGGTCGGATCGAGTACGTACATTTTAACACCCAAGAAAGAGTGGTTTATTACAACGCTTTTATCGATAGCCCCTACGACAGTTTAATTACCACCAATACTAAATTTTGGGAAGTAAGCGGGGTAGAGGTTGAACTTTCTGCCGACGGCATTCGAGTACAATCTGGTACCCTTGAGACAATGATTGCAGGAGGCGTTACTTTTGACGTGCCTAAAGATATGGTACGTGGAGAGCGAGTAACCGAACGCGAGTTCTTTAACGTTTTTCCAAATCGCGATGCTATCTATGAAAACCGATTCACCCACTCGATGCAACTCATTCTCTTATTTAAAAACTCAATAATAGGTCTTACACCGGGTGCACCGGTCGAGTACAAGGGCATCAGAGTTGGCACGGTCACTCGAACTGATGCAGAATATGATGAGATAACGAGAATTCTTAACCAGGATAGTCTGATACCGGTAATGATTAGTATCGAACCGGCGCGGATTGGATTTGGTGATGACGCAGACGCTTTACCGGTCGCAAGAGAAGAGCTTAAAAAATTATTGTTAAAAGGATTACAAGGCGGTTTAGCGAATGGAAACCTACTAACTGGTAGTAAATATATTGAACTAGAATACGCAGAAACGCCAGTTGCCGAACTACAGACCTTCAGTGAATATATGGTCATACCAACCTTTGATAGCCAGTTCGCACAGATTGTTACTCAGGTCAGCAAGCTACTCGACAAAGTCAACAAAATGCCAGTTGAGAATGTTGTTACTAGCGCTGATGAAAGCTTAAAGCAAATGACCAAGACTCTTAAGGATTTCGAAGAATCATCCGAAGCTTTAACAAATCTATTGCAACAAGCAGAACAAAATAAGCTAATAGAAACGGTCAATAGCTCTTTAGCGAGTATCCAGCAATTAACCAATGACTTCTCCAGCGGTTCAACGACTCATAGAGAATTAGAAGCGACCCTCAATACAATGAAAAAAGCGCTAGCTGAGCTTGAGCCTTTATTGACCCAGCTAAACCAAAAACCAAACAGTTTGATTTTTAATAGTGGTAAAAAGAAAGACATTGAACCAAAAGGATCAAAACCATGATTTGCATACGTAAACTTATTGTGACGCTGCTGGCAGTTAGCTTG
>CAJQOL010000026.1 GCA_905479925.1 uncultured Kangiellaceae bacterium | reverse complement strand
TACGGCAAGCTTTAGTATAAGAAACGATGGGCTTAGGGTGACTTAACATACCCTAAGCCAAAAAATAGATAACGGATAAAAAAATGGCAAAGCAAATTACACAATCAATTGTCGGCTTTAAAGTTAAAAAAGAAGACGAAGAGCAAATTGCTCAAGTAGCAGAAGTAGCAACTAAGAAATCAGCAGATATCGTGCAAATGCATGAGAGCGTTAAGCGCCCGGAAATGCTTTTAGGTTCCACTTATAAAGTAAAAACACCTTTATCGGACCATGCTCTTTACATGACAATTAACGATATCGTATTAAACCAAGGAACTGAGCACGAGTTACGTCGTCCATTTGAGATTTTTATAAACTCGAAAAACATGGACCATTTTATGTGGGTTGTTGCGTTAACTCGCGTAATTTCAGCGGTATTTAGAAAAGGTGGCGATTGCACCTTTTTAGCGGAAGAGCTTAAAGCGGTATTTGATCCTAAAGGCGGATATTTTAAGCCTGGAGGAAAATACATGCCTTCACTTGTTGCTGAAATTGGCGATGCTATCGAATCTCATTTGAGAATGATCGGATTGTTAAAAGACGAAGGATTAGATGAACACCAACAAAAGTTAGTCGATGAAAAAAGAGCCGAGTATGATGCTATGCAAAGTGGCGATGATAAAGCAGCATCGGACTATCCGGATAGCGCTCAAATGTGTGCAAAATGTATGACTAAAGCGGCAATCTTAATGGATGGCTGCATGACTTGCTTAAGTTGTGGCGACTCAAAGTGTGGTTAAAAATTAACGATCGATAACATCAAAAATAAGAATTTAAAAATTGCTATTCTCTGCCGAGTTTAGCTTTTTCTAGGCCTGACAGATATTTTGTCAGGCTTTTTTTTGCTTGTTAAATTCGTTTGTCGCGCTCTTATGTCCCACTTCTTTATAGCGCTCTTCTGTGGTACTCCTTTCCCTCTTCCCTTCACCAAAGAACTTAGCAACAAAGCCATAAAAAGCGGGCATAAAAAAAGGCAAACAAAATAAATTGTTTGCCTTTGCATCGCTTTTATAAAACTTTATTAGAGAGCGTCGTTTAGCTCAGGCAATACGTTAAATAAATCTGCAACTAGACCATAATCAGCCACCTGGAAAATAGGTGCTTCTTCATCTTTATTAATCGCAACAATGACTTTACTGTCTTTCATTCCGGCCAAATGCTGAATGGCGCCAGAAATTCCAACCGCAATATATAGTTCAGGAGCAACGATTTTACCGGTTTGTCCAACTTGATAATCGTTAGGAACAAAGCCAGCATCAACAGCCGCTCTAGACGCACCAACGGCGGCCCCTAACTTATCAGCGATAGTTTCTATCAAATGGAAGTTATCACCACTTTGCATGCCTCTACCACCAGAAATAATGATATTAGCAGCAGTCAGCTCTGGTCGCTCTGAAACGGTCAATTCCTGAGAAACAAAACGTGATTTAGTTGAAATTTGTCCAGCAGCATCAACCGGAGAAATTTCTGCGCTTCCACCTTCTGCACTTGCTGCATCAAAACCAGTTCCTCGAACGGTGATCACTTTAACCGAATCCGATGATTGAACCGTGGCAATAGCATTACCAGCATAAATAGGTCGTTGGAATGTATTCTCATCAATTACTGCGGTAATATCTGAAATAGGTTGAACATCTAATTTAGCACCAACACGAGGCATGAAGTTTTTACCTGAAGTTGTAGCACTGGCTAAAATATGACTATAACCTTCCGCATTTGCTAACACGATGTCAGCTAAACTTTCAGCTGTTGCGTGCTCTAAATTAGAATCGTCGGCTAACAATACCTTACTTATTGCTGAGCATGCAGCTGCTTGTTCTGCAACCGATTGACAGGCACTGCCCATAACGATCATATGAATGTCGTTACCAATTTTTTCTGCTGCTGAAAGCGTTGCTAATGTTGCCGCTGCCAACTCTTGATTATTATGTTCTGCAATCACTAAAATAGCCATTAGATCACCTTCGCTTCATTTCTAAGTTTTTCAACTAACTCTTCAACCGACTCAACTTTAATTCCTGCTTCTCTCGCAGCTGGTGGCTCTACTTTTAGAGTTGCTACGCGAGCAGCTATATCTACCCCTAAATCCTCAGGCGACATTTCTTCGAGCGGCTTGCGCTTTGCCTTCATAATGTTAGGCAGCGAAGCAAAACGAGGTTCGTTAAGTCTTAGGTCAGTTGTGACGATTGCCGGTAAATCTAAAGAAACCGTTTCCAAACCACCATCAACTTCACGTGTAACCGCTGCTTTTCCGTCGGCAATATTAACTTCAGATGCAAAAGTACCTTGTGGCCAATCTAGCAGTGCCGCTAGCATTTGTCCTGACTGGTTATTATCTCCGTCAATAGACTGCTTACCCATAATCACCATATCTGGAGACTCTTTAGCAACAACTTCTTTTAGAAGTTTTGCTACCGCTAGAGGCTGTACCTCAGCATCGGTTTTGATAAGGATTGCTCTATCCGCACCAAGAGCTAATGCTGTTCTAAGAGTTTCTTGCGCTTGAGCAGGTCCTATAGAAGCAACAATTATTTCTGTCGCCACACCTTTCTCTTTAAGACGAACTGCTTCTTCAACAGCAATCTCACAGAAAGGGTTCATGGACATTTTAACATTCGCCGTCTCAATGCCGGAATTATCATCTTTAACACGAACCTTGACGTTATAGTCAACTACGCGTTTAACCGTTACCAGTAATTTCATGCAGACACCTGTAATTTACTTATAAAATGACTTGTACATTCCTCGTAAACACCGCCTCACAGACCACGATATTTCAAAACGAATTGACTGATCATGGGTTAATCATGAATAAGCTGTCGCTAGTAATCGTGTTATGAAAAGGGTAATTCGAGCAAACTTCCAAGAAGTAGCAGGATCTTGCCGTTTTATGCGTTTAACGTCAACAAAAATCGGGTATAATGCCGTACTTTAGAGCTATAGCAGCCATATCAATTTTTAATAAGTTGATTGTTAACCGTAAAATACTAATAAACCTTTACTCGTTTGGAGCTTAAACGATGGATAATACCTCGATTGAAAGAGAGTCTATGGAGTTTGATGTTGTCGTAGTTGGCGCAGGCCCTGCTGGCTTATCAACGGCAATAAAATTAGCACAACTTGCCAAAGATAAAGGCGAAGAAACAACCATATGTGTAGTTGAAAAAGGCTCTGAAGTCGGTGCTCACATTGTTTCCGGTGCTGTATTTGAAACCAAAGCACTTGCAGAACTATTCCCCGATTGGAAAGAAAAAGGGGCTCCGGTTAACGTTGAAGTTACCGGTGACGATATCTATTTAATGCGTGGCCCCGAGAGCGCTATCAAAATTCCAAACTTATTCGCACCAAAAACTATGCACAATGATGGCAACTATATTATTAGCTTAGGAAACTTGTGTCGTTGGCTAGCGGAGCAAGCGGAAGCAATGGGTGTTGAGATATTTCCCGGATTTACCGCTGCAGAAGCCCTATATCATGAAGATGGAAGCGTAAAAGGCATTTTTACCGGCGATATGGGTGTTGCTGAAGACGGTTCACAAAAAGACGGCTATATGCCTGGTATGGAGCTTCATGCTAAATATACGGTATTTGCCGAAGGCTGCCGCGGTCATATTGGCAAACAATTAATTAAGCAGTTTTCGCTTGATAGCGGAAAAGAGCCACAGCACTACGGAATAGGAATAAAAGAAATTTGGAAGATCCCAGCGGAACAACATCACCAAGGTAAGGTAATGCATACCGCTGGATGGCCGCTTTCCGAATCAGCAAGTGCCGGTGGTGGTTTCTTATATCATATTGAAGATAACCAAGTTGCAATCGGTTACATTGTTGACCTATC
>CAJQOL010000025.1 GCA_905479925.1 uncultured Kangiellaceae bacterium | reverse complement strand
TTTTCGGCCCGTATGCAACATTTTCATAAATTGACTTAGGGAAAGGGTTTGGCTTTTGAAAAACCATTCCTACCCTCGCTCGCAATAATACTGGATCCATTTTTTTGGCATAAATGTCTTCGCCGTCGAGTGTTAAGCTCCCCTCAATTCGACAAATTGGAATAGTATCATTCATACGATTCATACAACGCAAAAATGTCGACTTTCCGCAGCCCGATGGACCAATTAACGCGGTTACTTTATTTTTCGCAAGGTCCAAGCTAACGTCAGTAATTGCCTGTTTTGCGTCATAAAACACATTAACGTTACGCATCGACATTTTTGGGTCATCTGCTAGATAATTTCCAACCGTGCCATTTATCTGAGTGTCTTCCGAAAGCAAGCTTTCAGATGAAGATATATCAACCATTGTATTAACCTATTTCTCGAATTTTCTTCGCAATATTGCAGCGCTGACATTCATGACTAAAAGAAAGCTCAACAACACCAAAATTGCGGCCGATGTTTTTGCTAAAAAAGCTCTTTCAGGGCTATCTGCCCATAAATATATTTGTACCGGTAAAACCGTCGAGGCATCTGTCACAGTTGATGGTACATCAACGATAAACGCTACCATACCAATCATTAATAAAGGCGCAGTTTCACCCAACGCTTGGGCCATGCCTATAATGGTACCGGTTAGAATACCAGGCATAGCCATTGGTAGTACATGTCCAAAAGCGGTTTGCATTTTTGATGCACCAATACCTAGTGCTGCCTCTCGAATCGACGGCGGCACCGCTTTTATCGACGCTCTACTAGCGATAATAATAGTCGGTAATGTCATTAGAGATAAAACAATACCACCAACCAAAGGCGCAGAGCGAGGTAAACCAAACAGGTTTATGATAACCGCTAGACCCAGCAGTCCAAAAATAATTGATGGTACAGCTGCTAGGTTATTGATATTAACCTCAATGATATCTGTCCATCGATTTTTAGGGGCAAACTCCTCTAAATAAAGAGCCGCTGCAACACCTAAAGGAAATGACAAAATTAATGTCACTAACATCGTTAATATAGTACCGGTAAATGCACCTTTAACGCCTGCTAATTCAGGCTCTCGAGAGTCGCCACTCGTAAAAAATGAAAAATTAAAGCGCTTTTCGATACGCGATTGCTGTTGAAGCGTTTGCACCCATACCGCTTGCATGGCATCAATTCGTCCACCAGCTTTACCTGGCTCAACACCATCTTTTAGATAGGTATCAACGTCATCGTCTGCCCTCACCCAAACAGCTTGCTTGAGGCCAAGTTTATCGGGATTTTCAATTAAGAAGTCTTTAATCGTAAACTCTGCGTTTGTACTATACATTTTAGTAAATCGCTTTTTCTGCTTACGCGTCTTTACCTCTGGAAATGCTGCATACAAAGAACTTCTTAGAGCCTTACGATAATTAGCCGTCGCTAAGCTGGTGCTAGTTGCGTCTTCAACACCTAACCAAGCTTTATCAAAGGTTACATCAACCTTGATCCAGTGTTGGTGAAACGCTGGGATTGCTTTATAGGTTATATCTGAAAGTAAAAGAAAGACCAGGACAAAACCAAAACAAACGGCTGAAAAACCTGCAGCTCTAAATCCTAGCTCTTTCCTATGTCGTCTCTTAAGGCTAGCTTTCACAGCCTCAGTCACTGAGAAGGTCTCTTCAGCTTTATCTGACTGGCCAGATTTAATCGTATTGTTCACGGTACTTCCTCACTACTTTAAGCGCGATAACATTTAGTGCTAGGGTGGTAACAAATAACATCAAGCCCAAAGCAAAAGCAGCTAGTGTTTTCGGGCTATCAAATTCTTGGTCACCGGTTAGTAATGTTACAATTTGAACCGTTACTGTAGTCACAGACTCTAACGGGTTAGCGGTTAAATTAGCAGCCATTCCCGCTGCCATTACAACGATCATTGTCTCACCAATCGCTCTTGATAATGCTAATAAAATAGCACCAACAATTCCTGGAATAGCCGCGGGTAACAATACTTTTTTAATTGTCTCCGACGGGGTAGCTCCAAGACCAAGGGAGCCTTCCTTTAGCGTTTTGGGAACCGCGGTTATAGCATCATCCGACAAAGATGATATGAAAGGGATAATCATAATCCCCATAACGAGCCCTGCCGCTAATGCGCTTTCAGACGCAACACTCAAACCCATTGAACCGCCTAAGTCCCGAATAAAGGGTGCAACGGTTAATGCGGCGAAGAAACCATAAACAACCGTAGGAACTCCAGCTAATACTTCGAGCATTGGTTTAGCAATAGAGCGTAATCGCTGTGATGCATATTGAGAAAGATAGATTGCAATCATTAAGCCGGTAGGAATAGCTAATACCATAGCGATAGCCGTTATTAGTAATGTTCCCGCAAATAGCGGAACCGCACCAAATGCTCCGGAGCCACCAACTTGGTCGGTACGCATGGCTATTTGTGGACTCCACTCAGTTCCAAATAGAAACTCCCAAGGCGGAACAGAGCTGAAAAATTGTATCGATTCAAAAATTACAGAAAAGATTATGCCTATTGTCGTCAATAACGCGACACCGGAACAAGCCCACAATAGGCCGGCAACTATACGTTCCATTTTTGCTCTAGCTTGATATTGGATGCTAAAACGACTAACTAAAAATATAACACAGGCCGCACTTACCAATAAAATTAGCGCGCTTTTAAGCCAGCTTGCGGTATTTTGGGTTTCTACCAAATAATTGGCCGCCAGCATCTTTAAATTGCTTTGGTCAAGGTTAATTAGTTCACCTTTTTGAATGTTTGCAGCGTGCACTTTTATATCATTAAGATACAAACTTAACTGGGCAGCTGGTAACTGACCGACATCCTCAGGTAGGTAATCCAGTAAAAAAGATTCGACCACTCGTGTTTCAAAAATTGTCCACAACAACAATACAAACAATGCTGGTAGACCACACCAAAATGCGGTTAACGCACCAAATTGTTTTGGCAAAGAGGCAAGTGTCTTTACTTTGCTTGCACCTCCGGCAATTTTTACCGCTCTTTGCATAGCAAACCAATAGCTAAACAGCGCTAAGAAAGCTATAACAAAAATGAGTGTCGATGAATTCATTTAATCTTACCTAATGGCTAACCCATGGTGGTTCTATTGATATTACAATGAAACCCTAAAAATTAAAACAGAGGTAGCAACTTACATTGCTACCTCCGCTAAATGTACTACTAATTTATAGAAATACTATAATTTAAGCTCTGTTAAAGATAGAACCGATTTTCTTACTTTGTTAAGACGCTCTTCTCCTAGAGGAATAAGCCCTTTATCAGTTAGATAACCTTCTTCACCCATAGCCGCTTCGCTTGTAAACTCTTTCAAGAACTCTAAGATTCCCGGAATATTATTAGCATGAGCCTTTTTAACGTAAAAGTATAAAGGACGTGATACTGGGTAAGAACCGTCTGAAATTCCTTCAAATGTTGGTGCTACACCGTCAACCTTTGAACCTTGTAAAGTATCTGAGTTTTGGTCCAGGAAGCTGAAACCGAAAACACCAAAAGCGTTAGGGTTTGCTGTTAGCTTTTGAACAATTAAGTTATCGTTCTCGCCAGCTTCAATATAAACATGGTCTTCTCTTACAGCGTGACAAATATTCTTGTACTTTTTCTTATTAGTCTTTTTCATCGCTTTAATCCAAGGGAATTTCTTACAACCACCTTCTAAAACAAGCTCAGCAAAAGCGTCACGAGTACCAGAGGTTGGAGGTGGTCCCAAAACTTCGATTTTTGTAGCTGGTAAAGACGGGTTTATTTCATTCCAAGTCTTATAAGGATTAGCAACTAGCTTTTCGCTGCCGTCTAATGCTGGAATTTCTTTAGCCAACGCTAAGAACAACTCTTTTCGTGAAACAACAACCTGCTTAGATTTCTTCGAATTCGCGATAACGATACCGTCATAACCAAGTAAAACCTCAGTTACTGCACTAACGCCGTTCTTTATGCACATTTCCAACTCGCTTTTCTTCATTCTACGAGAAGCATTAGACATGTCTGGAGTATCGATACCAACGCCAGCACAGAATAATTTCATTCCGCCACCAGTACCAGTAGATTCGATTTTAGGTGTTTTGAAGCTAGTTGACTTACCAAATCTCTCAGCCACAACCGTAGAGAATGGATAAACCGTCGAAGAGCCAACCACGTTAATAGTATCGCGACCGGCAGATAATGCTGCTGTACTAGTTGCCAATAAGCTAATGGCTAAAGTTAATTTTTTCATAATTAATTCCTTAATTTGGTTGCCCAAGTTGAAACGAGTAGTTTGTATATAAATAAATTGCTCTAAACCCGTCTTACTTCATAACTTGTATGAGTAAGTTTGATTTGACGCTAGAGTACAGCTCGAGTGTGACTAATATATTACGGAATTATGACAGAATTATGACAACACAAAATACTTTGCAAAAGCGTTTAAATACAACAACTTAAAGAGGCGTGAACGCCAAACAAATAACCGTTTGTGTAATTAATTAAGACACTTTTCATGATTGTCGGTTAAGTTTATGACATAAAAAAACGGCGAACATGGTCTCCCATGCCCGCCGTTTTCCAATAGCGTTAACTAATTCAATCCAAATTAGAATTTTTGCACGATGCCGAAACCAAGAACCGTATCGTCATCACCAGTTGCACCGATTTCGCTAAATCCTAAATAGCTAACAAAAGTGGTTTTCTTGCTAGCTTTGTAATCCCAACCTAATATTTGCTGAGAAGTATATTTCACTTTAGAGCTAACGCCTGCTTCCCAAGCATCTGACTCAACAAGCTGCAGTTTTAACGAGTGTTTGTTCATTTTGTACTTTGTGCTAAATACCATACCATCGCCAGTTACACCGTCGTTGTCAGTATCTTGGTACATAAAACCGACTTGCCATGCATCTTTACTATAAAGAGCCATTGCTCTTGCTAGTTGAACATCATCGCCTTCGATACCATCATCATAGGATGCACCAAAAGTGAAGTCACCCATTTTATATTGCGCAGACATCGATACGCCATCAGCAAGACCATCGTTAGTTCCTGTGTCTTCACCTGGAACAATAGCAACTGCAGCTTTAAAACCACCGACTTTCGGCGTTGTGTATTGAATCATATTGCCAACACGTTTTTCGCCGTTGAAGCTTGTTTTAAACTCCATTTGGTAGTCATTGAACAAATCAACTTTCTTAACAACCGTTTTAGAAGGTGTATCTTTACGGCCTGCTAATATTTCACCAAAACCGCCTCGTAGTCCTACAAACTGGTTTCTAGAAGAAAGGTTCTTTTCCTTACTTTCATCGGTTACATCAACCGCCCATTCCATTGTGTAAAAAACTTCAACGCCATCAATACCGCTGTCGCCAAAACCTTTCACGCCAAAACGAGTGGCGTTACTATTAAGTTCCCACTGATCATCGCCAGCGTCTTCGTCAACCATATCTACAGTAAGCATTAACTTACCATATACATCGACCCAGTTATCGTCCGCAGACGCAATAGTTGGTGCCATTGCACCGGATAATGCTAACGCAATAAGAGTAGGCTTTAAGGTTTTCATTTCAGTCTCCAATTAACCAAAGTTTTAATAAAATGCAAAATACGGGTAAATCTGATTTGAGCGTATGATAAAGACACTATATTACAGCTTTATGACAAACCGTCATAAATCTGTAATATTTGAGCTAAACCTTGTGGGTTACAACGTATTAATACTAACTACCTGATTTATATATAAATATATTGTCATAAATACTTCATAAAACGCTGGTTCCCCATACCTCTACCAGTATCAACCAGGCAAATGATGAGCAATTTGCACGATAGTTGAAATACAATCAGAAGCTAGATTCACAAATAAAGCGAGACCTTGTCATAAAACAGGCTGGTTATTCGTTATTCCGAGAGGCTGTAATAATCTAGTCTTATTGATACTAGTAATAATATTACTTTCCACAAAATTTACCCCAGAACACGCGTATCAACTTGAGTATATACTCATCCCACCTCAAGATGCATACGTCAGCGTGGCAATAAACTATCATCTTGAGGTGGGATGGGTATAAATATCTATGACCTTCATAACTTTATGGTTGCCTGTGCATCGATTCGATTTTATAGTGTTCATCAAACACTCAAATAGGTCACGCTATGAAACATTACACCATTAGCCTTATTACCGTTCTTTCGCTTATTTTCATGAACTTCTCTAGTATAGCAGCTAAGGAAAAAAACCTAGTCAATGATGATAAGACAATTGACTTGCTGGTAAGTACTGAGTGGTTAAACCAACATCTTGATGATGAAGACATAATAATCGTAGATAGCACCGTTGTTGTAAAAATGAATGACAAAGGCGGATTTACCAACGTGAGCGGCAGGTCACAATATGAAAGTGAGCATATACCGGGAGCGGTTTTTGCCGATTTAAAGAAAGATCTATCTGGCGATAACAAGACACTAGAGCTAACTATGCCTACCGCGAAAGACTTCGCAAAAGCCATCGGTGATTTAGGTATTGATAACAAAACACATGTGGTTATTTATAGTGCTGAGAATCATGTTTGGGCTACCCGTGTATGGTGGATGTTACACTGGGCGGGCCATCAGAAAATTTCCATATTAGATGGTGGAATGAAAGCATGGAAAGCGGAAAAACGCCCTGTCTCCAGTAAAATCGTTAGACTTAACAAAAAAATCTTTAAACTAGCGGCAAAACCCGAGTTGATTTCCGATAGAGACGAAGTTTTTAAAGCTATCGAAGATAAAAAGACTCATATCGTGGACGCACTTCCCGCCGCTCACTATCAGGGCAAGTTTTCGCTGTATTCGCGACCGGGTCATATTCCAACCGCTATCAATATGTCAACATCAGACTTAATCGACGAAACGGGTCGATTTAAATCCTTTGATGAGCTAGACATGATGCAAGACGGTAATCGGGTCGAACGAACTATAACTTACTGCGGTGGTGGCGTTGCCGCATCCTCAGCAGCTTTTACTTTGCACCGATTAGGTTTTACGAATGTCGCCGTTTATATGGGCTCTTTGCAGGAGTGGACGCTTGATAGCTCTAATCCGATGGAAACGGGCTCAAAGGAATAGCCATTTTTTGAAACTAGAAGACCAACCAATAAACCTGAACCAATCAGCCCGAACCAATTGATTCAATTCGGGAGGGATCAAGAGCCTATCGTGCCTGGCTCAGGTTCAGGCCTAGGTTAATTATTTTGGTCGCACACAAATACGGTGAATCCAATAGGGTATTCACAACTAGGTCATATTCAACGTCTTTATGAACGCTTTCTATTTGTGAAGCCGCCAATCCAATTTTTCGGTCCTTTCTGTCTATTTCACGTTGGTTTAACTCATCTAATGGGCACTCCACTTTTACAATAGTTACATCCATTCCTTGCAACACAGAACTAAACTCATGGTAGGTTTTTGCGCCGCTAAAAATAATGTCAACGACAACATTGTGGCCAGTTTCAGCTAATGCTTTTACTGACTTTGCCATCGCTAATTTCATATTTGGAAAGTTATCAGAGCCGGCGGCAATGTCACTGGGAGTCATGTCCCAAAAAGAGTCTAAGGGACAACGAAGAAATACATCCTCACTGATAGACTGTATAGATTTTGCGATTGAAGTTTTTCCAGAACTGGATGTTCCATTTAAAACGATGATTTTGCCTGGGTGATTCATTTTAGTTGTGCGTTGGTGGGGATATTATTATTGTGAACTTATCACAGCGAGTTTCTAAAAGTAATGACTGCCTCATTTATTGTCTTAGTTTTTTGTTTTAATTTTTTAACCTTATCATCTCAAATCACTGACAAAATAAGAACTCATCGGTTACTCCGAATGGCAGATACTTTTCCTATGCCGGCTATCTTCTCCCGGCTATCTTCAGCTGAACTCAGATTATTTTAATAACGATAGAACTGCACCGCTAGACGCATTAGCCTGAGAGCGAATTGAATAACTGGCTTGCTGCAGCAAAAGCGACTTGGCTTTGTTAGAGCTTTCCTCGGCAAAATCGGTATCTCTAATTCGCGAGGCCGCGGCGGACGCATTTTCAATTTGAGTACCTAAATTATTGGCGGAACTGGTTAAACGGCTAGACGCTGCGCCTAGCTCCGCTCGGGTCGTATCGATCGCTGCCAAAGCATTATCAACTGCAGCTAACCCTCCGGCCGACGCCGCACCACCGACCGGCGCAATAGCCGCGGCTGACACATTAATAGTGCTTGAACCACTAGAATCTACCGCAATATCAACACTGCCGCCAAATAATGGAGAGCCACCAAAAGATGTATCAGAACCAATCCGGGCAACTTCCGCCGATAAAGACGCATACTCCGCGTCTAATGCGGCTTGCCCTTCTGCAGGAACCTGACCACTACTCGCTTGCAGTGACAACTCGCGCATCCTTTGCAGAACATCAGTCGCTTCGCTTAACGCTCCATCTGCTACTTGAGCATAGGAAATGCCGTCATTAGTGTTTCTTAACGCAACTTGTGAACCGTCAGCTTCTTTAAGCAGTTGGTTTGCAATTACCAGTCCAGAGGCGTCGTCCTTAGATTTGTTAATCTTGAACCCAGACGACAGTTTTGCAGAGGATTCTTCAGCCGCTGCGTTAGCTTTCGTTAGGGTGGTTTTAGAAACAAATGCGCCGACGTTATTCTGAATACTATTAACCATTACCAGTCTCCAACCAAAACGATTTAATACCAATTAACCAAACAAGCTATCAATCTCAGACGGTTATATTGATAGTTTTCTATCTAATGGTTATCGGCAAATATTGAATTTCTTTAGTTTTGGTTTTAGTTTTAGGACGACACTAACTCCAATGCTTGGCTAAGGTCTTGTTTTAAATCCTCAACATTTTCGCATCCGACACTCAACCGAATTAACCCCTCTGATACTTGATCGGTCCCCCATCGAGCACGGCGCTCCGCCATGGTATGCACGCCTCCAAAACTGGTTGCCTCAAAAATAAGCTTGGAATTAGCTAAAAATTGATCGGCATTCTTTTTGTTACCTAAATCAAAACTAATGATAAAGCCAAAATGACTCATTTGCTGAGTTGCTAATCGGTGTGACGGATCATTGTTAAGTCCAGGGTATCGGGTCATCTTTACTTTTGGGTGTTGTTCTAACCATTCAGCCAAAATTTGAGCGTTATTGGTCATTCGCTCCAAGCGCATATCCAAGGTTGCCAATCCGCGATGAACAAGCCAAGTTTCCATAGGGCCGGGAATATTGCCTGATAACTTACGCCATAACAGCATAGCTTCATACAGCTCTTGATTCTTGGTCGCGACATGACCAAATACCACATCACTATGACCGTTCAGCGCTTTAGTATCCGAACACATTGAAATATCGGCACCTAATTTGAGCGGCTGTTGCCCAAGCGGGGTTAATGTGGTGTTATCGATCGCGAGAAGACAGCCCGAGGCATGCGCTTTTTCAGCGAGCGCAGCAATATCGATCACATCTAATAGCGGGTTACTCGGTGACTCAACAAATACTAGCTTGACCGTTGAATAATCTTGGTTGATGAGTTCGAGTGTTGGTACCGCTTTTATGGTTACTCCAAACTTACTTAAAAAAGCTTCAGCGTATGCGCGCGTCGCGTAATACCCATCCGACTGCAGCATGATAGTATCGCCACTTTCAACAAACGACGTCATCACCGCAGCGCCCGCTGCCATGCCGGAAGGAAAAACGAGTGACGCCCCTTCTTCTAGCTCTGCTAATGCTTGTTCCAGCGAATCCCAAGTGGGATTGTGAAACCGGGCGTACTGATGATGGCCGTTTTCTACTTCTCCCGACAAATGAAAAGTACTCGCGAATGCCGGCCCTTGAGAAAACGCTCGGCCTTGCTGAGCCTTATCTAAACCTGCATGAACCACAGTGGTCGCCAATGAATTTGTGATTCTAGATTTCTCGTCATGTGAACTCAATGGTGACCCCTTATCAGCGATAGCTTTTTTAGACTTGATTAAAATTAATTAACTATAATTTCTTAATTAGACTCAATTTACATAAATCGGTTAATTCAGCTAATTCGTTCAATGAGATTTAGCATGCTTTTTCGCGGCACTTTCATGCTACTCTAAATCTCCGATATCAACCCAGCAATATTACCCCAAAGCTTGCTATGAAAACACTATTGAATAACAGTACTGCAAACGTCCCCTATGCATAATAGTCCGCCCAAGAAAATAACAAAAATTGGTTGGCCACAGCTGGCTCTAATTAGCACCACCACCTGTTTGGCGCTAATTGCTTTCGCCGCTAACTCCGTTTTGTGTCGTATGGCGTTAGGAGCAACTAACATTGATCCGGCTAGTTTTACAGCCATTCGCTTATTTTCGGGAGCGATGACTTTAACGCTAATCATTTTTGCCACAGGCTCAAATAGACACTTAACCCAATCGATATTTAAACAACTTAAGACATGGCGTGCTTGGTGGGGAGCGCTGATGCTAACCAGTTACGCCGTTTTTTTCTCCTTCGCCTATGTCCAGCTAAGCACGGCTAGCGGTGCGCTAATACTTTTTGCTACCGTTCAGTTTAGCATGCTGCTAGTTAATCGATTAAAAGGAAACCGTTTAGGAGCGCTAGAGTGGATCGGCTTACTTGTTTCCTTTGGCGGATTTTTGCTACTTGTTTTTCCTAACGCCTCTCGACCTTCTTTACCTGGGCTGTTGATGATGATGGTCGCTGGTATTGCTTGGGCGTTTTATACCTTAGCCGGTAAAGATTCGAAACAACCGATTTTAAATACTGGGCAAAATTTTATTTTAAGCATACCCATCGTCGGCTTGATCTGGTTATTTTTTCTGCCAACATCTCACTGGAATGACCTTGGTTTATTTCTAGCTATTGCTTCTGGGTCGCTAGCGTCAGGTGTTGGTTATGCGCTTTGGTATTCAGCGTTAAGGCACTTAAGTATTTCTCAAGCAGCGGTTTCTCAATTGTCGGTCCCTCTGATTGCTGCGGTAGGAGGAGTACTGTTTGTTAACGAATCGATCTCAGTAGAACTCATACTTTCTGGTACTATGATTCTCACGGGAATAGCACTAGTCGTCCTTAAGAAACCGACCGAACCTAAACAAACGCCAGGACAAGCTGATGTCGATTAGACAATATTATATACCCATCCCACCTCAAGATGCCTACTTCAGAGCTTCACCAGAAAGCTTGAACGAGGCGCAGCTTGTAGGGAATGGCTAGCCCTTGGCAAAAGCTGTAACGCTGTGCAAGTTTTCTGGTGAAACTCCCGTAGGGCGCGGCAATAAGCTATCATCTTCTTCGTTACTGCAACTTAAATTAGAATGACTAATACGGCATTGCAGCGCCTTAAATATGATAGCTTATTGCCACGCTGAAGTAGACATCTTGAGGTGGAATGGGTATAAACACCAAGAAGTGGATGGCTGCAAAGTTGGGCGATTCAACTTGGGCATTAATACCCAGTTTATTGTCTATCGCATCGGCGATACCGTCATCGATGCAGGCCCGAGCAATCAATGGCGCCACGTTAAAAGTTTTTTGAAAAAATCTCCTGTGCGCCAACTGTTGTTGACTCATCACCATGAAGATCACAGTGGTAACGCACAGCGAATCGCGGACCAGTTTAAAATAATGCCTAAGGCACCGAGACTTTCGCAACAGAAACTAGCTAACGGATATCCCACGCCAATGGTCCAAAAAATCATATGGGGAAATCCAAAGAAAACGAAATCTCAACCAGTAGCAGAAACGGAGTATCTTAGCGATGGCAGTGTCATTCAACCAGTTCACACCCCGGGCCACGCCAAAGACCTAACCTGTTACCTTTTACCTAAACAGAGCTATTTTTTTAGTGGTGATTTATTTATTGCACGCAATCTAAAACTCTTAAGAAGCGACGAAGACTTGCCACTACTAATTAATAGCCTGCGAAAAGCAGTAGCGCTCGATTTCGAAACCATGTTTTGCCCACACGGCGGAATATTTACTAATGGAAAAGAAATGTTAAGTACTAAACTCAATAATATTTTGGCGCTGTGTGAGCAA